>NZ_JASATW010000061.1:0-7992 GCF_030405905.1 Sphaerothrix gracilis Ecp01
TCAACCCTACCTTTCGGTGGGTCATTCAGAAGTTTCAGGGCATTCATTTTGTGCAGTTCGGACACCTCAAGCAGATTAGTAACCTGACTGATGAGCGGCGCACAATCATCCGATTCTTGGGGGCTCATGTTGAGCCTTACTATGCACCTACCTAATCTTTTGGCAACCTGCGGAATGTTGGCTCAGTACACTACGGCGTAGAGGATTTTGAGCAGGACATTCAAAACTTGCGGGAGATGGGTAGATTGTGATTATTGTCAGTGACACATCACCCATCAATAATCTCGCTGCAATCAATCACCTGCATACAGGCGATCGCTACTGAGTCCCCGATTGGGGATGGGTCTGTTGGTATGCGGGTCTAGCCTGAATCCGCTCCACGTAGGCCGCGACTGTCGGTGACGCATTCTTCAACCAGCCAAACTTCATGGCAAAATCCAACGTGCCCCCAAATACAACATCGGCGGCGGTAAATTGCTCACCCATCACCCAA
The DNA here is from genome assembly GCF_030405905.1 of Sphaerothrix gracilis Ecp01. NCBI lineage: Bacteria > Bacillati > Cyanobacteriota > Cyanophyceae > Nodosilineales > Nodosilineaceae > Sphaerothrix > Sphaerothrix gracilis. Next base: position 494 of record NZ_JASATW010000061.1, read on the forward strand.
TCAGATTTAGGGGTCATCGACTCCACCGTCGCCATACAGCGGTCCCGATCTCCCCAGCCGACTGACTGGGGATTAAAATCGGTGATCCCAAGCTGCTCGACCGAGAACATCGGTTCAAGGGTCGTCCCAGGGAAGAAAAGGTAGCGGTAGTAACGCGCCCGATCAGGGGAACTCACTGCCGGGGCAAACCCCTTTTTAAGGTACTTGTCAGCCAAGTACGCACAGATTGCTGCCGTCTCGGTCACGATCCTGCCATCGTCTTCGAGAGCTGGAACCTTCCCCATAGGGTTGATGGCACGATATTCCGGCGTGTTATTCTCCCCTGCGAAAAAATCGATGATGATCTTCTCATGGGGAGCTTCTAGCTCTGTGAGCATCCAGTCGGTTGTCACGCCTCGACTCATCGGGTGGTAATAGTGCTTCATGGCAGGTATCTCCGTGTAAATTTTCGAGTGATTCAACTTGTGCGTCTCGGGCGAAGAATTTGCGATCGCAGCGATAGGTCGAAAACGGCTCTTCACACTGAGTTCAGGTTCGTCAGCGACTTCGGATGAGCCGGTAGCGGATGAAGCGCTGGTCTTGTATCGCAATCTCACCATCTTCGTGGAAGCCAAGCCGCCGCAGTGCTGAAACCCTTGTCCTACTTGGGGGAAGCAGAGCAGTAACGGAGTCAACGCAGAGTTCTTCAAATGCGTATGCCAGAATTCTCCGGTAGAGAGCAAGACCAGCTCCCCAGTACTTTCGACTGAGGACGAGCCCCACGTCTACATCTTCGCCTTCCGGCTGAAGGCCACCCCAACCGATGAACTCGTCATCCAACACGAAGGCCCAAGGTCCGAACCCTCTCTCCTCCCACATTCTTTCCTTAGTAGCAACAAAGCGATCGCACTCAACCTCTCCAAACTCATCCTGAGCCAGTGGTAGGTGCCGTCGGACTACAGGGTCATTCATCAGGTTGATGATTGCGGCTGGGGAAATCTTAGTCAGCCGCGTGAACGTGATTCTGTCGTAGTCGATTGCTGCCATAGCGAAGAAGATTAAACAAGAGACTGTGGCAGAATCGCTGCCTAACGACCTCAATCACCCACCGCAGATAACCTCCCAGTCTCAGAAAATGGGTCCTGGCAGTCGGTGTGCATTGGGATTGTTAGCTACTATTTTTCTCAAAGTTTTGCTGTTGGCGTTCATTCTCACGCTGTTGACGCTCTTTATCACGTTGTCTTTTTTGTGCTTCAACGTTCGAACGAACATTCTCTATGTCTATAGTTGACAAAAACCTTTCAAATTCCTCTATTGAGTTAATAGCACTGGCAACTTCTTCTTTTGTCGGCTCCTTTCGTCCGTGGGCTACTACATTACGTAAACGTCTTGTCTCATCCATTTTTTCTCTGAGATCATCTGGGATATCCACACCAAACTGTTCTAAACTACGGTGTGATAGCATCGCCCAATAAGGACGGCGACGGAAGTCATCTTCAAGACCTACGCTTGAACTAAAATCTACAATTTTCTTCTCGAAATATGTCATTGCTGACAACAGTGCGCCGAGAGGATGAACATTTGAAAGCTTTTTCAGGTTTTCCAACTCTGCATCATCATTCGGTTCTCGCATTTTAAATGCATGAAGCTCTTTCTCTTCGACGAACTGAGTGATAACCTCCTCGTATTCTTGGTCATAATGACACTTCAAAATGTCTCTGAAAAAATCCTGGGCAATATTCATATAAAATATGGCCGTTAATTCATTGGGAGATCCAAATCTATGTTGAAGTGCATTGCGCTCATCTATCAACAATTCCACTTTGTTTAAGTACGGTATGTCAATACTTTTGTCTTGCAATGATTTTATACAGCCATGAATAGAAATAGTTTCTTTGGGGCCTTTATATATTGAATCACCTGAATCTAAGACCAAATCCTTCAAAATAAGCTCAATAGCATTGGCAAGGTGTAAAATCACAAGTTTCCTATCAAGCTCCTTCGAACCGTTGAAGTGCAAAACGGAGTGACCAAGTAGCTCCATCGCGCTTTGAAATAGTGGAGACTCAATTGCCATGAATTTCCTTTGGGATCATGTGGCTAATTATTTATTGGACTGACGGATTCCACATAACTCCCCTATACGGGCGTATAGGTAGAAATCTTTCAGCCTAATCACCTGATTTGGGTATTTAGGTAGAAATTCGTCAGCCTAATACCCCGATGTGGGTGATGAGGTAGACGCATCCAGTATAGTCACCCTCCTAACTGCTGAGGCTTATCGGGGTGCGTTGGGGCGTTCACGGAGTGTGTGCGAAGTACAATCGCCCTTCTGGGTTTAACCCCGATCGCCGCGATGCACATCCATCTCGACCAACCTGTGCCATAGTCAAACGACCTCACAGCCTCAAGTCCGGCGGCTTGCAGGCAAGCATCCAACTGGTGGGGGGTATATCCTCGATTCTGCCAGCGCAGGGATAGGAGAACTTGACCCAGTCCTTTACGAGTCACCGAGCCAATCAGCGGGGCACCCGGTTTCAGGACTCGCAGCAGCTCACGCAAGGCGGCGACGGGGTCGGCCAGATGCTCCAACACATGGGCAAAGATCACCGCGTCGAAAGCCTCATCGGCAAAGGGCAAACGCCGGATATCTCCCCATCGCAGATCGAGAGCCGGGCTCCGATGTTTCAAGTTCTGTTGAGCATGGGTCAACATGGGATAGGAAATATCGACACCAGAGATCTGAACTGGGTGAGCGAGACTGTCTAAAAGCCCCAAACTGAAGGCTCCGGTACCCACGCCACAGTCGAGGATTTTAGAAGTCTGGTCAAGATGGCTCAAGCAGTTGCGAACAGCCCGACTTTGGAACAGCCGTTGATAATCTTGGAGCTGGCCTAGACGGGCCAAATAACGGTCCCAGTGATCGGCAGAGGCATCATAGAGCGATCTCAGGGTGTCGATACTGGGAGAGGTTTCCCACGGAGCTAATGGGGGAATTGTTGTGTTTAATCGCATGGTGAAATCAACCCTCCTGAATACAGAGGGCTATACGTTTTGCAGATTCGATAGTTAGAAAGCTATGGCTCGTCAGGAGCCAGGAATGGAATCCTCAAGCGAGGCGCAGTGGCTGAACTGGAGCTAACCCCAATGTTTCTGGGCTGACTGACTGGTCAAGAACGACGCACTGCCATAAACCAGACCCACCACAACAGGAAAAGTTGTAAGGGCACACGAAAAAGCAGATAACGCGGGCCGTTGATATTGCCACCAAAGTCAACGAAATTCCAAGCCGCGTAGATGTTAGCTGGCAGTACAGCAATCAAAAAAGCGAGGGTCAGCAGACCACTCTGGCGTCGGGCGGATGGCCGCAAAAAGCCTAGTCCTAGAGCAATCTCCATGATTCCAGTGAGGTAAATGATGGGGTAGCGTCCCGGCACCCATGCAGGCAGCATCTGCACCATGCCATCGGCCAAGGCAAAATGACTGACTCCAGTGAAGATAAACAGAGCCGCAAAGGCAATACATCCAGCGGTACGAATCTGGTGAGGGCGTTGGGCGATCGCCAACAGTCCCCAAACCACAATAAACACACTGAGTAACACAACTAAAACAACCATACTGCTTACTCCATTTGATGCACGTGCTTCATGACGACACCTCTTGAGCGATCGCAGATTGCTTGAGAAATGGGTTTCGCCACCGCCAGGCCGACCACATGATGAAGAATAAAGCGGCCATTTCGATGACCATGTGAAAGGTATCGTCTAGATCGGTGGTGCCGTTGTTGATTTCAAATCCGAGGGTAATCACAGCGGCGATGATGTTGGCCCAGCGGTTTGTGCCATAGGGCAATAGTCGAGAGAGCAGCACCATTGAAATCGGCACTTCGGCCACAAAACCACCAAACAGCAACAATTCTTCGGTGATTTGAATGCCGTTGAAGGTTCCGGTCATTATGTGTTCAATGAAACCCGGTTCAATAAATTCGTGGATGTCCCGAAATATCGTATTGAGCAGGAAAAACATCCACAGCGTCGAGAGTTTTGCCTTCATTTCCATCATGAGCAGTTGCTTCTGCAAATTCATGATTGTTCTCCTATTTGCCTGTCTAAAATTTCTGTTGCTTCCGGTTGAGTGGGCATGACCGAGACCAGTGTTAGTCCCAAATCACGTACTTTCATCAGCAGTCCAAAAAGCGCAGCCTGATCAACAACCGGACCAGACAACCGCGTTTCACCGTTGTCTTTGCGGGCGATCGCGAATCCCTCAAACCAATCACTCCAACGAGGATCAAGATGACCCTTGACGCAGATTTCGTACTGTTCAAGGGGGAGATGATCGTCGGTTGAACGGTGTGGTTGGTTCATGGGAGTTGTGAACTGACACATCAGCACTGCGCGATCGCCTGCTCTAATCGCGACTGGCGCTTACAACTCAAAAATACGAACAGATATGGGGAGCCCGTGTCCCCACATGTGGGGGTTAAATGTGGGGATTCATGGGCGGGGCTTGTGGGGACAAACGCCTAAATCAGATCTAGCTCTGCGGCTCGTTTCACCGCAGCGCGACGATTGGTGACATTGAGTTTGCTGTAAATTCGTTTGGTGTGGGTGCGCACGGTACTTAAGGCTACGACCAGCTCACGGGCGATTTCGGGGCCAGTTAGTTCGGTGTTGAGTAGTCGGAGTACTTCGAGTTCTCGTTGGCTGAGGGATTCGATGAGGGGGTGGGGAGATGAGGAGATGGGGAGATGGGATGTTTCTTTGTTTTTTTGTCCCCAGGTTTCGGAGGCGGTCAATAGGCGCTGAGTGTAGGTGGGGGTGATGCCGCGTGTCAGGGCCTGTTGAAACAGTCGCTCCATCGGGGTTCCGTGTTCGGCAAAGACCCGTACATAGCCTTCAGGTTCGGCCAGGGTTAGGGCGTGTTCTAGGGACGCAATCGCCGCTGCCATATCCCCCTGAGCCTGACGTGTCAATGCCAGCACCACCAGAATTTTGATGATGCTGCCCGTGCGGTCATGGGCTTCGGCGGCGGCCAGCAGTCGAGTCAGGAGTTCAATTACCGAATGAATTGCCTCGTCTGTGCCATCACGCTTGTATCGCGCGATCGCCACTCTGGCTAGAGTCAAATGTTCATATTCCCGCAGGTAACTCGGCTCATCATCTACCGACAAACCACACCCCCGCACCCAACCCAGCGCTTCCGCCAGTCTCCCCTGCTGCAACCACAACCGTACCTTTAGCGCCGCAGGCGGGCGCACATTCGGCACGGGCGATCGCCGATACAGCCGAGCCGCTTCATGCAGCTGGTCAAAGGCCGCGTCTAAGTCTCCCTGAGCCGCTGTGATTTGAGCCTTGACTAGCCACCACAGATAGGCCGCTGCCGATATCGACACCTGCTCACGTAGGGCCTCCCCCGTTTGCAGGAGCTGGCTAGCAGCCGCCAAATCTCCCTGCTCATAGCGGATTCCGCTCAACGCCAGATGCAGCTCTGCCGTTCCTTGCAGCATTGGTCCGCGCTGCTGCTCGGCCAGTTGTAAAGTCTGCTCACAGGTGTCAGCGGTTGCCCGTAACCACCCCTGCCCCGTCCCCATCTGCGCGAGAATTGGGGTGGCCGCGACGACAATCTGAGTACCGCCCAGCTTTTGAAAGATCCTCAATCCCTCGGCGAAGGAGCGGTATGCGGCTGCGACATCGCCGCTAGACCAGTAAGCCAAACCGAGGAAGGCGGCAGTTGTCCCCCGTTCATATCCCTCATCGGGAGGTAACAGCGTCATCGCTTGCTGGGCATGGGCGATAGTGCTGGCAAAGTCCCCCAGCGCTTGGGCTCGATAGGCCCGGGCATTCGCAATAGAAGCAGGCAAGAACCGATATTGCACTTCATTGGCCGCGATCCGTTGTGCCGCTGGATTCCCGACCTGCGTTAACTGTGCCAACTCGCGTTCAGCATCTTGTAAATATGTTTCAATCCCCTCTGGCTGCCCCGCGTTCAGCAGCACCAGCGCATAGGCCACACTCAGAATTGGTCGAGTCCGAATCAGCGAGTCAGGCAGCATCTTCAGCCAGCTCCGCACCGTAGCCTCCTGCTGACGATTGCGCATCGTGGGCCACACCGGCTCGATCAGATCTGCTGCTCGTTCAAAATCTTGAGCAGCCAGAGCATGGCGAATCGCCTCAGAGAAAAACTCATGCTGCTCGTACCATTCGCTAGCTCGTCCATGCAGGAGAAACAGGCGTTCTGGCCACTCTATCCGAGCATGAGCTAGCAGCACATCAGCAAACAGGTGATGGTAACGGTACCATTGGCGCGTGTTATCCAGCGGAATAATAAACAAGTTGCTGCGTTCCAGGGTTTCCAGCATGGCCTGCCCATCGGTTTGGCCGGTGACGGCATCGCATAGAGCTCCGCTCAAGCGGTCTAGAATAGCAGTCTGCAGCAAAAAGTGACGAACGCGATCGCTTTGCCGCTGCAACACTTCTTCCAGCAGATAGTCCACGATGTAGCGATCGTCGCCAGAGAAAGCGGTAATGAATCCAGGCAGATCTGCGTGTCCTTGCATCGAGAGTGCGGCGAGCTGCAACCCGGCAATCCAGCCTTCGGTGCGCTTCTCTAAAGCGGCCACATCTGCCGCCGATACCTCCAAACCCATCACTTGTCTCAGGAAAGCGGCAGCCTCATTCGGCGTGAATCGCAGGTCGCTCACCCTCAGCTCAGTCAATTCTCTGTGAGACCTTAAACGCGCCAACGACAAGGGCGGGTCGGCACGGCTGGCGATAATCAGATGGATGTGGGGCGGCAAATGGCTGAGTAAAAAGCCGATTCCGTGATGAATGGTTTCGATCGCGATCGCATGGTAGTCATCCAAGATCAGGACACAATCCTCTTCAACTACAGCTATTTCGTTGAGCAGCGTCATCAGCACCGACTCAATAGGAGGGGGCTGGGGCGATCGCAGTAATGAGAGCGATCGCTCTCCCAAACTAGGTTGAACGTTCTGTAAGGCGGTGATCAGATAGGTCCAGAAAACCGCCGGATCGTTGTCACTGGAGTCTAAGGAAACCCAAGCAACGGGTCGTGTGGGTGCGGCGGCAATCCATTCGGCGAGCAGCGTCGTTTTGCCAAACCCGGCTGGGGCCGAGACCAGGGTGAGTTTGCGCTGCGGATCGATGCGATCGATCAGTCTCGGACGCGAAACGCGATCAGCAGACCATTGGGGGAGGTAGAGCTTGGTCTCCAGTAAAGGGAGTTCTGAATTAATCGGTCTCGCCGAGACGGTCATGGATACGTTTTAATGCTTTCCATGCCTGTTCTAACAGGCCATTTTCATCTCTAAGGCTTGGCATGACGTCCAGCAATCCTCTGTACAGGACAAAACCTTGAAGAGTAGGTAAGAAAAGGGTTTCATGGAATTGCGAAAGACCAACGAAACCCTTATGGAACAGGTTACTCTACTGCGCGATACCCTGCGAAGTCACCTCAACTGGCACGGTGCTCGATTGACATTCCTAGCAATGTTTCTC
>NZ_JASATW010000062.1:0-7991 GCF_030405905.1 Sphaerothrix gracilis Ecp01
GAAAGGACCCAGGGTTCGGGTATCTTCAGCAAGCTCACCACCATTTGGATCAGAGCGCTTTCATCAAGTTCATAGTCCCGGAAAAAGCGTTGCAGGCGCTTGTAACTTGACTCGCTCTGAGCCCGACTGCAAAAGGCCACGGCCAAGTCGCTAAAATTGACCGTTCTCACTTGCAACAGGGCATGAGAAACATTGCTAGGAATGTCAATCGAGCACCGTGCCAGTTGAGGTGACTTCGCAGGGTATCGCGCAGTAGAGTAACCTGTTCCATAAGGGTTTCGTTGGTCTTTCGCAATTCCATGAAACCCTTTTCTTACCTACTCTTCAAGGTTTTGTCCTGTACAGAGGCAGCAGTCTTAAGGGCTTTCTGAGAGCGTGGGCACGTAACGCGCAGCAAGAAGCGTTCAACCGGCTCTTAGGCTTTTTGGAGGGAGATAAGGCGGCGGTAGCGGCGGTTCAAATTTTAGATGCCTTTCCAACGGCTCCCTGTCTGAAACTAGATATGGCTAATCCCCAGTGGACATGGAAAGGGAATCAGGTGCGATACGGCACTGTGCCTCACTCTTTGCTGTCGATGGCCGAGGTAACGCTGAAGATTGGCTTAACTCGTACCAGTATCGGATCGGCAGCGGATGTAGAGGTGGTCAAAAACTGGCTAAAGCAAGCTTTCCAAGCAGAAGGATTGGGGTCTCGCGTTAGCGCAGGTTATGGACAAGCGACCCGAATTGACGGTAGCGCATCAACATCGTTTTCATCGTTGACGCATCCCCACAGTAGTGAGCATCCGTTTGAGTTCTGGTCGCAAGGCATTTATGGCCCAAACGAGAAGACGCCGGAGTTTCGCTCTGTGGCAGTGCGCGGAGTCTTGCGCTATTGGTTTCGCGCGGTAGCTTTAGCTCTATATTCAGCCGATGATTGCCGCACATTGGAACAGAAGGTGTTCGGCGGAATTGAACCCCAGCCCCAGGAAGGCAGCTTTAAGTTAATCTCTGTGCTGGATGATGAAGATGTAGGCAGCCAAATAAAACCCCACTCTGGCACAGGTAAGCTAATTCTTCAAACCAAGAAGAATCAGCACCTAGTCTTGCTCCAGGCTTTATTGAAGCTAGCGTTTCATATTGGAGGGCTAGGTCGAGGCGCTAGACGCCCGCTGCACTGGAATAGTGGCCGCCTGCGTGGGTGTTTTTGGCAAGTAACTACACCTGAAGAGATTCTGCCCTGTACTTTGCAAGCTTGGGAGCAATTTTTTCAAGACCTGCTCACAGCCTTTGATCAAGTTCTGCCGGTTAGCGTTCCTGCTCTCACACCGCAGCCGACAGCTACGCCCAATCTTTCTAGACCTCAGCGACCTAAACCTAAGCTTAAAAAGACAGAAGGGCGTACTCAGGATATTTTGAATAAGAATGCCCGAATTTATCTAATACGCTCTCCCAAGCTGAAACATCCAAGCCAGGTGCACCAGTGGAGAGATGAGGGGGATAAATATAGAGTGCGAGGAGCTGCGCTAGAGTTCTTTTACAAAAGCGGCTTTAAGGGAGGAGAGAAAGGCAATCCTCAAGTGGGAGGTAGCTTAGGTACGCCTTCATTTGTCTGGATTCAATCGAACGGACTCCATACGCCGGCAGACGCCTATCAGGTAATGACTCTGTTCGGAGTAGACAACGCGGAAAGAGCGAAATTTCTCCAAAAAATACAAGATCCTAGCCAAGTTAAGGAAAAAATAGAAATTACCTTGCCTTGGTAAGTAGACAGCCATAATTTTATGTAGGATGCGTTAGCGTCAGCGTAACGCATCGAAGCCTTGTAGAGCGGTGCGTTACGGCTTCGCCTAACAGCACCCTACGGAGTGTGAGCATCTCGCTCACGGCTGTCCAAGGCTCAATTCATTTTTGGGTTCAGCAACGCCAAAATTGCAACTCATATTTAAAGTCATATACTCAGAGCGATCGCTCAAACCTGTACGCAGATCTGGGCTTGCGAGCATAGAACTAGCTAGAAGAGAAGGCATAACGGCCTGAGTGAAAAGCTTTTCTAGCGATCGCTCTATGTTTGAGGAAAGCCTTATGACGACGATTTATGTAGCTCAGCCGCAGACAGAATTGCGGCTTCAGTCCCGACAGCTTCAGGTTTATCAGCAGCAGCGGTTTTGCTTTGCGGTGCCGCTGAACCGGGTGAACCAGGTGATTGTGCTGGGTCAGCAGCCGTGGGCGCAGAAGGCGGTGAACCTGGCGCTGTCTCTGGAAATTCCAGTACTGTATTTTGAACCGAACGGGCAGTGTGTGGAGTACCTGAAGCCGGTGGCGGCACCGGCGACGTATTTGCAGGCTCAGCTTGAGCGATCGCACGACATCACCTTTGTGCGGGAGATGGCGGAGAGCTTGGTACGGGTGAAGCTGCATAATGCGGGGGTGCTACTGCGGCAGCGGAGCCAGACAGTGGCGGCGGTGGAGCAGGTGCTGGTGCTGCTGGGACGGCTGCGGGATGATTTGCCGCTGGCTCCGTCGTTGCCGGTGCTGCAGAATTATGCGGAGACGGGGACGTTTTTTTACCGGGCGGCGCTGCACCGGCTGCTGCCGGATGGGTGGCGGCAGTATAACCGGGGGCTGGCTCCGCTGCGGCGGCTGATGGAGCTGGGGGTGGCGCTGCTGAGTCAGCGGATTCAGTTGGTATTGCGGGAGTATGGGCTGGATGAGGAGCTGGCGAATTTGCACTGTGATGCGTGGGTGCGCCCGCCGTTGGTGTGTGATTTTTTGACGGAGCTGCAGATGCCGCTGGTGGATACGCTGGTGTTGGATCTGTTGCTGATGGGGCAGATTGGGCCGGAGGATTTTGTTTGGTTGGGGGAGGGATTTTTCTTGAGTCCGTCGGCGTTGGATATTTTTGTGCAGCAGTGGGATCAGCATTTGGCGTCGCCGATTTGGCATCCTGTGGCGGGGGAGACGACGCATCGGCAGTGTATTGAGCTGCAGGTGGAGGCGTATTTGGCGCTGGTGTTGGGGGATGAGGTAGCGTATTGTCCTTTGTTATTGAGGGAACGGGGATAGTTGATAGGGGTTAAAAAAGACGCTTGGCGGCGGAGAACCGTTTAGCGAAGGGTCTTGATTGAGTCTCCCATCCGGGAGACTTTTTTTGATCTTTTTCAATTAAGTGGAAACGGGTTTTCGCTAGCGAAAACCCGTTTCCATTAGTTCAACTTCCGAAGAAGTTAAAAGCTGGCACGCTTAAAAGACAAGACGAATACCAGTCAGTTTCCATTAGTTCAACTTCCGAAGAAGTTAAAAGTCGGGTTTGCCTCGACTCACGGGAGCCTTACGCATTTCCATTAGTTCAACTTCCGAGGAAGTTAAAAGGTGATTTGCAGTTATTACAATTGCGCAACCCACAATTTCCATTAGTTCAACTTCCGAGGAAGTTAAAAGGATGGCGTCATGTTCACGGACTTGGTGGCCAAGCGTGAATTTCCATTAGTTCAACTTCCGAGGAAGTTAAAAGCTGAGGACATATGGCCTCAACCTGCAGAGTTTCTTATTTCCATTAGTTCAACTTCCGAGGAAGTTAAAAGGGTCGGGTTCTAGAACCCTTGCCCTACCTGCATTCTACACCCCCATTTTCGTCGGGGTCTACCCGCTGCCCTTATAAATGAGAAAGACTTGCAATAAGAGCCTGTGGAAAACGCCTGTATCCCTTGTATACCAGTGCACCCGCTGGGTTTAACGAAAGAATGCGGGTTTTGGCGATCGCTAGACTCCGAGAAGAAACAGAGCATTTCTGAGATTTTGAGCGATAAACAGGTCTAATCAGGCTAAATCGCGGCTAATGCCGAAAAATGAGCTTTTAGAATTTGAACCGATTCGACGAGTATATCGCAAAGCCGCACCAAATCAGCATTACAGGCATTTGCTTTATCAAAGCTGTCAACAACCAACAAAAAGAGCGATCGCCCGCCTTAAAAAGCCAGCCAGTGAGATAAAAGAAGGCCCAACTGCACCTCAAGCTAGCCGTGAACCAACCTAATCCTCAGCCAGCCGCCTCGCGATCGCCCGCCACGCCTGCTGATCGCTCAGCCACGGATCAGCGCTTAAAACCGCACCTTGAAAGCCATAGCGCACCACTTCTCTCGCCGCCGCTTTAGCCAAAACGCTGAAAGTCTGCTCTGCGTCATTCTGCACTAAAACATAAAGCTGCCCCTCAGCCTGCTGCTGCCCAGCGCTTAGTAGCTGAACCCGCTGCCGACTCAGCGCGATCGTCCAAGCCTGGCTGACTACCGGAAAAACTGCGATCGCCCACTGCCGATCGGCGATCGCCTTCACGCCGGCGGCCACCGTCGCCTGGCTCAACGCCTCAGACAGCGAAAACTCCGCCGCCCAGCGGTGCATATAGTCATAGTCCAACTGCGCCTGCTGCGCCTTCAAAATGCCCAGCACATCGCGCCACTGCTTTTCCGACTGACGGCCCTGCCCCCAGCGCAGCTTAGTCATCACCAGATCTTCAGGAGACGCCAGATAGAGCGTCGCATCGTTTTCCAACGTATAGGCTTGGCGGCGCTCAAACTTGAGCCGTTCATACGCGCTATCTTCGGCAATGATCAAATCAGCCCGCGAGATGGTATCAATCTGAGTCACCTGTAGCGTTTGCATACGCCCGCTAGCGACTTCGTCCACCCCCGGCACATAAAAGCCAGCCTGCTCCAAACGGGTCGCCAGCGCCGCGATCGCCTCTCCTGAGACAGCCAGCACCACATTGATATCCTGAGTGGTGCGGGTTTCGCCATAGGCGATCGTCGCCACCCCGCCAGTGACGTAGTAAGGAATAGCGGCGTGGGTCAACAGGTGATGCAGTTCGGCGGCGAGCTGAATCGAATCTTGAATCCAGGTCACCTCAGACCCTCCTGGAACATAGTCAGCCGGGCAATACTCCTGCAGCCAAGCCTCCGCTAGCTTGCGCTTAAACTGCGGCGGCGTCAGCTCACTGAAGCGCTGTTGAAAACAGTTAATCGCCAACTGGCGGGCGCTACGCATCAGCTGCGTGCCCATTTGCAAACGCTGGGCCACTGTTTTTTGCCGCAGCAGATAGAAGCAGAGCAAATCGGTCTCTATCCCAGTGTCTTGAGCCTGGGAGCGATAGCCAGCGGGTGCCGATAGGGGAGGAATGGGGGTCACAAAGAGTAAGACTCGCTTGCCGTTATTGTGGCACAGGTAACCCCCCGGAGATCGCCCACCCTAAAAGCCAGCTAGTAAGATAAAAGAAACTGCCTAAACTTCAAAGTCAATGGTTGCTGTTCAGCCGCGACGCTTTATCGTCAGCGAATACCATCGCATGAGCGAACTCGGCATCCTACACCCTACCGAGCGCACTGAACTCATCGCTGGAGAAATCATCTCAATGGCGGCTAAAGGCACAGCCCACGCCTCAGCCGTACTCCTCACTCAAGATCTCTTCAAAGAGGGCCTAGGTCGCCGCGTCTTTGTCAAATCCCAAGATCCCATTCACCTCAGCGACACCTCTGAGCCAGAACCCGATATCGTTATTGCCCGGCGCGATCCGCTGGCCTACAGCACCCATCACCCCACCCCTGCTGAGATTTTGCTGGTGATTGAAGTTGCCGATTCCAGCTTGAACTATGACCTCAAAACCAAAGCTCCCCTTTATGCTCAAGCCAGGATTGCCGACTACTGGGTATTAGACGTGATCGCCCGGCAGCTCTATGTGTTTCGTCAGCCTGCCGCAGGCCAGTATCAGTCCCAAACCATTTTGGCCGAGTCTCTAAAAATTGCCCCGCTCGCCTTTACCGACTTTGTAATCCAAGTGGCTCAAATGCTGCCGCCTCAAATTAGCCCTTAAAGTCCTCTCACCGCTAGCACCAAGCTCTTAACACTGGCCCGCTCTCCATAGCGTTGAATCACCACATCCAACAAGGGGGGTTGCGGCCCTTCCAATTTGCCAATAGTCTTCACCACTGCCGAAACATTGCGAATCCAGTCCGCCTGCAGCAGCCGGGGAAAATCCTGCTCCACCACCGTCGCTAAAAAGCGTGGGTCTAGCCGGTGCAGGGCGCACAGCACTGCGATCTTTGAGGCTCTTTGGCTGCTGGAGCTGAGCAAAAAACTGCTCGCGCTGGGACTGAGCCGATTGCCGCGTGAGCCAGTAGGCGATCGTATATTCCAGCAGGGTTTGGTGAAAAAAGTGCAGCTTGTTAGAGGTGGGCTGCACGAGAACGCCTTCGCTGATGTCGCTTAACAGGAAAAGTGGGATCTTCCCGACATTAGGTGATCATCTGAGATTGTTGTATAGATGGGGTTATGAGGATTTGGGGATGGATTTTGTTAGCGTGAGCGGTGTTGTGGTTAGGTGGGATGGTGCTCTAGGTTGAAGTGAGAGCGAATGAGGGTCGAGTCAGTAGATTGCTAAAGCATTTGCTGCCCGGTAGCGGACAGCTAGAGGTAGCGATGGCAAGATCTACACTTCATGCTGCTACTAGCCTAGGCTTATATTACGCTACCTTGCGATGCTGTACGCTCTCGTGGGTTTATAGAAGTTATAGATGAGATGACTGCGCTATGCCAACAAGCCGTCGCCGTTTTCTGCAAGCTGCCGGAGGTGCTTTAGCGGTGACTGGCTTGAGTCAGTTAGCGCTGCCGCAGCAAGCCACTCGCTATGGTCGGGTTTTAGCTCATGAGACACCGCGTAAGCTAGCTCTGCTGGTTGGCATCAATGATTATCCCAGCGTAGGTCGCTATACGAGCCTGCAAGGCTGTCTCACTGACCTGGACCTGCAGCGAGAGCTGCTGATCAGTCGTTTTCGGTTTAGCCCTGATGATATTTGTGTCCTTTCGGATGAGACCGCTGACCCGCCTAGTCGCGCCAACATTATTCGTGCTTTTGAAGAGCATCTCATCGCGCAGGCAAGACCTAACGATGTGGTGGTATTTCACTTTTCAGGTCATGGTTCACGGGTGCTGGATCCGCGCCCGCGTCATGATGATGACTTTAACAGCGCTTTCGTGCCCGCTGATGCTGTCTTTGATGAAGCGGGCGTCAATCATATTATGGGCCGTACCCTGTTTTTGCTGATGAAGCGGCTGCAAACTGAAAATGTAACCGTGGTATTAGATAGCTGCTATGCCGGCGGTGGCACGCGAGGAAATGCTCGAATACGTTCTGTGTGGGATGGGACGCTGTATCGGCCTGGGCCAGCAGAGCTGGAGTATCAGTCGCGGTGGCTACGAGATCTGCGGATTGACCGCGATCGCTTTCAGCAGCTCCGAGATACCGGCGTTGCCAAGGGCGTTGTGATTGCTGCTGCTCAGAAGCACCAGGAGGCACTAGATGTGGGTTTTGATGGCTTTTATGCTGGGGCGTTTACGTTTTTGCTGACGCAGTATCTCTGGCAGCAAACGGATAGTGCTCTAGGCACGGTAGCCCATATCAGCTGCGATATGAAAGATCTCTCGGGGCAGGTGCCGCTGCTAGAGGTGAGTCCGAATCAGACTGACACGCCGACAGAGACCTACTTTGTGCCGCAGGCGGAGCAGGTGCCACCGGCAGAAGCTGTGATCACTGCAGTTGAGGGCGATCGCGCTAGGGTTTGGCTGGGGGGAATTCACCATGAGAGTTTGGCGACGTTTGCACCGGGGGCGAGTTTTCGTTTAGGTGGGGGAGGTGAGGACGATGGGGAAGCGCTAGAGTTGCTGTCGCGGCAGGGACTGAGGGGCGTGGTGGCGCTGCCGCGATCGCTGCCGGCAGGGACACCGCTGCGAGAAGCGACTCGCACGATTCCGCCTGATTTAACCCTGCGGATTGGGATTGATCCAACATTCCGCAGGTTGCCAAAAGATTAGGTAGGTGCATAGTAAGGCTCAACATGAGCCCCCAAGAATCGGATGATTGTGCGCCGCTCATCAGTCAGGTTACTAATCTGCTTGAGGTGTCCGAACTGCACAAAATGAATGCCCTGAAACTTCTGAATGACCCACCGAAAGGTAGGGTTGACA
>NZ_JASATW010000063.1:0-7862 GCF_030405905.1 Sphaerothrix gracilis Ecp01
GGTGGTCATGACGGCGCTTTGACCAAAGCTACGTCAATGGTAGCAGTTGGGTCAGAACCGGAATTTTCTCTAGGTTGCGGGTTAAAATTCTTGATGCTTTGGACGAGGCAGAACTAAGTGCAACATATTTTAGCGGCAGTCGCTTCACCGCAAGTCTAAAGCGCAGCTTCATCAATCATTTCAAGCCTGTTTTGTCCTATTTAAACTGCTCATTCGCGCCCTCGAAAATAGCGGCATTCATGTTTTCAAGGGTGGCCGATCGCATATTGAACAGAGTTGCAAACTTCTGATTACATCGATCGCAACACCTTGTCGCCTATCCCTTTCATCCTTCTACCTTCCCTGGATAAAAGGCAGAAATCTGAGGGCAGAGGGCAGAAATTAGCTGACATCTAAGGTGAAGGGCGATTCAAAGGCGATCCCATAGCGCATAGGGTCACAGACTTTTTATCGCATCGACCTAATTCATACTTCTGCTTCTGCCTTCTAATTTGATTAAGGTTTCCGTCCCCTTGCGGGGTAGTGGGAATGAAACAATCTTTCAAAGTAACAATCACGGAGATTTAATCACGGCTACCATGTTTCCGTCCCCTTGCGGGGTAGTGGGAATGAAACTCTTGAACTTCGGTACATCCGATTATTGCTGCTGGCAGTGTTTCCGTCCCCTTGCGGGGTAGTGGGAATGAAACCATCGATACAACAATCCCGCTGCAAGGCGGCCAACCAGGGCGTTTCCGTCCCCTTGCGGGGTGGTGGGAGTGAAAAAACAACAAGTCTGGCTATTGCTCTGCTCATTCAGAGCATGTTTCCGTCCCCTTGCGGGGTGGTGGGAGTGAAACCATTGGCTTTAGAGGGGATGAGCCAAAACGGGTTAGAAAGTAGTTTCCGTCCCCTTGCGGGGTGGTGGGAGTGAAACAAGGTTGTGTGGAACGCAGAGAACATCCAGTTCATCCGGTTTCCGTCCCCTTGCGGGGTGGTGGGAATGAAACAGTAAATGAGCGAGCCTAAGCCTAGAAAGCTGCCAGTCCCAAGAACGTTTCCGTCCCCTTGCGGGGTGGTGGGAATGAAACCTGCCGACAATCGGCAGTATCCACAAAGGCGGACCGAAAGGGTTTCCGTCCCCTTGCGGGGTGGTGGGAATGAAACAATTGCCAAGCATCCGTTTGTTGCATTCTATCGCAATGATTTTCCGTCCCCTTGCGGGGTGGTGGGAATGAAACCCAAAAAAGCAGGCTGATGGGACAGGGGTTGCGCCATCGAGTTTCCGTCCCCTTGCGGGGTGGTGGGAATGAAACTAAAGAATGGCACACACGGATTTGGCGGCATCGCCAGATGTTTCCGTCCCCTTGCGGGGTGGTGGGAATGAAACTCGGGGAGGACTACGGGATTCCCCAGGACGAACTCGACTCGAGTTTCCGTCCCCTTGCGGGGTGGTGGGAATGAAACAGCATTTAGTGAGATGGGCAGCCGGTTCATTCAGTTGGCTCATCCCAGTTTCCGTCCCCTTGCGGGGTAGTGGGAATGAAACCAGAGAACTTGATTTACTGCAATTTACTTTCAAGGTCTTGTTTCCGTCCCCTTGCGGGGTGGTGGGAGTGAAACTTGCAGGCTGAGAAGCAAGCCGATAGGGAACATAAAGCGAGTCTTGTTTCCGTCCCCTTGCGGGGTGGTGGGAATGAAACTATGGCGGGATATCCCGACTGCGAAGACACCGACGATGGGTTTCCGTCCCCTTGCGGGGTGGTGGGAATGAAACCAGGGAGGAGATTAAAATGCTCGTCACTGGTTCGCAGCTGCAGGTGTTTCCGTCCCCTTGCGGGGTGGTGGGAATGAAACAAGTGTGTTTTATCCGGATCGGCAGGGTGATCCGCTCGTGTTTCCGTCCCCTTGCGGGGTGGTGGGAATGAAACACTGGAAACCTGCCCAGCAAGAAGAGTTGCTGCAGAACATTACGGTTTCCGTCCCCTTGCGGGGTGGTGGGAATGAAACTATCAAAATCAAACGATCCATCCTTAAGCTTGTCGTAGTAAGAGTTAACGTTTCCGTCCCCTTGCGGGGTGGTGGGAATGAAACTAAAAATCTAATTCACTTTACTTCTGATTTAGTTTGCAGAGAAGTTTCCGTCCCCTTGCGGGGTGGTGGGAATGAAACGCCACTTTTTTGAGAACGTAGATAATACCAGCCCGCTGTTTCCGTCCCCTTGCGGGGTGGTGGGAATGAAACTCAACTCGTGCGATTATTACCAGCGACACTACGGTTTAGTGTTTCCGTCCCCTTGCGGGGTGGTGGGAATGAAACAATGCACCAAGATTATGCAGAGGGATCGAGTTTTGATGTTTCCGTCCCCTTGCGGGGTGGTGGGAATGAAACTTGTTACTGCCCCATTTGCGGGGGCGTCAGCGTTCGCTGGTTTCCGTCCCCTTGCGGGGTAGTGGGAATGAAACTATAGCTAAATACACATTGAGGCTAAACGTGGAGCAGTCAGCAGTTTCCGTCCCCTTGCGGGGTGGTGGGAATGAAACAGCAATGGGGCTTTAACTGTGCAAGCTTCTGGAACAACGTTTCCGTCCCCTTGCGGGGTGGTGGGAATGAAACAAGCTAAGTCAGTTTGGCTAGAGAAAGATTATCTGATCGGGTTTCCGTCCCCTTGCGGGGTGGTGGGAATGAAACCCTTCGTTCAGGAGACCTTACTAGGAGCGGGTTGTAGACGACAAAACCACGAAGGTCGGCTCAGCTCTCAACAAAGCAAAGCTTATTGAGAAAAAGCACTCCTCCAAAACGCCTTAAACCCTTACGGAACAATTAATCCACGGAGGTCTACGAGACTATGCGGTTTTCAAGGTTCCGGTGACCTTCGTGGGAACATCCACGAATTACTCGCCACTCTAACTCACCAGCTCCGGCACTGTCTAACTTTGTAATCAAAGAAAATATGCCTATAGCCGTAGCGCTGTAGAACACTGCCGATCGCCAAAGACTTTACACCTCACCGGGCTTTGGCAAAGAAGCCTAAGTTCTTAGCGAAGCGCGATCGCCCCTGGCTCAAAAATATTGACTCCAATTCCCAGACACGCTAATGTGTGGGCTTAACGGAGGTCTGCAAAAATCATCCCAGCGCCTGCGTTATTCCCAAAAATTTGTCCGCGCGAGACCCGAAGTTGTTAGAGCAACAACGGGCCTCTAACCCAGCCAGACTGACGTAACCAGTCCGGAAGCATGGGCTTGGGGTATTTTACTCTAGCCGCTCCGACTTGCAACACTCTGGCAAACGGGGCGGTAAATTTTTGGGTTTTCTTCCCTGACAACCAACCCAGGTGTGAAAACCCGCCAACGGCGATCGCACCTGGGACACAGGGAACCTGTAAACCCAAAAAACGGAGAAACCCCATGTTCCAACATGGCCCAGATCCGGCTCAACCCCTCCCGGCTGAGCTGACAGTTCCTAGCGACGGCGATCGCCAGCCCATCCGCCATATTCTCATCGGCCCGCCGCCCCTAGTCGAGCGCACCAAGCTGCACCTGCACACCCTGCACTATGCCGAATTCGCCCGCTGGACAAACGCCATCAGCATTCCCGGCGATCGGATCATCATCACCCCGGATGCAGGTCACGTCATGAGCCTGCTGGTCAAGCTAGTGCGCCTAGAGTAACCCCTAGCGAGAGATAGCCAATAGCATCGGGCGGGCAACGCCCGCCTGATAGTTAACTGCTCTTAAAATCAAGACAGCAGGAAATTTGATCTCGTATCGTATGGCATTATCAAAAGCAGACCTGTCAGCCTTTGTCGCTCATGCCCGTCAACAGCAAGCGCGCGATCGCCGTCATAGCTACGAGCGGCAGCAGGCAGGAATGATCCAGGCTCATCTAGCGGCTAAGACACTCAAGCAGCAGTTTGGCGTACGAGAGGTTTTCTTATTTGGTTCGTTGCTCACGCCTGAGCGAGTCGATGAGCATTCAGACATTGACCTAGCCGTCTATGGATTACCGCTGGAACAGTACTGCCAGGCTGTAGGGACTCTACTTTGCCAAGTAAAAGGGTTTGAAGTTGACTTAGTGCGCTGTGAGGCCGCTCAGCCAAGTCTACTAGAGCTCATCCACCAAGAAGGCATCCGTCTATGAGTAATACCAGTTCTATGAACTAGCACTGCCTATCGGCACCCCACCGCCTGCGGCACCTCCCCTTAGCAAGGGGAGGTTGGGAGGGGTCTAATCTGTAGCTGTAAAACCGTGAGTCGGTGAACTAGCACTACCTATCGGCACCCCACCGCCTGCGGCACCTCCCCTTAGCAAGGGGAGGTTGGGAGGGGTCTAATCTGTAGCTGTAAAACCGTGAGTCGGTGAACTAGCACTACCTTATCGGCACCCCACCGCCTGCGGCACCTCCCCTTAGCAAGGGGAGGTTGGGAGGGGTCTAATCTGTAGCTGTAAAACCATGAGTCGGTGTAAGTATGCTGTTCTCAGCGGTCGTATCAAGCAGCAACTCCAAGAGCTAGACAGTCCTAAATTGCTTTAAATCCAGCCGCCCACCTCCGCATCTGTGAGCGTCTTATCCAGCTTGATATATTCCGTCTTCGCCGCCCGCAGCAGATGACGCATTTGTAGGGGGGCGTCCTCATCAGCCGCCAAGAAAGCCGCGTTGAGAGCAATATTGCGAATATTGCCCCCCGTGACGTTGAGCCGCGCTAGCTGAGTAAAATCTAAACTTTGCGTCGGCAACTGGGGCGGTAAAATGCGCCGCCAAATTTCTAGGCGCTGAGCCACATCTGGAAAAGGAAACTGTACCAAAAAACGCAGCCGTCGCAGAAAAGCCGTGTCAATTGACTTTTTCAAATTCGTCGTCAGAATCGCCAAGCCCCGGTAGGCTTCCATCCGCTGCAGCAAATAGCTCACCTCAATATTGGCATAGCGATCGTGGGCATCTTTGACCTCGCTGCGTTTGCCAAACAGAGCATCCGCCTCATCAAACAGCAAAATAGCACCCCCCGCCTCAGCCGCGTCGAACACCTGCCGCAGATTTTTCTCCGTCTCACCAATATATTTGCTCACCACCTGACTCAGATCAATCCGGTAAAGATCCAGCCGCAGCTCATGGGCCAACACCTCAGCCGCCAGCGTTTTGCCCGTACCGCTCGGCCCAACAAACAAAGCCCCAATGCCCAAACCCGCCCCACCCCGCCGGGAAAAAGCCCAGGTGTCATACACTTTGGCCTGCTGCCGCACCTGAGCCGCAATTTCCTGCAGCATCTGCTGCTCTCGCTCTGGCAGTACCAGGTCGCGCCAGGTCGCCGTGGGGAGGAGGCGCTGGGCCAAATGATCCAGCCGGGGCCGCGATCGCAGGCGGCAGGCATCCCAGAGGCGTTCAGTCAGAGCGGTAGCGGCGTCACCCGGTTGGCGATCGACCGCCGCCCAGACGGACTGAATCTCCGCAGGGCTGAGGTGAAACTGCGAAACTAGGCTGTCGAGCTGACCGTTGAGTTCTCTAGGTTGCAAAGTCTGCTGCCAGAGCTGACGCTGCTCTGTCCAGCTAGAAGGGGCGACTTCTAAATACATCACGGGGCGATCGCCCAGAGACAGCGGTTCTGAATGAGAAATAGCTAGCCGCACCTGCAGGCTCTCAGCCCAGGGAATGACGGTCTGCTTCAGCACTTTAGAACTGAGATCTTCGCCATTAAGAAACAAAATGCCGTGGCTTAAAAGCGCTTCTCGCTCCCAGAGGCGGGCTAGGGCTTCTCGCTCAGCGATCGCAGCCGGAATATCCGTGCCCCGCAGCGCATAAAGCTTGGCCTCCAACTGCTGGCAGGCGGTAGCGGCGATCGCCAGCGGCTCTGCTGCCGTCCGGCTACAAAACTGCACAATCGGCACTGCCTGAGTCTGCGTTTGCCAAACCTCGACAATTCGCTGGGCTAAAGGCTGGCGGGAGGGCAGCAGCGGCGCAGGAACAGCAACCGGCTGAATTAAACCCTGTAGGCGCTCATCTAGGTAGGGCACGCCGATCAAATAGTGCAGCACGCGCTCGTCAATCCGCAGGCGGCTCTGGGTGAGGCGATCGCTGTCTACCAGCTCAATTAGCCGCCAGCGGCGCAGGGGGGAGATAGGGGCAATCGCACTCCAGTGGGCTGCCGGAAAGACGGCCAGCGCCAGGCTAAACGTAGGGTAGGCAAACTGGCAATTTCCCTGAGCCTCGCTGCAAAGCTGGGCTAAAGCAGCGCTCAGTTCCACGCCAGCGCAAAGCAGTAAGATCTGGCGCTCAAAAGAGGTAAGTCGAAAAACAGCCGACAGATACTGTAGGGCTGAGGGGGATTCTGACTGACTGCATAGGGACAGCGGCTCGACGTTGAAAGCAGCTTCAGGCTCAGTTTGGGTGGGCTGGCCAATATAGCGCTGTAGCTGCTGCCGAATTTCCTCTAGAGCAGCCGCCAAAGCCTGCTGATTCACCGTTTGCCAGTCGCGCTCATCTGTCATCGTCATGGCGTCACCTGCAGCGTTGGCCCGGTGAACGGTCCGCTGTCTGGGGTGAGGCGGCTCTCAGCCCCGTCTACCCGTAGGCGAATTAGGTAGGTGTCTGGGGTGAAGTCGCCGGGGATAGGAATCGTCAGGGTGCCCGTGGTGGGCGGGTCGGACTGGGAGCGCTGGGGAACCGTCAGGGCGCGATCGCCCAGCAGCAAGACAGCCCGCTGATTGCGACCGACAGGCGGCGCCACGGCTAGGCTCAGATCGCTGCCAGCGCTGACGCTAGCAGGCGGCGTGATGGTGGGCCGCAGCATAAAAGCGACAGTATTAGACTCAAAGCCTGGATGCGGTTCCGAGGGACTAGAAGTGCCAAAATCAATCAGGTGCAGCACCTGCACCACATTGACACCCGCCAGTAACCCAGCAGGCGGTATGGCCGAAATTTGGCTGTTAGTCACATCCGCCTCAGCCGGCGTGACCAGCGGTTCCGCCCCAAAGCGGAGGCGCAGCTCATCGGCTCTGAGGTTTTGCCCGGTGAGAGTCAAGCTATCCCCCGGTTCCAGTATTTGCGGCTGCACAGCGGCAATCACCGGACGCTTGAAAGGCAACACCCTAAAATTCGCTTCTCGCACCGGCAGAGCAGCCCGCGCCGGATACTCACTCTCAATTAGCACCACCGAAACCTGGTAGGCCGCAGTAGGGCGATAGTTGGTCTGAAAGGCGGCCCACAGTTTAGAAATTTCTTCGGTGCTGAGAGCTTCTGGCGTAATTTTGAGCATCTCAATCTGCTGAGCCAGCGAGGAAACCGCCAGCACGTTTTCTGGCGGATCGGTCAAAGCGACCAGCCGCGCCCCAATTAGCTCGCGGGGCAAAACACCTAGCTCATGTAAAAGCTGCATCCCGTACCCCAGCATAATTTCAGCCCGAAAATCGACCCGGCTATAGGCGCTGAGCAGATAGTGCAGGTTGAGCGCTAGGGGCGGACAGCTAACGCGATCGCCCTGGGAATCGCGGGCCGGATAGCCAACATTGCGCCAGCCCAAGTTAGGCGTCACCTGATAGAGAAACAGATTGAGCCTGTCTACATCCGTACTGGCATCGGGGGGCACAACCAGGTCGGGAGCCTGCACCGTGACAGCAGGGGCGCTGCCACCTAGATCGCCGGAGGCGGTGGCGAGGCGATTGTCCAGCAAACCTTTGAGAATAGCAGTCACAGCTCCGATAGCCAGGGCGGTACTCATGATTGGCCTCCAGTCGTCGAGGCGCGGCGGGTGTTGAGGTAGTCTTCGAGGCGGAGATGAGGCGGATGGGGGCGATCGCGGGCGGGTTGAGGGGACGAAGCCGGGGGGGGAGTGGCGCGAATATCAACGCGGCCAATGGTGATTTGAATGGGCGGGGGAGCAGAGCGATG
>NZ_JASATW010000064.1:0-7808 GCF_030405905.1 Sphaerothrix gracilis Ecp01
GACAAAGCGATTGCCGATAGCGAGCACCTGTCGTTCCCTGAAGGCAGTACGTTATGGCAGGATACGGGGTTTCAGGGCTTTGCCCCAGAGGGGGTGACGATTCAGCAACCGAAGAAGAAACCTCGCAACCGCTCTCTGACAACCATTGAGAAGATGAACAACCGAAGTATTTCCAGTCTTCGTATTGAAGTGGAACACCACATCGGTGGCGTCAAACGCTGCCAAATTCTGAGACAACCCTTTCGCAATCGGCTGGACCACTACGTCGACGACGTGATGGAGACTGCCTGCGGCTTGCATAACTTCCGCCTGACACACCGAGCAAAGCCAGGTCGTCTAGTGGGTCAAGCCGCTTGACCCCGAACGATGGGACGATATGGTGACTTCAACCGATTCCTTTCTTATTTCCGATAAAGTCTAGTACCTGTGCCTGGCCAAGGCTTGCAGGATGGGGACTTTCACCCCACTGACTTAGCCGAGCTTTCCTCGGCGCACCCAAAGTCGCGAAAGAACCCTCCGCAAAAGAACTCTCGGCATTGTACTTAGGCAAGTTACAGACTCGATAGCTCACAAATACTCCGTTTCCAATAGTACTTAAACTTTATTCATCGCAAATCCATAATCTATTTCATACAACAACACTGTTAAAGTAAGTAAAATCTCCGGATTCTCTTTAAAAGCGAAGAAATAAAATAATAGGCTTTCAAAATTCTTTGGCAAACAACAATATGAAAATAAAAATTAAAAAATTTTATATTGTTAATATCTTACTCTGCTTTTTTCTCCTTTTATGTATTCTTTGTAAAGCTAATTTGGCTCAACCACAAAGTAATACAGTGACATCCAATGAAGTTACTAATTTACAAGAAAAACTACAGCAGCAGCTTCAGGACACTTCAAAATTATTTTATAGTGATGTACAAAATCTATCTAATATAGAAATTGCGTTTTCATCAGCTGAAGAAGTATTGAAAACTTATAGATCTATTAATGATCAGACGGGTGAAGAATACGCTTTATCTCTAATTTGTAGTATAGTGAACTCCGAAAAGGCTGGAAAAACTTCGATTAGCAAAAAAAAATCTGTCGAATACTGCGCATCTTATTTTGAAAATCAAATTGAAGCTATTTTAGATAATTCAATAGATATAGATTCTAACAAATCGAAAAGAATGCACAATGTAGAAGTTTATAGAAATCTGTCTAAACTATATAAGTTTGCTGGCGACTATGAAGTAGCCATCGCTTTTTTGGACAAAGCTTCTACAGAGTCTAAAGTTTTTGATACTCCAAACGATTATACGGGCGAATACGCAGATATTTATTTTGAAGCTAAAAACTACAAAAAAGCAGTTCAGTATTATAGAAAATTAATTGATAAAGAGACTATTCAAAGATTAGATTCTTACAAAAAGCAATCTTTGAAATCAGAATATTCAGCACTATCCTATGGATTCTTTCCTGATTCTCCAAGTAAAACGATAACTTCTGAGCGCATTAATATTGAGCTTATAATGATTCACGAAAGGAGTCATCTTGGTTACTCTTTATTAAAACTTGGCAGAATAAATGATGCTGAACAAGAGTTGTTGCATGCGTTGGATAATTTAGAAACACTTATTGAGGCTGAAGAAGGATTTTTAAAAAGTAAAAGATTTAATCCTATACCTGTCTCTGGAACAAGATTAATTGATGAAAATCGCATTATATACGAATCTCTGCAAAAGCTTTATATTGACAAAGGTGATTTTCCTAAAGCATTAGAGACTTCTGAAAGAGGACGTGCATTAGGTCTTTTTGTTGCAACAACCGTTTCAGAAAACCCAACTAATTTTCTTCAAGTAGAACAAACAAATTTAGAAGAGCTGAAAAATATTGCCCAAAAAAACAAAATTACATTTGTAGAATATTCTATCATTGATAATCAGTATATATATATATATATAATTGACTCGGAAGGAGATTTTTACTTTAAGCCTATAAATATCAAATCGCTGTCATCATCTGTAGGGGAAAAAACTTATTCAGCAGTAAGAAAAAATTTTTATACGCTTTTACTGATTCCAGTATTTTGGTTTGTAGTTTCTAAACGTAATAAATTTCTATTAATATGTTCACTATTATTAATTTTACAGGGGTGTAGTATTCCGCTATTACATTCTCAGCAAGAAAATACATGTACGATAACGAACTCTAGTATCACTCTTACAAGCTATATAGGAGAGGCTTTCAAAACAGTAAGAGGAGAGGATTTATCACAAACAAATAATAGCTTTAACGAATTAGCAAATATTGATGACTGTTTATTTCATCAGTATAATCTCTTAGTTAAACCTATTGAAAAGCTTTTACATAAGAGAAAAGATTCTCATATTGTCTTTATACCAGATAAAGATATATTTAAAGTTCCATTTTCAGCGCTTAAGTTGCCATCTGGGGACTACTTAATTGATAAGTATAGTTTTTCAATTCTTTCTTCGATAAAGTTTTTCTCAACTCTTTCTGAATCTGCAAGTCAAAGACCAGAGGCCAATATACCTGCTGTAGTAGTAGGTAACCCCAAGTTACCAGAAAATTTAGAAAGATTAGGAGAGTTACCGCATTCTGAAACTGAGGCTAACACGGTTGCTCAGATCTTAGAAAGTAATTCGTTAACTGGGACAGAAGCAACTGAGACAGCAGTTTTAGCTCAATTATCTGAGGCTAATATCATACATATAGCTGCTCATGGAGTACTTGATTATCAATTTGAAAATGTATCTCAAAATACAAATGTATTAGATATAGAGTATGCATATTTTGAACGTATGGCTAAAGAATTAAGGAAAGGCGTTGATATTATCGCTTTATCTAGCTCTAGTCAAGATGATGGATTACTTAATGAGATTGAGCTTTACAATAAAAGCTACAAAGCAAATTTAGTTGTATTGAGTGCTTGCGATACTGGTTTAGGAGAAATTACGAGTAATGGTGTTATAGGTTTAGCAACACCGTTTACAGCCAACGGTGTTCCTACAGTAATTGCATCACTATGGCCTGTGTCTGATGCTGCTACATCAGAGCTAATGACAAAGTTCTATAGTAATTTAACCCAAAATATGGGTATCTCTGATTCCTTTAGAAATGCAATTGCCGAACTAAAAGAAAAATATCCTAATCCGCGTATATGGGCACCGTTCTTCATCGTAGGAATGCCTAACCCTCCTCAAAAATTCTTAGCTTCTGAGACAAATATTATCTCTAAGAATGAGTTGAGTGTCGAAAAATTACGTAATGCGGTTTATAAGTTACCGGACGTCTTTGATAAAGCAGTGAAGCTCGAAAATGGCCAATACTATGAAAAATATTTTGTACAAAATCTTGGTGATTCTAGAAGTCAGTTATCCGTTGTACTTGGAGATACTTTTGCTTTCGGAGATTTAGATAACGATGGTGATAAAGATGCAGTGGCAATTCTAGCTTATAACACAGGTGGGAGCGGAACCTACTTTAGACTAGCTATTATCCTCAATGAAGGCGGTTTACCTGTGCATATATATAGTGATTCGATTGGCGATCGTACCGCTATCAGTAATATTTCTATTCTACCCAATAGCAAAGTTGAACTTACAGGAATACTTTGGCCTAGAGATGTTTTTACTGATATTTATGACTATTCTGCCATTTTTTGAAATTCCAAGAATTATGGCTCAGCAACTTCATTTGTCAAAATTAACAATGCACCATCTCCTGACTTGGAAATTTGAAGCGTGATTGGACTGCTCTGCTGCACCATTTTTTCTGGCATTGTTTCAACTATGTATAGTCTATTTTCATCTTCTAACAAAAGTCGCCACACTCGACCTCCTATCGCATCGTTGAGTTCCCTTCCTGATAATTCCATGTAGCGCTTTATATCCCCAAGGACTTTCAAGTTATCTTCTTTATCTGTAATGATGAAAGGATTTTTTACATTTCTGCCAAGAGGATAGTCTTCTGAAGCAACCACAGTAATTATAGGTAACTTTGAAGACTCATTTGAGAAATCGCGCTTTGCGTCTATAATACCTCTCGCTTTTGAGATTTGGAATAGAGTTATTAGTATCCAGGCAACGATAATGATATCTTTTACAAAATTCTTAAATGCTTTGTTGATAATTTTTCTTCGAAGTTTAGATTGGATACGTTTGCTTTTAAAGAGAAAAATAATTTTCACATAAAAATTGTCAACTAAAAAGTTGCATAGCACCCCCATTAAGCAAATGAAAAAGCAAGAAATAACAAAAAATATGGCCGAAGAGAATGAACTTAAAAAAACTTGAATTGTCACTATAAAAAACGATTCTAATGCTAAGTTTATAGATGTAATTTCTATATTATAAAAGCCGTAATATGCCCATCTATAAATCCAGCCTGAGTAATATAGGGCGATGCTTAATAGTCCAAGAAGACTAGCAAAAGTTCCTAAAAAATTTTTTTCTTGAGGTTCAGAATTATTAGACACTTTTTAATTCCAATAAAAATAGGATAACTCTTTTGCCAAAAAATTTTCAGAGCTATTATCTTATGATAAAAAGTATACGTCTCGGATGTTTTATTATTTTACTTTTGTTAAATATTTCAAGCTGTGCATCAAACATGAGAAAATCAAGCGGCTTTGCTTCCAGCACCACAGTTATAAAAGTTGAAGAGGTAAAACTTAATATTCCCCAAAAAATGTTTGTAAAGTTGATATCTGGCGATATCTTGTCAGGTCGCCTGAAGAGTTTTGACACAGTTCAGAAAGAGATTGTTATAGAAGCAGGTTCTATAACCACAAGCATTGCTTTTTCAGATATTAGCATTTTATTTTTTGAGGAAATTTCTTTACCAAGGAATAATGATAATGCTGTTATTCGAGGTTTAGATACATGGCAAATTAAACCTGCAAACTCTTTTAAATTAAATAATGAAGATCCAACTATATTAAGTATTGAAGTATCTTCAATCTCGACCAAGAATCAAACGACTCCTCTACTAACAGAGAAAAATTATTTACTAAGTAGCTTAAAGTTTGGTCCACTTTCACAATATTTAGTTATTGAAGTCTATCCAAAGCAGTAAAGCTACTGATTGACTCGTCTGTTCAAATTGTGGAATGAAGAAACAGCTCAGCAACCTTCGGCGTTGCTGAATTAGAGCTAAGTACGGGACAAAAGTTGTAATGTTCGCCGAAAGTCATCTTCAAAGAGCAGCGAGGGATTGAGCAGGAGCTGTCGAAGATAGTCAAAGCCTAAACGAAAAAGAGGCGTTGCTGAAACGAGGAATGAACAGATTTATGAAACTCAGTGGCAATAGGGTTTTGAAAATCCAATTCATCCCAGGAATCAGCAACGCTGATGTCCGATACCACACTATGTGACGTTTTAACAGGCTAAATGTCAGTCAATCCAAAAACGTTGAAAGCCTTTTCCTGGAAAGGTTTCAATCTTTATATCCTTAAAATCAACTCTCAAAAACGTCATTTAGCTCGTTAATTTACACAAAGAATCGCTGAAAGCCTATATTATCCGTACTCTAGTACCCTTATTCTCTCTTGAGAGTGTTAATTGGCCTGGTATCAGTGTCACTTAGTCTGATACCCGACAGCCAAGATGTTCAGTAGCGGATGCTCTACCAAATAAGCGGTTCGCGGGTCTTCGAGCGATTCGAAGTGCCTTAATAGGGACCCAGATGGGCTTTGAGACAGACTCATAAGCAACGACGAATAAAGCGCTACCGATTCAGTATCCTGCTTTTGGAGTATGCGTTTGCCCTGTCGTTATGTTTGCCCTGTCGTTATAAACACCGAACTTGACATCACTGTGGGGTTGCTAAGAGCTACCTGCAACTTGGAACAAATATGCTTACCTACCTACTTACTTTCTTTCCTGAAGAGCTTTCTTGCCTTCGAAAAAAGGAGAGTACCTTAAATGCATCAAAGGCTATATGGGCAGTAAAAAGTTCCCTCGGGATGAATTCGAACAAAATCTGAGAGATACGCAGAAAAAACTTGACAGAGCAGAGAAAGACTTTGCTAAAGACAAAGACTTATCAGATGCTATTCGTCAAGCAAAGGAGTCGAGCAATAAAATTGGCACTGATTTCTCAACAGGTGACATAGCGTAAGCCTTGTGTGGTCAAGAGTTCCAGAGTTGAGAGAGGCCGGTTAGAATAGCCCATAACCATCGCTGGAGTTGTCTTACCCTCTATTGCAATAGAAGGCTAAGTTAGGACATCATAAGATGTCGCTACTCCTCTCTATCTTATGCCTGCTGCCTACAGCCTTGACCTACGTCAAAAAGCACTTGCCGCCGTCGATCGCGGGGAGCCCAAAAGCCGAGTCAGCAAACTCTTCCACATCAGTCGCAATACCCTCGACCTCTGGCTCAAACGGCGTCAAGCGACCGGTAGTGCTGCCGCCAAACAACCGACGCGCCGCGGCCCAGAACCGATCATTAGTGACCTCAATGCTTTTCGCCGCTTCGCCGCTACTCGCGGACACCTGACCCAGCAGCAAATGGCCGAGCAATGGCCAGAAGCCGTGAGCGCTCGCACTTATCAAATGTCAAGCGTTTAGCGTGACGCGACAGCAAGATAGTCGAGTTGGCAGATCTGTGAGCGTGATCGGCAACGGCTGCCCCCTTGTCGCGACAACTATGATCAAAATGACAACTATGATCACTAATGCGGTTAAGCTCGGGCTGAAGGATTGGCTTCAGTTGAGCGAGTGGCTGCGGCGCGTTTGCGATAGCTATCGGTATGGATTTCGACAATCAAGGCATGATGCACGAGACGATCTACCGCCGCGACCGTCATCATGTCGTCGGCAAAAATGGTGTCCCATTGACTGAAAGGCTGATTGGCCGTGATTAAAAGACTGCGCCGTTCATAGCGATGGGCAATGAGCTCAAAGAGGACCGAGGTTTCGGCTTCTGACTTTTTGACGTAGCCGAGGTCATCAATGACTAGCAGGTCAAAACGGTCCAGCTTGTGGAGCAAAGCGGGCAATTGCAACTGCAACTTAGCCTGCTGCAATTGCTGTACCAATGCCGTCGCAGTGAAGAATTTAGCCCGTTTGCCGAGTTCGACAATAGAGCGCGCCAAGGCTGCCGCCAAATGAGTTTTGCCGACACCGGAAGGCCCGAAGATTAAACAGTTTTCGGCCCGCTCCAGCCAACCGGTGTCGGTAGCCAGTTGCATCAAAGGCGCAGGATTCAGCTTTGGGACATGGTCCCAGTCAAAGTTGGAAACCGTTTTGGCGGCGGGGAGTTGGGCCTCTTGCAGGGCGCGTTTGAGGCGCATACTCCAGCGTCGGTCCACCTCCAATTCGCAGAGTGCCAGCAAGAATTGAGCGTAAGACCATTGCTCTTGCATGGCCTGGTGTTCGAGGGTTTCCCAGTGCTGGAGCATGTGGGAGAGGCGCAGGCGTTTGAGGTGGAGGCTGAGACTCTGGTAGGGACTCGCTGGCGGCGTCTGGCTGGAGGAGTTGGTCATAGTCTTTCAAGTCATGTTGTTGCACCTGCACTGTTGGCAAAGCTGTTGCCTTCAGAAGCTGAAAGTATCGCTGCAAGGTAACTAAGGTCAGGGTGCCAGCGGCGAGTTGAGCCGTCAGGAACTCGGCGACGGGGGAGTGTTCTAATTTTTGTGCTCAGCAGGTTGGTTCAGTCGATGAAGCGTTCTGGAAATAGAATAGCAAAATATGACAAAGCTGCCTTCCAATCTTGAATCGGCCTAGTCCAACGCTTTGAGATGTTGTTCATCGCTAAGTACATTAGCTTGAACACCGAGGCTTCATCAGGAAAGACAGC
>NZ_JASATW010000065.1:0-6494 GCF_030405905.1 Sphaerothrix gracilis Ecp01
ACGCCGATTTTACTAATCGGAAAGGTAAAAGAATTGACATTTGGGGGAGGGTTCGTTAGTTTCCAACAACGCCGATTTTACTAATCGGAAAGGGGCCCCATTTGAAAGCCTTACTGGCAGCCAGTTTTGGCCTTCAAATTCGCGGGGGTGCGATCGTGCTGTCAATAAGGGCAGTTTATTCTCAATGAGACCATTGAAAACAAGGCTGAAACCCTTACAGCGCGAGGCATTCGCGGGGGTCAACGAGAGAATCCGGGTTTCAGCCACTGGCCGACCCCCGCGAAACCGACTCCTCAAGTATGGCATTAGTCCCTGAAAAAACAGCACAAGTGTAACTCTCAGTCATTGCCTTATAAGCTGATAGGCAGTCATACCATAAAGAAAAGTTTTACTTTGAGTTTGCTGGCGTTTTCAGCTAAATCTTCTGCAATCCGCTCATTTTCTGGTAGCGATCGCCGCCTGATTCTGCATTATCTTACGCCTTGCCTGCAGTTGTTCCTTCAACCTGTCTGAGATGAATATGCTTGTAGCCCAGCTTCAGGTCAAACTCATCCCCCGGCTTCAGCTTCAGTTCCTGCGTGTAGGCAGAACCAATCACAATCTGACCGTTCTGATGCACTGTCAAACGGTAGGTGGCTTCTCGGCCTCGGCCATCTGACTTCGGCCCTAGATTGAGCCCTTTGGCTGCCAGCAGTGCTTCGTAGAATGACTCAAAATTCACCCGCACGCGATCGCTTTTGGTCTGGCTAGTGTAGCCACAAGCCTGAGCAATTTCTCGTCTGGAAAGGTGGGAAAGTTCTTGCGCTTTCTGTAGCAGCGCTTTGCCGGTCAACGGTTTAGATTGCCTCGTCATTCTCGCTCCAATTTCGGGTAATACTCAAATACATCGACTGTTCTAGCTTTACCTTATCCTTTAGGGCAGCTAGGCTATCACCTTGACACTGCCGCAGACGCCGCTCAAGTTCCCTGGAATAAGATTGGGGTTGAGGATACGCTGGCTCAGACGCTGTTTGGCTCCGATTCTGATAACGAGGCATAGGCTATAACACCCGCGTATAAAACAGAAAGATTACTAGCATAGCATCTAGAAATTGCTGGTCAAAAACATTGTCCATAACAAATGTTTTGTTTTTTGATGTATCTAGCAATAACCTTGTGCTTAGCTCAAATAGCTGTATCGATATAGTATACACATCATCTTAGATTTCTCTAATAACTTTATTCTTAAATAATAGGGATTTTAACTATAATTATTGAAAGAGATATAGATTCCTCAACCACAGCATGGTACTGGTCAAACTGATTGCTATTGGATTCGCTATCTATGCAGCCTATGCTTATTATCAAGGACGCAGAAGTAGAGTGCCAATCGCTCTGACTATATCAGGTGCAGCCTTTGCCTTTTGGATTTCCAGAGTTGTGATCAACTGGATTGAAAGCTTTCAATCTTAGGCGAAACTAAAGCTGCCTAGAACCTTTAGAGCAATCCCAGCTGCAGCATAAATGATGCAGCGGTTCCTAAACATCCTTTTCAATTCACGCGGCCTGATGCCGCGCTTAGTATTAACGGCTTCATATAGATAAGCTAGCGAAATTGCCATGCAGACAATCTCACCTAAGTCGAAAGTAAAAGAATGATTTTCGCTTACAGGTAAAAGCAGCGGTAATGTTGCATAAACTACCGCAATCACGACTAACGCCAGCAGAAAAGTTTTATCGTTCATCAATCACTATCCCAGCTCCATACCTTTGTCTTGTTCACGGTTTCTTGATGGCGCTTGAGGCGGTTGTCCCCTCAATTCTTGCGGTGACTTAGCACCCAACTTCATCCAGCGGCGGCGATCGCCTTCAGTTAGATCTGACACCTTGAGAATTTCGTTGCCATCAGCAACCACACCACCGCCGGTTCGTTTGTTGGTGACGCTAATTAGGCTGTCTTTCTGCTTGACCTGATAGATTCTGCCATCAGCTTGAAGGGTGCCCTCCTGGTCTTGATGAGCTAAGCCCACCTGTAAAGCAGACTGAACAAAACGCCGCGCATTAGCCGCAACACCCTGGCCCAGACCGGCCTGAGCGTCAAATTCAGCGAGGTCGCTTCGCATCTGTTTGGCTGCTGTCTGATTCAAACCGCTCACTTCTCCGGTTTTGACGGCTTTACCAAGCTGCGTAATCTGCTCTAAATCCTCTTCAGAGCGGCCCAAGGCTCTCGCTGACTTATACCAGTCACGCAGTTCCTCGACTGTAACTGCTTCCGAGTCATCCAGCAGCTCAGCCATCTCCTCATCCAGCAGCTCATCAGCACTGGCGATCGCTTCCTGGACAAACTCAGCCGCCGGTACTGCTTCACCGACAGGCTCAGCTTCGGTAGCAGATGATTGATCCATTTCTAGCTCGGTATAGGCAATAACCGCTAGCAGCCTATCGCGCTGGACTTCCGGTAGCGATTCGATTTCAGAGCGCAAGCGGTCTAAAGTTTGCCGATAGTCGAAAGGTGCTGCTTCATTCGGCTGAGGCTGTTCCTCTAGTTGATAGTCCGATTCCTCTAGTTGGTCACCGGCTGCTGATTCTAGTGCGTCACCTGCCGCTGACTCTGCTACCGTTTTCGGCGGCTCTATAGGTTCGATGGGTTCTGACATCGCGGGTTTTCCCGGCTCGGCTGCTGTAGTTTGAGATTGCGCTGCCACCGGCTCTGGTTCTGGCGACTGCATGGCCTTAGCCGCTTCTGCAAAGCCCTGCTCCCTAATGTTCTGAGCAAAGATGCCTGCAAACGAGCGATCTCGGTTTCGCGCCTCACCAAAAGGCCCGCCTACAGCAGTCTCAGCTAAGCTCAAGCTGCCCTCATCTGACAGGTTGAAGACCATCTCTGAATCAATAAAAGCATCCCCGTTCTCAACCAGCGTGTGATACAGCAGGAGCTGGTCATCATGGCGCTCAATGTTCAGCGGGATGTATGGCTCGTTCTCGACCTTGAGATAAAACTCTTCATCGGCCATCACTGCCTCAGAAAGGCCAGCTTCTTCGAGAAACTTACCGACCTGTTTCTCGGCCTTACCCCGCTGCTGCTTCCACCCACCGATACGAGGAGTTTCCTCTGATTCTGGCGGCGCTGCTGCTTCGGGTTCCGGTTGTACTGGTTTTGTCTTTCCCGGAGAGCGCATAGGCTGTGCATCCTCTTGCTGGCTGCTCTCTGTCAATGCTTCCAGTTCATCTCTGTAACCGCTGACGCTAAGTTCTGGCTCCTGCCTTTGCAGCACTCTATCGGCTTGCTCGGCAAAATCTGGCACATCCACCCACACATCCTGGGGGGAATCGCCTTCTCCAGATACGTCATAGCCGACTTGCACCTGTACGCGATCGCCCTCGATGCGAATGTCATCTGGCAGAAATAGCTCATAGTTGTTTCTGCCTGCCTCACCCTCAGTCAGGCTGGTGTATAAACCTTCTGCTTCAGCATCGAACTCTGGATCAACCTGGAAGTTTAACCCCTTGCCCTGACTGACAACTTCCTTGACCTGCTCAACCTTGGCCTCTAACTCGGCTGAGTCACGCTGTTGTGGCGCTGTTTTCGTAGTTTCTGTCTGGGGCTGCTCTGGTTCTGGCTGCGAACCTGCCGTATCGTCAACGGCTAGTGACTCTGGCTCAGCTTGCTCCACTTTGCTAGGTTCTGATTCCGGCTCCGCTTCGTCAGGCTCCGGTACTGAATCAGGAGACAATTCTGCTGGGCGATCGCCCGCTATCTCGTCACCTGCTACCAGCTCATCTAAAGCCTCTGACTCGCTATTGGTTTCCTCTGGCTCCTGAAAAGCCGCTTCTAGGAGATCGCGGAAATTATCTAAATTTGCTAGGTCTACAGACGGCGGTAGACCTGCCTTTTCAACCACATCCTCCACCGAATCTGACCAGGTGAACTCAGGTATCTTTTCACCAACTAGCTCCCGTGCCTCATCAAGGTGCGTGACAGCTTCTAGCTTTTGATTGCGGCTTTCCTGAATGTAGCTGACGACATCCTCTAGCTGGTCGGCTGAGAACTTCGCTTCCATCCGATCGCTAATCGAATAGAACTCATCGCCCATCGCCTCTATCAGTCCTTCATCAAGGATGATGTCTTTCTGCTTCTTACCTGTTTGCAGCACATAATCACCCTCCTGCTGTTTAAGCGTCATCTGCTCGTCAGCGGTTTTGACAATACCCTCACCGTTGGTTATCTCCATGAACTGACGCACGTTGCGCGGCGCTGGTAGCTCAACTGGCGTCTCAGACAGCTCGCGCTCCATATCGTAGCCCTTGGGCAAGAGCAGCATCGGCTCAATCTCACCGCCTGACTTAGTGGCGTTGATGATGCTGCCCTTGTTGCCATACTGCTCAGCGGCTCTCAGCAGGTTGCCGGTCAGTGCTTGCCTCACTTCCCGCTCGCCTGACTGGCGCTCATCAAATTGGGGCATCACCTCTTTGCCCGTCATCGTCTTTTCAACAGCGGTTACATCAACTGACCCCATCCGGTCGCTGTTGAGCTTGGAGAGCGGTATCGGCACCTCCCGGTTTGAATCGGCAATCGAAACGCTCATCTGCCACTTGGAAGCCGCCACCGGATTCGAGTCACCAAAGCTGTTTTGAGACTCATCTGAACCATCCAGCATCGCCTCTAGAGAGCGGCCCCGCTTGCTGATATCACTCACTGCTCCATAGAAAATGCGACCGTTATCGGTGGCTAATCTGACTGCTTGGCCCAGGCGGTAGCGCTTGAACTGGGTGAGCTGGGTTTTCTGTTTCTCAACCCGCTTGGTTTCTTTATCAAAGGCCGCTTGGCGCTTCTCCGGGTCTTGGTAGCGTTGCCCAATCTTGGCCCGCTGCTGCTCCATATACTTCTCTGCTGCTTTGTCTGCTTGCTCTAGCAGGTTGCTGGAAAACGCCTGAGATCGCTCATCGACGGCCTCAAAATCATGGTCTTCAACTGACTCAACCGGATCGAGGTCTAGTTTGCCGCGCACCTCATTAATCACCTCTAGCTGCGTCTTCGGCCTGCTCTGAGACTTGACATCCATCACTTCGACCTGAACGCCCTTACTGAAGGCTGAACGCCCATCCTTAGGCGGCACAATTTCAGCCTGAGCCAAAGAGCGAGCATCAAGGTCTACTGCTTCGGCTTCCAGTGGGTTATTGCCTAGCGCTTTCTGCTGCTCCACAAATGAGCTGTATTCTTCCTCCAGTAGCTTGTAAAAGGATTCCTGCTCATCAATTGGCAGCAGCGGTAAGCGTCCGGTCACCTTGGCGATCGCTCCCTCCTCAACACTCTCTAAGTCACCCGCACCTTCTGAAGAAACCTTGATCGGATAATCTAGCTTTTCATTGATTTCGGGGTACTCGCTGAGGATCTGCTCAGCGACCGCATCGCCGTAGCGGTTGAAGAAGTCGGGAATCTCCGAGGTATCAAAACCCGCATTCTTATCGGCGGTCGTGTTGGCGTTGAGTGAAGCCATCTTCTTCTCTAGCAGCGCGGCTGGCCGCTTTTCATCTGGGGTATCGCCCATCAGCAGCGTGATGCGTGGCGGCACGACCTGGCCGGTGCGATGGGCACGGCCCAAGGTCTGCATGAAGTCATTGATGTTGCGCTCAGCTTGACCCACAATCATGTGACAGCGGCGTTGGTCCGCGAACTTTTCAGAAGCGTGTAGGGAAATGCCGGTAGCTCCAGAGCGATTGAGCAGAATCACATCAGACTTACCGCTGTTAAAGCGATCTGTCGCTCTGACCTTGCCTGCTTTACTGGTCTCCCGGCCACTACGCCGCCTGTACGTGGCGTTGCCGTCGCTATCGTACTCTAACCGCGCTTTGCGACCTGTAATCTCCCCCATGCTGTAGCCCGCATCCTCAATCCGCTGCTTGATGTGGTCGATGGGTGAAACCGGAAAGTCTAGCTCGGTCTCCTCAATCAGAGCCTCAGCCGCTTCAAAGGCCGCGACCGCATCCGGCCCCAACTCGGCATCACTGAGCGGTCTGCGGGTGGTGGTGCCGTCATAGTCTTTCTCCAGCACATCCCGGCTGCGCTCCAGGTAGCGCGTCAGGATATCGCTGAAGTCAGCCGTAAACTCATCCCCAGGAGCAATATCGTTCTCATCGGCGTAGTTCTCGATGAAGCTGCCCATCGTGTTAGAGACTGTCAGAATCGGCTTTTCACCTTGCTCTAGAGAGGCGATCGCTTCATCGGCCATCTGATCCGCTTTTCACGCTAGCAAGCTCTGGTCAATGACGTTGTGCATCAGCGCAGTGAAATTGACTGACGATGCACCGGCTTGGCCAACAGAGCTATCTTTACCGACCTTCTTGGCATCGGCCTTGAGAGACTTGTCCAAATCCTTCAGCCGCAGTCGCGGCGATGATTGGGGCCGCAATCGCTCGGTGAGTAGACCTTATCGGAAATTGAACCGATAGGATGATTAGTGTCAGGAGCATCGACCCGAGACATTCAATGAAAGTGACCTATGCCGAGTTACGGA
>NZ_JASATW010000065.1:6504-7429 GCF_030405905.1 Sphaerothrix gracilis Ecp01
CTTACAGAGCCCAGCTACGAGGACTGTGATTAGTAGGATAGCCAAGTTAAAGGCTATTCCAGATGAGTGGCTCGCTAACGCCGGGGTTAGTAGCGGCGCTGACGCCGACTTCCTAAACCTGTTCAGA
The DNA here is from genome assembly GCF_030405905.1 of Sphaerothrix gracilis Ecp01. NCBI lineage: Bacteria > Bacillati > Cyanobacteriota > Cyanophyceae > Nodosilineales > Nodosilineaceae > Sphaerothrix > Sphaerothrix gracilis. Next base: position 6,632 of record NZ_JASATW010000065.1, read on the forward strand.
GAGTTCCGGCTACGGTTCTTCCAGCCATTTCTATCGAGACAACCGGTTCGGCCACGTAGCAGTCAGTTAAAGTGACGCGACTACGTGTTGCAGTAACTGGTCTCGAACGATCGCACTTTTCGCCTAGTCTACCGGCTACTTCGCTAGCGGAGAGATCTCGTTCCACTTTTCGGCTAAGACTGTGGCCCCAGCTCGGCATCACTGAGCGGTCTGCGGGTGGTGGTGCCGTCATAGTCTTTCTCCAGCACATCCCGGCTGCGCTCCAGGTAGCGCGTCAGGATATCGCTGAAGTCAGCCGTAAACTCATCCCCAGGAGCAATATCGTTCTCATCGGCGTAGTTCTCGATGAAGCTGCCCATCGTGTTAGAGACTGTCAGAATCGGCTTTTCACCTTGCTCTAGAGAGGCGATCGCTTCATCGGCCATCTGATCCGCTTTTCACGCTAGCAAGCTCTGGTCAATGACGTTGTGCATCAGCGCAGTGAAATTGACTGACGATGCACCGGCTTGGCCAACAGAGCTATCTTTACCGACCTTCTTGGCATCGGCCTTGAGAGACTTGTCCAAATCCTTCAGCCGCAGTCGCGGCGATGATTGGGGCCGCAATCGCTCGGTGAGTAGACCTTATCGGAAATTGAACCGATAGGATGATTAGTGTCAGGAGCATCGACCCGAGACATTCAATGAAAGTGACCTATGCCGAGTTACGGACAAAACCTCGAATCCTATGCAGTTTAACTGGCTTGAGGATGTCAGAGTTTGAGGCGTTGTTACCCAGCTTTGGGACGGCTTGGCAGAG
>NZ_JASATW010000066.1:0-6477 GCF_030405905.1 Sphaerothrix gracilis Ecp01
ATTAGCAGCCACCCTGCCAATTATCGCGAGGGCAAAGCCAGGCAACAAACTTTAAGGCGATCGCCTGCTCACACCTTTTCTCCTTCACTACACTTATCCAAAATCTCTCTATACACTACTTCAATGCACATTCCCCCTCATCATCAAAAGTTGGGAAGATCCCACTTAGCCTGAAACGCGACAGCTTCCATAGAATGTTTGTGATTTCTGAAAAGAAAAAATCTGGCACCAGGAACTCATCCTGATCGTTGTCTAACAGTGACAATGCCCGATTTGAATAAACCTCTGGCAAGACCCACTTAATGGCCACATTTGCATCAATGACCCACTTAGCCACGTAGCCGATCCTCGCGCAATAGTTCTGTACTGTCGCTAAATATCTGTTCTTGATACTGCCCCAGCATCGCCTGAAACCGCTGTTTAGAGTCTTGATGGCTTCTTTTCTGAATAGGCTGATAGATTACCACTGCCTCAATGTCCTGATTCTGGACAGGCAGTTGAAAAGATAACACTCCATCCTGGCCGATATGGGCTTTTACTTTGATACTTTCCATTCAATTTGTCTCCTAGTTTTGCTGATCGCTCATACCGCAATGCCTTCTTCTAATACCTTAGCCAGTAGAGGGCTGGCTCCCACTGCACCTTCTCGAATTTGAGCTTCGGTCACCACAAACGTAGAAATCACGCGATCGTACTCAAACCCAATTTCCCAAGCGAGATCGTGAATTTGCTCTCGCAGGGTGCGATCCAGCGTTTCGACCTGAACGAATACATCAAGGTCAGAGTCTTCCCTAGCATCTCCACGGGCTCTGGAGCCAAACACCCGCAAATCTAAAATGGGGATGATGCCCTCTAGTCGAGACCGAAACTCCGATACTGCCTTTTGATCAATCGGTTCTATGCCTCGAACCTTCTCAATCGGATTCATAGGGCTTTAGCCTCCTGAAGAATGCGATCGCGCATCCGCTCATTTAATCCACCCTCTGTCACGACATCAACTTTGCGCTCCAGTAGTTCCTCCAAATCCTGAATTAGACCAACCGGGAACCAGGGACTCGTTTTACTGGCCTCATAGTCAATCAAAAAATCGACATCACCAGGACTTACGCATTGACAAAATCGACAAAACTAAGATTCAAGCGGTCCTACCCATCAGAGGTGCTTGAAGTATGAACTGGCGAGCGACGTCCTGATAGAGATGACGTTGGAGCTCATACCAATTGCCTAACTGCTGGTGCCAGACTTGCAACTCCAACTCGACAAAGGCCCGTAGGGCGCAGAAGATATGGGTGTCAATGGCTTCCTTCAGGCGCACCCGAAAGCGTTTTAGAGCACACAACTGTTTCCCAGCCCGGTGAAAACATTCAATGCCCCAATGGAGGGTATGCAATTGCTCAAAGTCATCTGCACCGGCTGCTTCTAGAGCCTCAGGGTCGGGCCAGTACAAGGCATAATACCGACACGATTCGTTTTTGAAGCGCTGGCAAAAGAGCTTGACTCGCCCGACTCCCCTAAGATAGACCAGTATTCCAGACTCAGGAATGCTTAGGGCTTCGACCCGTTGATACGCCTGCTGAAGCGTCGACCGTACCAAACGATTCTTGGCGACGCCGACTAGAAATCCCGTCTGGTCGTCTTTGAGCACATTGAGATTTGCTTTGGCGGCATACCAAGTATCGCTAGTGACTGCCCGAGGGCAAAGCCCCCACTGCCTGACTTCTTGCCACATCTCTTGAAAGTATTGGTTTTTGGTTTTACCCTCCGCTTTATCATAGAGCCGATAGTTAATCGGTACTTGCAAGCCATTAGCGCTGGTGTAGTAGAGCGTGACCAGCGAGAGTCCCAGCACCGGCTTGGCGGCTTTACTGCTCCAAAAGTAGCCTAACAGCGCCGTGGCTTTTCGCTGGGCGTAGGGTTTCTCTAGCACCGTATCATCTGCGCTCAAAACACCCCCGACTAAATCAATCCAGCCTTGAGCAACGAGCTCGTCAAAGAGATCCTTGGGTACATAGCGTTCTCGGCACAGGAAACGATTGATGCTGTCGTGGGACACCGTCTTGAGGATCTCAGCCAGTTCGCAACAGCCAGACCCTTGTGGTTGGGCCAGCAGATAGCGCACATAGAGATTGAGCGTGCAATGAGCGGTGGAGGGTTTAGTGAGAATACGCAAAGGACTAGGGGATACAACACCTTTGAATTTCAACCCACAAATTTACTCAACTGTCAATGCGTAAGTCCTGGCATAGTTGCAGCCTAATTCATTTCAGGGGTATATGGCTCGGATTCGGTATCAGGGGTCAATCTAGCGCTGACTCGGCTGAGGGCGCGATCGCCGAAAGGGAAGCGCGTACATGGCAAACGACAAGAACGAGGTCAGAACGTTTCGCTCACCGGTGCTCTGGGACTCAAGGGGAAGATTGTCCAAGTAAGTTTGACAGGGGCAACCAATAGTCTGACGTTTGAGGCTTTCATCGCTCGTAAGCTTGTGCCAAAGCTGTGGAAAGGGGCCTGTGTCATTATGGACAGCATGGACAATTACGAAGTGTCTTTAGGCCATATTCTTGGTTGGTTTACTCATTGTTGCTACTGTACCTCAGCAGACTAGGAAAGGCTGTATCAGCAATTGCCCTATGTTTGCTCCTTCTCCACGAACTTCATGAATTGTTCAGTAGAGTCTTTACCCCGGTTGTGATAGGAGGGATTGTCAACACCTCCTATCTGATGGAGTTGTTCGATGGCTTCTTTCTCCTCGTCCATGAATGTCTTGGCGGCTTTACGGTTGATGCCAAATTCGCGCTCCAAGAGTCCGGCATTGATGGCGTAAGTATCGTCAGGATGCTGTTGGTTCCATTGAGAGATGGCGTTGAAGATAGCCTTAGCTCTATCTTTGGCACTATTGGCTCTGGTTTCTGCTGGCTGTGGTTCTAGTGTCGGCTGAGTAGAGCTGTCGTCTGATTGGTGTGTTTCCTGTGTTTGCGGGGGTGCTTGCGTGGAGGTGCCTAAGAACGCCTGTCGAATAGCATCGAACTGCTGCAGCTGCTGCTGCAGCTGAGCATTCTGCTGTTGCAGGTGTTCAATCTTCTTTGTCAGCTCCCGGTGAGACTCATTTGTACCTCTAGAGTCAACCTGCAGTTTGAGCTGTTTGTTTTCTGCTCTAAGGGTTTCTAGCTCGGTAGTCAGCCAGCAGAGAGTCGCAGCTTGATGAGCGATCGCTTGGAGGGCATCGGGTTGAAGCTGAGGCGTTTGCTGTTGCTGCTTCCAGCTAGCTTCAGCTTGACCCAGCACAGCGCGTAGGGCCTCAGCACTGTTGCCATGTTCACCGAGCTGAGCGGCGAGTTTATGCAGGCGATCGACATCGCTGGTGTAGAGAGAAGTCTGAGTTGTACTTGCAGGAGGCATTGTTGTTTGAGTAATTGGTGCAGGTTCTGGAGATGAGGGTGTTTCACTGGGTAGCGGTGGCAGACCGTTAGCGGCGATTTTGACCCCCCGCGCTCGAATTAGCTCGCCATTTGGTCTGGCTAGCCGGTAGTGAAAGTAGTGGTCAGTGGCCCTGGAGTTGGGGGTGACTTTGCCTTCTAAGACATGGCCCAGGTAGTGCTGTAGGAAGCGATGTTCATGCTGCCATTCGGGGCAGAAGAAGTGAATAGCGATCGCGCCGTAGATACCACGCAGCCGGTGAATAGAGACAGTCTTGAAGCCTTTGGGCACAGGGACAATTTCTGTCTGTTGAAAATACTTTCTGACCTGACGGTTGATACGGGTATTGAGGGCATCGATGCGAGGATCATCATGAGCGGCTTCAGCATTGACCAGCGGTGCGATCGCCTTGAGCTGGCGGAAGCGCTCGATAGCAGGCAGTAAGTCTTTGGCTGGAATCAGGGTCAAGATATCAAACGAGAGCGGCTGTGCCTTCTTTTGCTGACCGCTGAAGTGGAGCGCGTAGGGATAGGCAGTCAGTTCAAAGCTGCCCTTGCTAATCACCTCGGTATGCCTGCGTCCGGTCAGGGCTGCAATGGCGATCGCCAGCAGACGTTCATCCTCAGCCTCTAACAGACTGACAACCTGACCCAGATAGCGCTGCAAAGGAATGACCTGCAAGCTGTCTTGACGGCGGTTGTTGTTAGCGGTGGTGGACTGCCTGAGTGTCTGATAGGTCGCCTGGTCATACTTGAGATGCTTGAGCGCATAGTGCTCGCGGCTGGTGCCAGAATCAGAGCCATCGAGTTTTTGCCAGTGTTTCAGGTAAGAATTTTGCTCAGTCAGGGTCAGCTTACCAGCTTCGATTGCCTCTAGAATCAGCCGTCGATAGGTAGAGAGATACTGGCTGCTGATGGACTGCCTGGGATAGCCTTCTTCGAGCAAATCGATTTCAGCCCTAGCGAGCTGAGCAACTGCTGTTTCGCTGTCTTGGCCTTGCTGATTGAGCTGCACAAGGCGGTCTAGAAAGTGCAGCGCCAGTTGTCCGAGTTCATCGCGTGAGAGTTTAGTGCGATCGCCTGCATGGATGCGTTGCCTGAAGCGTTCGATGATTTGGTTACGAGTGAGGTCGTGGCGGGTAGAGAGAGTCATTAGCTCAGTTTCAGGATTGTTGCTCGCCTGCATTGATGTGTTGACGAAAGCGTTCGACAATTTGACGTCATTAAAGCGATCGCCAATAGCAATCCGCCAACGGTGAGTAGAACGTATAGAGTGCTTAGGCTTATGAGTTTGACTATCATGAGAGGCTCCATACTTTTATACCTGATCTGCGCTTTAAATGAGATAGTAAAGCGATCGCCTTGTTTTAGCTTGAAGAACTGGCCTCAAAATTTCTAGTCATATCGTGGTGAGCTATCACTGCTGTTGGTATAGGGATGACTCATGGCAATATTCGGATATTCCCTGGTTGCATTGATGCCGATTGCAACCATTTTTGCGTTGCTAGTTGTTGCCCGGCGGCCTGCAGGGCAGGCGATGCCCGTTGCCTATCTCATCACAGTGATGCTGACGCTGCTTGTTTGGCGAGTTCCTATTGCGGAAGTAGCTGCGGCTAGCGTGCAAGGAGGTGTAGCAGCGGCAGAGATTCTTTTCATTGTATTTGGTGCCATCTTGCTGCTGAATACGCTGCAAGAATCGGGGGCGATCGCGGCAATTCGTCAAAGTTTGCTAGGCATTTCGCGCGATCGCCGCGTGCAGGTCATCATTATTGCCTGGCTGTTTGGCAGTTTCATTGAGGGGGCGTCTGGCTTTGGCACACCAGCGGTTATCACCGTGCCGCTACTGGTTGCAGTTGGGTTCCCGGCAATGGCGGCGGTGATTGCCGCCCTAATTATTCAAAGCACCCCTTCTACCTTTGGTGCTGTGGGGACGCCGATTCTAATCGGTATCAATTCAGGACTGGCTGGTGTCCCTAGGGTGCAGCAACACCTTGCTAATTTGGAGCTGACTCAAGCCGATTATTTGATTGCGGTGGGTCGCTGGGCGGGCGTGTTTCACGCTGTTGTCGGCACCTTTTTACCCCTGATTTTGGTGATGGTGTTGACGGCAGGGTTTGGAGCTGAGCGCTCGGTCAAGGCGGGGCTAGCCGCCTGGAAATTCGCCCTCTTTGCGGGATTAGCGTTTACCCTGCCCTATGTATTAACAGCCCTGCTGCTGGGGCCAGAGTTTCCGACATTAGTTGGCGGACTGGTGGGATTAGCGATTGTCGTGCCTGCGGCCCGGCGCGGCTTTTTATTGCCCCCCCATCAATGGGATTTTCCGGCGGTTGAACATTGGCCTGATGATTGGCACAGTTCAGATACGCCGTCTGCATCTATCACAGGTAGTCGGTTGTCGGCTCGTCGGGCCTGGCTGCCCTATATGCTGCTAGGGCTATTGCTGATGCTGTCGCGTCTAGACTTTTTGCCGTTCAGGGAGTGGATGCAGTCGTTAACCCTAACCTGGGTAGGCGTTTTGGGGACTGATGTTACAATCTCGACGCAGCCGCTTTACCTTCCACCCACCACTTTCATTCTTGTGGTAGCCATCACGTTCTTTTTACATCGGATTAAGCCTGCAGCTCTGGGCCGAGCGATCGCCAATGCGGTGCCGTTATTGCAAAAGACGACGCTAGCGTTAGGGTCAGCAGTCTTGATGGCCCGGGTGTTTATCAACTCTGGAGTGAATAATTCTGGCTTAAAGGGTATGCCGCTGACGTTGGCCGATAGTATGTCAAATTTGGCCGGACAGATCTGGCCGTTGTTTGCGCCTTTCGTGGGCACGGTTGGCTCATTTGTCGCTGGCAGCGTGACCGTCAGCAATTTGATGTTTTCCCTGTTTCAGTTTGGCGTTGCGGCTCAGCTCGGCCTATCAACGGCAGCCGTTTTGGGGCTACAGTGCGTCGGCGCGTCGGCAGGCAATATGATTTGCGTATCCAACATTGTTGCAGCGGAGGCAACGGTAGGTCTGATAGGTCGCGAAGGTCTATTAATCCGCAAGGTGCTTTGGCCTACGGCATAC
>NZ_JASATW010000067.1:0-6401 GCF_030405905.1 Sphaerothrix gracilis Ecp01
CCGGTAAAGCCGTCCGCCTTGGCCTAAAGAGCTGACGCCGCCAAAAGCGCTTTTAGGCGTGACTCCCTGCTTAGAAGGACGATAGCCCCAGCCACCGCCACCTTGAGCAGGCGCTACCACTGATGAGGCTTGGTTGCGGCCGAGTTCTCTAGCTAGGCGAGGCGTTCCGCCTTCAGGCTGGGCGCGATCGCTATTGGCATAGCCCCGATAGAGGCGAAACATGCGTGTAAACCCAACTGTCTGCTGGCCTGCACCACCGTTGGTGGTCTCAAAGTCCCGGTAGTACGGCACAATGTTGTCACCAAAGGCGCTCTGATATTCCGCAGAATCGATATAAGAGTCGATATCAGCTTCGTATCCCTCGTTTTCGTAGAGATCTAAGTGATAGACAATTTCTGCTTCATCATAGGGAGCGCGACCCAGCAAATGCTTATAGTTCAGCTCGATAGTACGAGTCTGAAAGCAGTTGTAGAAAAACTTTGACTTGTATAGCTCTGACTTAGCTACCTGGCGTACGAAGTCTTGAACCGTCAGACCTCCGTCGCGCAGTAAAGATTCAGCGCTTCCTAAACGCTGAGACTGCATTAGATAATCATTGCCCAAGAGCTGCCGGTAAACAGCGCGAATGACCATCTCGACATCATCACGAGACGCATTAGGACGCAGCTCAACCGGACTAATGTCTCTATAGGCGGTTGTTCCCAACCGAGAGGATTCTGTTGTGATAGCCACTTAAATCTCCTTCGTAATGAATTAAAAATCGAATTCCTGACGATTCTAAAATCTGAAAAGCATCCTCAATAGGCTTAGGCAGAGGTCACGCTGATGATTTTGCTGCCTCTTTTGTTTAGCTCCTGCAGCTTCTTGGAAAGCTGGCTGTAAGGAACTACAAAGTCTCGCGTTCCCTGCCGGACTACTGTTGAGCCTGATGTTGGCGATTGGGCAACTTTGACCCGATAGGTATTGCTGCGATCGCTTCTATTACCACCTGTCAGCGCAGCAGATGACTGAGGTAGGGGAGAAGCTGTGTTTCTAGCTACTTCCCAGATCAACCGTCCTTGCTTTTGATTCTGAGCGCGATCGCTGTTAGCGTAGCCCCGATAAAGCTGGAACAGGCGGCTAAATCCAACCGTTCTCTGACCAATTCCTTGAGTGACAAAGTCGCGGTAGTACGGAACTATGCGATCGCCAAAGCTCTTTTGATATTCTGCAGAATCAATATAAGAATTGATTTCGGCCTCATATCCTTGAGAGCTATAAAGATCAACATGCTCTGCAATCTCCGCCTCATCGTAAGGAGCACGGCCAAGCAAATGCTTAAAATTCAATTCAATAAAGCGAATCTGAAAATTAGGATAAAAAAACTTTTCTCGATATAGTTCTGACTGCGCGATCGCTCGTACAAAATCTCGAACAGTGATATTACCCTGCTTTAACAGAGATTCAGCGCTGCTCAGTCGCTCACTCTGCATCAAATGCTCATTACCTAACACCTGACGATAAGCAGCCCAAATGACAGCTTGCACATCGCCCGCTCCCCAGTTAGGTCGCAGTTCAACCATCTCAGCCTCGTTGAATGGTTGAATACCTAACTTCCCTGCCTCTTTTAAGCTGGCCATAATTATGTTCTCCGCTTGATAAGCAACTTTTGACAGTTTTCTTTCAAACCGGCACCTACAAAACAGCCCGAAAAAACAGGTCTCTTTACTACTTGATGTAGAAGAACAGCTGCTTTTCCGGGCCAAATTAATGCTCTAGCTTAGAGCATTAATTGCGTAGTCGATGTAGGAATTAGCTTCAACAGCAGGGTCACCAGATAGACCGTGGTTAGCCTTGATGTGCTTGAGAGCTTCGATGTACCAGCTGGGGGATAGCTCAAAAGTGCTATTGATTTCAGCTAGGCCAGCAATCAGGTACTCGTCCATAGGACCAGTGCTACCAGTGATTAGGCAGTAGGTGATCATCCGCAGATAGTAGCCGATGTCCCGAACGCACTTGTCCTTGCCGCGCTGGTCAGCTGCATACTGAGGTCCCTGCATCTGGGTCGTGTAGGGAAACTTCTGGTATACCGCTTGAGCAGCACCATCTGCCAATTGCTGAGCCTTATCTGCTAAGGACTTAGCTGCAGTGAGGCTGGCTTCCGCCTGGCGAATGCGGCCAAAAGCAACTTGAAACTCAGTGGGGCTGAGGAAACGGCCTTGGGAATCTGCTGCTGCAACAGCTTCAGTTAAAGGGGTTTTCATGATTTTAATCTCTCCTACTCTCTCAAATTGATTCAATCAGTTAGACTTCGCTCTCGCTAATAGTCAGTCAAACTAAAGATATTCAGACTTAGCCAACTGCTGATGCAGCGCGATCGAAATAGCCAGACAGCTCAGACATGAGAGAGCTGCAGTCACCTTGAGTGATGTTGTTGCGATCGTTAGCAATACCAATAGCGGCATCCTTCATCTTTTGAATGCCAGTTGCAGTGGAAGCACCAGGAACACCTAGGGCAACATAGGTCTCACGTAGACCATTCAGGCAACGATCATCAAGAACGCTAGCGTCGCCAGTGAACATTGCATAGGTGACATAGCGCAGGATGATTTCCATGTCGCGGAGGCAAGCAGCCATCCGGCGGTTGGTGTAAGCATTTCCACCAGGAGAAATTAGCTGGGGTTGCTCCTCAAACAAAGAACGAGCAGCATCAGCAACGATGGAAGAAGCATTGCTGGTGATCCGGTTAACAGTGTCTAGGCGCTTATTGCCTTCTTTAACCATGTTCATCAGAGCGTCTACCTCAGAAGAGGAAACGTATGCGCCTCTGGTATCAGCTTGAGCAACAACCTTTGCGTATGCGTCGAGCATAGGTAACTAGCCTCCTAGTTGGTTTCGATTGGGTAGGGTTATTGAAAAATGAAAAGCTTAATTAAGTTAATGCCAAATTTACTCAGCTTAGATGAGAGCAAATTGAGCAATTTTCAGGTCAAAAACCTGTTGTTTATTTCTTAAAGCCCTTCAGGAACCATTTATACAACGCCATGAAGGTGCTAATTGTTAAAAATTATTAGAAAGCGGTCTTTTTTTACAAAAAGTTACGAAAGCTAATAACAGTCCGCAGAAGACACTCAAAACAAATCGAAAAATTAAGAAAAAATTAAATTATTTGATAGCAACAATTTTGCTTGAAAGCACGAAAAAGCGCCTTTGCAAATTAAGCAAATGAGTAGCTAGATCAGCCCTGAGAACTCATAGGCAGCTAGCATTACCCTCTGCACATTTGCAAAAGCGCTAAAAACATCTAAAGCCGTTGTTAGGAAAGTTTCCGGTAAGGAACAGCCTTTTGATAATCGACATTCATCGCAGAGAGCTGCTGGGGAGTATTGCTCCTGGGCCGAATACTTTGAGCCATTGACAGGAACTGGGACGGATCTCCCTCCCGAGCTTGCTTCTCTTGGGGGCGGAAGCGCCGCACCTGAGTCTGCCAGATAGGCTGAGGAAAGCCTAGTTTGGCCCGAAAATAGGCATCGTATCGAGGCGACTTAATATTGATTGGGCGTTCTCCTTCCTCACGAGAAGGTAGAACTCGACGACGCTGATAAGGTACCGTATTGTACCCAAAGTTATTGATGTACTCTTCGCTGTTGAGTAAAGCGTCTGCAAAGCCTTGAAGACCCTTAGTCGCAATCACGATAGACCAGGCAATTTTCTCCTGCTCGTTGTAAGGGTCTCGTCCCAGAACGCGCTGAATGCACTGTTCAACGAAACGATAATTACTATTTTTCTCGTAAAAACTATCTCGGAAAGTCTTAGACAGCATGAGCCCGCGAATAAAGTCTCGGACGGTAATTTGCCCCGTGCGTAATTGAGACTCTAAAGCAACTTCGCGATCCCATTTGAAAGCATAGAAGAACATCTGACGATAAGCCGCTTCAATCAGATTGTCCATCTCTGTTCCGGAGAGGATATTGTCAGTTGAGTAAACTTTAGGTTGATCATCTCCAGGAACTACATATCCCTCAACGCGCTGATTTTGACTAGCTGGGGAGTACTCTAATAGAGGAATAGCCACGCCTACGCAAGCTCCTTGATCCGTATGAAACCGTATAAATTCATCCCAATCATAGGGGAATGAACGTCTCTGGCTGCGTCAGCTCTGATAAAACGTTACAGATCTTGTGGATAAGTGTAGCTTTTTTCTAATTTCGATTTTCGCTTTTGCCAGCACTTATGCTGTAGTCTAAAAGTCAAAATCGCCTGACCGAAAGAGTTTCAGAGACAGTTAAGGCTAATTCCCTTCAACAAAGGATTAATCTCGCCGCGCACAAAACGAAACATTTGTTTACTTTTTAGGTAAACAAATGTAACTAACCAGGCGGAAGTAACCTACCAGCTTTTTCACTCAAGCAGTCCGCTTTTCTAAATACTGACCGATCATTTGTTCTTCTCCAGCCCGCGAAATGATTGTCTGCCGCGTTCTATAACCAGAACCAATTAGCTTAATTTCTTCTTCAAAGGCTGATCCACCATACTCAGTCTTAAGGCACATGGTCTTGGGAGTTCGCATATAGAACTGGGCGCAAACGGGCTTAGAAGTAGCAAAGCCGCGATCGCGATACAGCGTAGTGCCAGAAACGCCAAAGATGGTAGACCCCGTCAGCGTTTTGGCACTGGGTCCCTTATAGTTGCTCTCCCATGACGTGAAAGCTCCACAGACTAATTTTGAAGAGTTTTCTAGCTGATGCATCTGAGCCAGATTCAAAAGCTCAGAACTTTCCTGCTTTAGGAAACGAATTGTTAGATAGCTAACAACCTCTTGAATCTCGTCGTTGTGCAACGTGTAGTAACGACGCTCAGAACGCCAGTTTCCTTCACAAAGCTGAAAAAACTCTTTAACGAGTAGCTCGGACGATTGCTCAACCGTATTAATAAACGCAGTCATCAAAAACTTCCTGGGTTCCTTTGGCTCTAAGTCAAACAAACGCAATATTTTTTTACATTTTGCCTATATTAAAGCAAAAGCAGGGTTCGTACCAACCACCTAAGGTCGACAATCTGGTCTTCATAACTTACTTGTCGGCCAAGCCAAGGGAAAGCTCCAGTCGCGGTGACTAGAACCTTTCGCGTTCGCTTAGGCAACCCGATTTTGTAGTCTCAGGGCTGGGTGACTTGTGCGATGAACGAGTGCCTTGCTGTGACAAGTAGCTGTCAATGAAGCCGAAACGCTCCAACTGGTTCCGAGACAGTCGAGAGCTTTGAAGTATGTGTTCTGTCAATGCTTGTTTTTTGGAGGAATGCCTTAAGCATTCCTCTTGTTAACCTCCGAGCAAAGTTGCGGAAGGCGGTCAAGGGGGCTGGAGCGAAGCAGAAGCCCTTGCGAAGCCCTTGACCGCCTTCCGCAACTTTGCAATTCCGCTTTGAGTTTTCCACAGAAAAGCTGCGCGTAACTAAAGGTGTTTTTAAAACTAAAGGTGTATTAAAGGATATGTGTACCAATTCAGCGTAAGAATGTGTACCAATTCAGCGTTGTTTTGATCCTAATGTGTACCAATTCAGCGTTCGTATGTGTACCAATTCAGCGCTGTTTTTTGTGGAAAAAGTTGTAATGTGTACCAATTCAGCGCTGTTTTTTGTGGAAAAAGTCGCAATGTGTACCAATTCAGCGTTGAAAAGAAATAATTCTTAACAAGTTTTCCACAAACAGAAATCAGGAGGGCGAGTGTATGATCAGACCCACCTATTTGGGAACGCGGGGGTCAAGGGCTTTGGAATTCAGCGATTGCTCGGAGGAAAAGATTTTAAGTTCAGAACTTGAGATTCAAGATTCAGATTGGATTTTCTTGCGTACAAAGCCTAGAAATGCTCGACCTAGGTCTTTTGGTACTCCTTTGCTTCGGACGTAATTGTAAAATTGCTTTTCCATGTCAGCGATGTCCCAGTCAGTCTCTTGCATCAACTCAGTTGCTTTGCCTAATGTCTTGGCCGATAGCCGTAGAGATTCAGGGATTTCATCACTCTTATCCTCTGAGCTTGTGGAGGTGGGAAGAGTAGACTTCTCTAACTTTCGTGGAACTGACGCTGTCTTTATGGCAGAAACCGCTAACTGACCAGGTTTGACAGCGATTCCCCCTTTGAACGTTTCAACTTCAAGGCCTGGAAAAACGATCTTGACCTTGTTGAGAGCTTCCATCATTTTCCGGCTGAAATTTCGCAAATCGCTATATTCGGCTCCAAATTGGTTGTGCAGCGATCGCCATGAAACCTTTCGAGCTTTCTTTCGAGCATTGCTACGAAATGACTCATGGGTCAGCCAGGCATAAAGATCGAGTGCTAAAGCCGAACCTTTGAGACGTTGCAAAGCATTCATATCAACTGGGATGGGATGGGCAGTCACAGCCCTGAAGAAATCCTCACTCAGC
>NZ_JASATW010000068.1:0-3687 GCF_030405905.1 Sphaerothrix gracilis Ecp01
CAGCGCTTTACCTCTCTGCCTAAAGGCTTTCGCGGCGACGCCAGCCCGTGATGCTCACGGATAGCATTGGCATAGCCTTCTAGCTTATGAACGCACTGGAGAGCGATCGCTTTTGACTCGTTACTATCAGGCTTCATGACAAATGGCAGAAACCTGGCTTCGAGTGTTTCCATAACTAGAGCTTGAACATCCACAGGATGTTCACTGATGTACTCAATCAAGCGCTCTCTAATAGAGCTGGGCTGACCTTGAACGGTAAGTCTGATATCAATCCTTCTCATAAGCTCAAGCCGATAACTCCCCGTACTCTGGACTCCACCACTGCTCTCGGCTCGTCCAGAAGTAAGCCACCTTGTCACAGTCAGCTTTGTCGTCCGAACAGCGCAGCATGGCTTTAGTCGTGTCGTCTTTCTGGTAAAAATGCTGCTCCAGGGCAGCACCGCAAACTGGGCACTGATGCTTGGTCAGCTTGTCTTCTGGCAGGTCGCTACCAGGGGGATCGTAGTTTTTCTGCACGTAGCCCTTGGCCCGCTTCAGCGCGGGCTGAAAATACTCGCTGTTCCACTGGCACAGATACCGCTGCCAGTCTTTCTCTCCCTCTGAGATCGCATCTAGAGCCGCTTCCATTTCGGCAGTGAAGTCACTTTTAAGTAAGTCAGGGACGGTGGCCGCTAGCACCCGGTAGGTTTCCATTCCCAGCTTGCTAGGGGCAAGTTTTCGCTTAGAAATATGCACGTACTTACGGCTCTTGAGCGTCTGCACCGTAGCCGCAAACGTTGACGGTCTGCCTACTCCCAGCTTTTCTAAAGTCTGCACGAGCTGGGCCTCACTGTAGCGCGGCGGCGGTGAGGTTTTACGCCGCTCTGACTTGCTCTGGGCCAGCTCTAGTGCCTGACCTTCTTTAATCTCTGGTAATGCCTCATCACCCTTGAGGTTGTTCCAGTAGCGGGCATAGCCCTCAAATTCAACTATCTGGCCCTTAGCCTTCCAGTACACACCGCCAGACTCACTCACAATGCGAGTTTTGGCAATCCGCGCATGACGGCAGCACGCGGCGATCGCTCGGTGCCAGATTAGGCTATAGAGCTGATACTGCTTTTCCGATAACGCCTGACGAACGCTATCTGGATGAATGTCTAAGTACGTTGGACGGATAGCTTCGTGGGCCTCTTGTGCCCCTTTCTTAGCCCGGTAGGAAGCTGTCTGCTCCGGTACGTTTTCTGAGTCGTTCACCTCCAGCCAGGCTTTAGCCGTGGCCTTGAACTCATCTGAGAGCACTGGGGCATCAGTGCGGTGATAGGTAATCAAAGACTTACGGCCCTGCGGCAGATCTAAGCCTTCAAAGAGCTGTTGGGCCACCCTCATCACCTGACCTGTTGAAAAACCTAGCTTGCTACCTGCCGCCTGCTGCAAGGTCGAAGTCGTAAAGGGAGCTGGCGGCTTGCGATGAGTGGTACGCTGCTCTACCGACATCACCTGATGAGCTGACTTTTGGGCGATCTCCACCAGGCGCTTAGCATCGGCTTCTTGCCAGATTCGCCGCCCCTCGACAGCGGGCAGCTCATCAGCGGTTGTGGCATCGTCATCAGAATCTGCCTCATCACCCTCCTCAGCTTGCTCAGTGCCCAGGAAGTAGGCTTTGAAGCCTGCCTGATAGCGCACCCAAACCGACCAGTACGGCTCTGGCATAAAGTCCTGGCGCTCTTTCTCACGACGGCAAACTATTGCCAGCGCCGCTGACTGTACCCGGCCCGCACTCTTACCCCCGCTGGAGTTCCACAGCAGCGGTGATACCTTGTAGCCCACTAGCTTATCTAAGACCTGCCTAGCTCTAGCCGCATCGGCTAAATCCTGGTCTAGTGACTGGTCAGCGTTGGCGATCGCCTGGGTGACGGCTTTCTCCGATATCTCCGAGTAGCGTACCCGGCGCAGCTTGCTCTTTGGTAAGTGGAGCTGCTGAGCCAGATGCCAACCGATTGATTCACCTTCTCGGTCGGGGTCAGTGGCAATGCACACCTGCTCTGACTGTTTTGCCAGCTTGCGCAGCTTAGAGAGTACCTGTTTGCCTCGCTTACCTCTGGGCACATAGCGCGGCTCTACGCCTCTGCTGGTGATGGCAAAGCCTAGATTATCTTCGCCATCGTTCGCCAGCTCCGTGATGTGACCGAAGCTCGCCTCTACCCGCCAATCGCGGCCCAGAAAACCCTGAATCGTTTTGCGTTTAGAAGGCGATTCTAGAATAAGTAATTTCATAGCTCTAGCCCTGACTCATCCTGCTTTTCTTGCAATTGTTGGCGCTGGTTTTCCTGCTGCTGAACAGCGATCTCTTCCATCTTTTCGGCAGACTGATTCATCCGCTCTTGGTCTGCAGACGTTATTCCCTCAGCCTTGAGTACCTCACCCGCCTGAGCAACCAAAGAGCCGCCTGTCTCCTGGTTCTGGAGCACCCGTACATCACCCGCTTGAGTCGCTGAGTAGGTGTTGCCTTCGATGACATCAGTGCTACCTACCGTCTGAGTTTTGCCTGCTGCTTTGGCCGCATCCATGAAGCGCTCGGTCGATTGCGCTACTGATTGCGCTACGGGATCAGCCGGAGAGCTAGGCTCATCGGGTGATGTCGTTACCGTGGCTGGCTCATCCGGTGAGGGTTGGCTCGAACTCTCGGCTTCTGCAGTCACCTCAACTTGCCCCTGCTCACGCTGCTTATCGGCTGCGAAAAGGAGCTTTTTCTGACCGTCAGACGGCTCGTTGCCATAAACCTGTTCTCCAGCCCGGATTTTGGCTGCCGCTTCTGCTAAGTCAGTATCGCCACCTGCGCCCATCTCATCGGTGTATTGCTCTTTGAGCTGGTTGAGCATCCGACCATATTGGCGGGCTTGTTCTCCGCTTGATTGTTCTGCCATCTGCTTGAACCCAACACGTCAAGTCATGCCGCACTCGGCCTGAGTGCGGCTCATCAGCATCGTTCAGTTATGCGCGGCTTTGGCCTGCGTGGCTTTATGGGCTTGAAACTGTGACTCTAGCTCGGCTAAGCGGCTCTTGAGATTCTCCACCCAGCCTTGCGTAATCGGCTGTACGATACTGCCGAAAACCTTATCTTCCTCGCGGTCGCCATCAAGGTATTGCAGCATCACATTTGCCCTAGCCGGAACTGGAATTTTAGCCACTCTCTTAACGCGGGCAAAGCGCATCTGATGATTTTCATAGACACGTACCAAAGAATCGACAATCACCCCGTTCCTCAGCTTGCCGCTATTCTGAGCAGGCTCAGCTTGAGCGCTGATTGACCCATTGACTGAAGGCTCGAAGATGTCCCTGATGTCATCGAAGCGATCCTTCATGTCTTCCAGCCAGCCCCGTGTCACGGGCTGCACAATATTGCCGAAAACCTTTTCCTGATTCCCACCCTCTAGCTCGTCAAGATACTGCACCGTCACGTTTGGCCCTATGCCGGGTCTGCTCACTACATGCAGAACTCTGGCAAAGCGCATTTCATGCTCCCTATAGATCCGCACAAAAGACCCGGCTCGAACACCGTTCTTTAGCCTGCCGCTCTTTTGAGGCTTAGCTTGAACGGTAGATTGGCTCGCTAACTGCTGCGTAGTCATGAGGTTTTCTCCTTTTTTTGATAGTTCACTACAGCTCTAGGTCAGGAGCTGGCCGCTGTTGGCGGCGCTGCTCCTGTTG
>NZ_JASATW010000068.1:3697-6240 GCF_030405905.1 Sphaerothrix gracilis Ecp01
GTTGTCCTCGTCGCGGCGGTTGTCGCCGGTCGAGGACTGGATCTCGACATCACTTGATAGTTTTTTTCCTCTCTCCTTTTTTTGATAGTTCACTACAGCTCTAGGTCAGGAGCTGGCCGCTGTTGGCGGCGCTGCTCCTGTTGCTCCTGCTGCTGTAGCTGCTCAACACTCACCTGGCCGTACTTGTGCCAAGCTTCTTGGTCGGCAGGCGTCAAGCCGCTGGCTCGTTCTACGCCACCTGCCTCATCGCCAACTGCAATACTTTGGGTTGCTTGATTCTTCACCGTCACCACACCAGCTCGACTACGGCTGGCAATGTAGCGCTCATTGACGGCTCGAACCTCGTCCAAACTCTCATCGATAACCCCAGCGGCGATCGCTGTATCTAAGAAACGACGGGCATTGTCTAGAATGTCCTGAGCCATATCGTCTTGGCTCGCTGTTTCGTCTGATGCTTCACCACTGGCTTCTGCTTCTCGCTTAGGTGGCTCTGAAAAAGCGATCGCTGGCTCTGTCTCTACCAGCTGCTGGCTTTCCGGCTGCTCTGGCTGAGCGATCGCTTCTTCCATCTGCTTGATACCACTATCACTAGAACCGTCACCACTGGAGGCTGCTGTCCCTGATATGTCAGGTGTAAGCCTCACAGGCGATCGCTCAACTGCTGGTGACTCTCCGCCTAGCTGCTGCGCGGCGCGGTTAAGGGTTTCCCGCTCATCAGCCGTTGGCGCGTAGGCTGGCAAGTCAGCCTGTCGCTGCCGGGTCGATACGACCTGCCAGGCATCACCAGGGCCAACGCCTTGCTGAGTCAAGGTATCAACACCCTGCCGTAGCCGCTCACGCTGAACGTTCGTGAGATCGGCTAAAACACTAGGCAAATGGATATCAGCTCTAGACATTAGTAACTAACAACTGCTTCATCGACAACAACCCAATCTGCGCCCTGATAGCAAAGCGTGTATTGAGTGA
This sequence comes from Sphaerothrix gracilis Ecp01, assembly GCF_030405905.1. Classification (NCBI taxonomy): domain Bacteria; kingdom Bacillati; phylum Cyanobacteriota; class Cyanophyceae; order Nodosilineales; family Nodosilineaceae; genus Sphaerothrix; species Sphaerothrix gracilis. Next base: position 4,664 of record NZ_JASATW010000068.1, read on the forward strand.
TTTCTGTTTCAGTCGGATCGCTATTAATAATCAGACAAGGATAGCCGCCGCTAGTACGTTCTGAAAGCTGAAGGGTAGGTACTCCTTCAGGCAATCTGGAAGGTAGATAACGACCAAAAATCAGGTTGTCTTCACTGTCATAAATGACATGCAAGCTACCTAAGCGCCCCGTCAATTCTGGCGAATTGAAGTCAACAAACAACAAGCCTTCATCAGACTGAAAGACCCGCATCGTTTCTAAAATTGAGTCTCTATTGGCTGACTCGGCTGAGTTCTCAGCAATAATTTCTTTGGCTCTTTCCTCCGAGATAACTGAAGTAGTGCTTTGCCAGTTCAGTCCATCAGAAGCTCCGGCAGATGAACAGCCTAGTAAGAACAGTGAGGATACTAACAGGAAAAGACCAAATCCTAAGTAGGAATATTTGACTATCTTCCCTGCCCATTCAGGCAGCTCGATGTCTTCCTCAGCTTGATATTTTTTGTTTTTTTCATCAATATTCATTTACTGACTACTCCTAATTTCATCCAAAATATTTAAGCGTTGCAATGCTTCCGCTTCTTCAGGAAATAGATCTATAGATGAAAGGTCAAAAGCGTTGATGAACTCTGCTCTGCTCATACGCTCAAGCTGAATAGAATACTCAATCTCTCGAAATTTAACAGCCGCATCGAGCGGAACATAATTCGCATATTCAAGAAAGTCTCGTGGTGTATTCCAAAGCTCTCGCTGACAAGTATTTTCAGTCTGCGATGAGACTAAAAGGGCAATAGGATACTGCTCAGAACCGGGAGCCGATTCATAGGTATAAATAAGGTAGTAGTTAGTGTCTTCAACTGTTGCGGTTGCAATTAGCTCAACGCCGCCAGCGGTAAAGGGAGAACGGCTATCTATGCAGGCGTCAACAGCCGGAGGAACTGACTGCTCTCCCTGGCCTCTTACGCTCGAAGAGGAAAGTAAACTAATGGCGATTGAGATGCCTATTGCCATCAGCGATAATCCTATGTAGTTAAAACGCCTCATCATCATTTCCTATCTAAAGTTGATAAAGTTTTCTGGATCCACCGCTGTAGAAGCATTTGGGAAATTAGCTTGACTATTGCGGTACACACCAAAATCCAGGTGAGGCCCAGTCCCATTGCCCGACTGACCAGAGGCCGCAATCTGTTGCCCCTGAGAAACAGCAGTACCTTGAGAAACACCGTAGCTACTCAAGTGTGAGTAGCGAGTCTTATAGCCATTGCCATGATCAATTACGACTGTCCTGCCGTAGCCACCAGCCCAACCGATATAGGAAACAACACCACCATCGGCTGCATTGATAGGCGTTCCCATTGGAGTGCCTAAATCCACCGCAGGATGGTATTTGCTACAGCCAGCACACGGTCTAGGACGCGGCCCGAAATCAGAGGTCATCACATAACCCGGTGCAGGGTTGGCGAACTGCCCAGTTGCCTGACCAGAACCTTGACCACCCCCCGGTACGCAGTTCTGCCCCCCTTGAGCAACATAGTTTTTGCGGGACTGCACACCGTAGTCGTAGAGGCTGAGCCTACCCAACGCATCCGAACGGCCCCCA
>NZ_JASATW010000069.1:0-5722 GCF_030405905.1 Sphaerothrix gracilis Ecp01
GCAATTTGAGCGTATTTTAGAAGAACTGGGTGAAACCCGCGCCTCGCGGATTGCCTACAGTCACGGCACGTTAGAAATCAGAATGCCTTCTCCAGAGCACGAAGTTGATAAAGAGCTATTGGGCGATCTGGTTAAGATTTTGCTAGATGAGCTAGAAATTGACTGTGAGTGTTTTGGCTCCACTACCTTTAAGCAAGCCGCTATGGAGAGCGGTATTGAACCTGATCAGTGCTTTTATATTCAGCATCAGGCGCAAATGCGCGGCAAGCGGCGTGTTGAGCTGAGCATTGATCCGCCGCCAGATCTAGCTATCGAAGTAGATGTCACTTCCAAAGCTCAGCTTGATGCTTATGTAGCACTGGGCGTACCTGAACTCTGGCGCTATGAGAAAAATCGGCTGAACATCTACACGCTGCAGGTTGGAGAATATCAATTAGCCATTACCAGCCCGACCTTCCCAGCCCTGCCCGTTCTGGAGCTGGTCGCGGAAGTCTTTGAGCAAAGCCTTCAGAGCAGTAGAAGCCCTGCTTTGCGAGCTTTTCGCAAGAAGATTCGCCAAATGATTGATTGAACGGCTCTGCCGAATGTCAGGTTATGAACCAACCATCATCTGTATCTCCCATGAACCCTGGGACGCAGGAACTTTGAAGCGACCCTATCGCGGCGGAAGTACGACAGCTAGAGCGCTTTAGATAAATTGCTACCAGCAAAGTATCTAAACCGTATTTTGAAAGTATTTCAGCCGCGAGGCCGATGATGCCAAACAAAATAATCTCGCCGATCATGCCTCCTGGTCCCAGCAGGGCTAGAGCGGCTGTAATCGCGGCGGCTCCGGTTAATCCTAGTCGTTGCCATCATAATAAGCAGAACAATGACTGGCAAACCAAGCCCTGCAGCTTTGTGTACAAACTCATCCATCTTATAAAACTTCCGGTAGGGATAGGCGATCGCACCTGCACTGCCACACTTCGTTGACCCTATTGGGCTAGAAAAATCTTGCTCTATCACCGCAAAGACTGCCATCAAATGCATACTGCCAGGAGAAGCTACAGCGACCTTGATAGGCCAAACCAGAGCAGTCGTCGCCAACGGCATAGCAGGCTGTTAGTACATCTGTAGAAACAAAGACCACTGGCGTATCAAAAAACGCCGTTGCTTCAGGATCTTGGGCCGGATAATCCTGCTCTGTCCACATCAATAAAAACCACGAGCGCTTGTCCTCAGCCACCCAGGTTTCATAAGTGATGCCAGCACTGTCACCTGAAGTTTTCATAGCGAAGCCAGCAGCTTCCAAACCAGAGATAGATTGGGCAATCGCGGCTGTGTTGTGGGTAGTGTTAGTTTCTAGTTGACGAGTGGCCGCCTGCATTGAACCTGTTAAGGCTAAAGCGATCGCAGAAGAAAGCAAAGGAATAGCAGTTCGCATCGTCGCAAGATGTATGAGATTGATCTCTGTATGCCCATTTCCTGCGTAAATACGACGATTTTGATTTGACGTGAATTGATTTTTTGCCAAAAGCAAAGGTGTTCTAATGCTCTAACTGTGACAGAGATACAACAGCTACGCGATTGCTACGCGGCGTTGTTTGGTTATGATCTACAAGCGCTATACCAAGTTTTGAAAGCACAGGAGCAAAGCAGCGATCGCCGCACTGCAAAGTATCTCTAACGCTCTCACCACTTGCCTCCGCGAGATCGCAGCTTCGGCTTGCTCAACGGTGGCCTGAACACGGGCGATCACGGCGGCGTCTTCAAGGTAGCTGGGGTAGAGGATAGGCGGCTGAGTGGCCGGTGACAGCGGGGCGCTGATGGTGGAGGTTTGCAGCCGTTCGAGAAGGAAACAAACAGTCTTTTATCAACAATGAAACGAGTGGGAATGAGAGACAATGGAAGCACAGGGCGATCGCACTATTGAGCTTTGGCTTAGTCTCTAGGCGATCGCAAATGCAAAGCTTACAAGCCTTGTTGGGAGTTATCTCCATGACCTACACGCAAGCTAAAACTCTTTCTTTTGAAGCGTTCATTGCTCACTATGGTGATGACCCTCGCTACGAACTGATCGATGGAGAACTCCGAGACAGAGAACCGACCGGGCCACATGAAGCCGTTGCAGGCAAAGTCGCAGGCTGGCTCTATTCTGAAATTCTCCGACTCAATCTCCCTTGGTTCATTCCTAAAAACTGTCTGATTAAACCGCCTGCGGCTGAAGCAACCGCTCTCAGGCCCGATGTGATTATTCTCGATGAAGACAAACTTCCTCAAGAACCACTCTGGCATCGCGAGCCCATTATCACCAATGGCAGCACCATCAAGCTAGTTGTTGAAGTGATTAGCTCTAACTGGCAAGATGACTATGCTCGCAAAGTTGAAGAATACGCACTGCTCGGCATTCCTGAATACTGGCTTGTTGATTTTCGTGCCTGGGTGGAACCGCTTTTATTGGTAAGCCCAAACAACCTACTTTCACGCTCTGTCATCTCAACGGGGATGAGTATCAGCAGCGGCAGTACAGATTGAAACAATCTATCGCCTCACCGCTATTCCCTGAACTGAAACTCGCCTTAGACGATGTGCTCCCTCGATAGTGCCTAGCCTCAAAATAAAGGCGATTGCGGGCTGTTTCCGTAACAACACAGCATCGTCTGGCACTAGAAAATTTCACTCGTGACACGCGGCAGCAGCGATCGCTGTTGAAGTGGGTGATCGCCGACGTGGCTTGTAACTATCGATGCTAGGATCCAAACGCTCTTAGAAACGAATATTCATGCCAATTGATCCCTACGAGCCTGAACTAGCGAAGCGTAAAACAGTAATCACTATTGCAGATAAACAGTTACGGGAAGCAATGAATGGTTTTACTAATGACTACAACACTAAAATTAGCCGTCCTGATAGAGATGTAGATACAGGACAGTCTTTGGAAAATGTTTTGGTTGCACTTAAAGACTATGCGCAGGCTGCTAAAGAGCTGACTGAATGGATTGAGCATAAGAAAACTCAGGAATAGCTGGAGAGCGATCGCCTATCCCTACAAAAAAGCTCCAGCGATCGCTGGAGCCGGAGGAGGAAGGGTTTGATCTGACCAAGCTGAAAATTTAATGGCTGTAGCGAACGCCGCGATAGGTTAGCTCTACCGGCTGTCGCCGCTGCAGGGTTTGCACCTGGCGAATGGTGAAGTGATGGCCTAGAAAGATACCGGGCTGCTCTGAAACAGTGGTTTCTAAGCTGGGGGCTGTTGTTTGGTAGCTTTGACCGCGATACTTCAGCTGCATGATTTCAACTCCTAGAATGGGGGACTTGTTTAAGGTGTTTTGTTTCACCTGTTTTAAACTTCAGGGTCGGCTCAGCCTTTTACCATCGTTTCCCTGTGACATTAAGCGGATAAGCGTGTGTTTCTGGTTACTTGGGGTCATGACTTAGCGCACACCGCTGATTAAACTGGGCAAAGCCGCGATCGCCTCTCTACCCTCACAAAAAAGCCCTAGCCATAGAGACTAGAGCCTTGATGCGGCGATGATTGAGACAAGGAGCCGCGCATCAAGCTGGACTGAGACGAAAAAGCCCCCCGCTGTTGAGTCGCTGGGGGCTTTTGTCTGGAGTGTGTAGCGCGTGACTCGAACGCTAGCCAATGAAAGGCTTAGATGGCTTTGTTGTTCAGATGGGCGCGGCGCAGCTGGTCAAACTTGGTTTCTTCCTTATTGTCCAAGTGCTCAGAACGCAGCTGGTCGAACTTATCAGTGGACTTGTTCAGGTTCTCACGACGCAGGCGGTCGAACTTGGAGAAGTCTGCTTTGTTATTCAGGTGGTCGCGGCGCAGCTGGTCAAACTTGGTTTCTTCTTTGTTCTCTAGGTGTTCAGAGCGCAGTTGGTCAAATTTGTCGGAGGACTTGTTATCGAGATGTTCTTGGCGGGCCTGGTCAATGCGATTGGCCGATTCGGCGGTGATGGCCTGGGCCGGAGAGATAGCTGCGGCAGAGAGGGCGAGAGAGAAGATAGCGAAGGTGATGCGTTTCATGATTTAGCTCCTTAGTTTGCGTTTTTGACTTCAATCATCTTGAGTCCTACTATGACGGCTCTCTCTGAGGCTTCTCTGACCACAACCTGAGAATGGCTTAACGGGTTTCTGAGAAATCTGAGAGCAAGCTGACTAGCGGCTCATGTGGCTAAAGGTAGGCAGCAATAGGGCAGATTTCGGGTAGCTCAACGGCTGCTTCAGGCGATCGCCGCTGTAAAAGTAATTCGTAATGGCAGTACTCTTTGGGCTCAGTAGGGCTCTAAGCCTCTATCCTGATAAACACTACTGAGGTCTCAATCGCTTTCTGCTCTGGTCTATGGCTAACGACATCATTCGCGATTTCCTGATTCAGGCCGGTCGCTTTCCTTTGCTCAAGCCCCATGAGGAAATTGAGCTGGCTAGACAGGTGCAGCAAGGCTCTCAACAGGCTAAACGCCGCCTGATTGAGGCCAATCTCAGGCTGGTCGTCAGTATCGCTAAGCAATATACGGAGCGCAACTTACCCCTTGAAGATTTGATTCAGGGTGCTAACTAAAGTAGCCTTCTGGCCACTCATAAGCTCCGTAAGCCTCTTCATCCCACTTGATGACTGATAGGTCTTTGCCGACGTTCTGGCGGTAGGTGTGGCCTTGGGCTGCGCTGTAGGCTTCTAGCTCATCGTTGTTCTTCACCCACATGTTGATGGCCTGCACGTTGCCTTTGGCAATCTTGCGCAGGGAGCCGGCGTTGATGGCAATCTGCTCTTCTAGCGGTCTACCGGCATTGTACTGCTGAATGGCTTCGACGCTGCGGCGCAGGCGCTCTTCAAAGGCTCCCCGCTTTTTGCTGCTGATCAGGTCGGCGTTGGGCGTGCTGCGGATGTCTTCAACCGGCGATCGCTTCGGTTTAGTACCTTCGGGGTAGATGTGGATGAGTTCTCTGTTGGGATACTCTTCAAGCACTTCGATCCGCTCTTCGGCGGCTTTCAGGTGTGTGGTGAGCCGGTCGTTTTCGGCTTTGAGCTTTATAGTCTGTTTGGCTAGGGCGATCGCTTCAATGACGTTCTCTTTGGTGCTGCCAGTACCAAAGAGGGCTTCTAAATCGTCGATGATTTGCTGGTCGAGGGTAGGGCGTTTGGTGATGCGGCTCTTGGGCTGGGTTTTGAGGGGGGCGTCTTCTCTCAGGCCCTTAGTTGTGACTTCGCGGCCTTGAGCATCTACGCAGTAGTAGTCGTCGTAGTTGGCGGCGGTGCCTTTGCTGTCATGGACGAGTTGGAGTTCGACGAAGCGCTGGAGCTTTTGGCCTTCGCTGCCGTAGAGGTGATAGCCGATATTGGTGCCAGCGGCTCTAAGGTTGTGGGCGCTGAGTTCGGTTTCGGTGAAGGGGGGGGCGATGATGGTGCCGTAGACGCGGTTGACGGCGCGGTTGATTGTGCTGTTTTTGCGGCTGTCGATTTCGGCGGGGCGGGCGGCTTTGAGGGTTAGAACGTTAGGGTCACGGCGGACGCGGTTGAGGGCGTCGATAAACAGCGTGGTATCGGTGAGACACCAGATCTCGGCGGTGACTTTGCTGCCGCGCTTTTTCAGGGTGGTTTGGATGTGCAGGCGGTATTTGGAGAGGGCTTTGAATTCGGCGAGCTGCAGGATGTCGCTGGGGCGGGTCTGGGAAGCCATCAGCAAGCCGGCGACGACTTCTCGCCAGTCTTTGGAGTGGAGAGCGCTTTCGGTG
>NZ_JASATW010000007.1:0-247832 GCF_030405905.1 Sphaerothrix gracilis Ecp01
AGGCTCAAAACATCACCGATCGTCAAGACATCGACACTCTACTCGGCTACTTCCACGATTTGGGCGTTGTTCTCCACTTTGCCGACAATCCCCTCCTGCGCGATCGGGTGATTCTGAAGCCAGCCTGGGCCACCAACGCTGTCTACCGCATTTTCGACGACGACAGCATCAAAGCCAAAGCGGGCCGCTTCAGCCGTCAGGACTGCGCCGACATCTGGAACGATCCGCGCTATCACCACATGCACGATGTCCTAATCGAGCTGATGAAAAACTTTCGGCTGGTGTATGAAATTGGCAACACCGGCGAACTGGTCGCCCCCCAACTGCTACCCTTCAACACCCCCACCTACGACTGGGACGAAAGCCAAAATAGCCACATGCAGCTCCGCTACGACGCCTTTATGCCCAAGGGCATTTTCTGGCAGTTTGCCGTTACCCTGTATCGCTACATTTATAATCACGACTGGGTCTGGCGCAGCGGCATGGTGATCCGCCGGGGCCATACCTGGGCCGAAGTCAAAGAAGATTTAGATCAGCGCCTCATTTCTCTACGGTTTTCTGGGCCGAGCATTCCTGAGTTTCGGGCCGTCATCATTGATCAGCTAGACCAAATTAGCCAGTCTTACCATCAACTGCACTACGACAAAATGATTCCCTGTCAGTGCCATCAGTGTCAAAACAGCAACCCGCCCCACTTCTTCAAATACTCCCGCCTCAAGCAGCGCCAAGAAACGGGGAAAAAGTCCACCATCGAGTGCGAAATCAGCGAAGCAGATGTTCCTCTCCGCCTGTTGCTCGAAGGTTTTGCAGTCCGCGACATTGTTGAAAGACTGCCCGACCAAAAAGGTGACGAACCCGCTCCACCACCGCTGTCCGAACCAGACAACCCCGCCGCTCCCAAACCTCAACCCAAAATGAGAACTATCCAGATCTTTCTAGCGTCCTCCTCCGAGCTGAAAGCCGATCGCGAGCAGTTTGAGATTTTCATCAGCCGCAAGAACAAAGAATACATCAAAGACGGCCTCTTTCTAGAGCTGGTGATTTGGGAAGATTTCCTCAATGCTATGTCCAAGACGCGATCGCAGGACGAATACAACAAAGCGATCGCCAGCTGTGACGTGTTTGTACTCCTTGCCTACACAAAAGTTGGTCAGTATACCGAAGAAGAATTTCTCATCGCGTTGGAAACCTTTAAGGACAGCGATAAGCCCTTAATTTTTACCTACTTCAAAGATGCTGCCATCAACATGAGCAGCATCACACCTGAAATTATGACCCTGCTCAACTTCAAACAGACGCTCTCTGATATGGGCCATTTCTATCAAGACTATAAGGATGCCAGCGACCTCAAGCACCAGTTTGGCGAGCAACTGATCAAGCTGCTCCCCCGACTAACCGATTGATTGCCTTTGTTCATGCACTTACTGAGTAAGTAGGCAGCCATAATTTCATGTAGGCATGCGTTAGCGTCAGCGTAACGCATCGAAGCCTTACAGAACGGTGCGTTACGGCTTTGCCTAACAGCACCCTACGGCGTTGTTTACTTATGGCCATCTACTTGCTCACAGGCTGCAACGAACTTAGAGAGAAATTGAGCGCTTTGGGTAAACGCCACTGCTTATCTTTATAGAAAAGGAGTTGATATACGTGCAGGCTACCATCTCTAAAAGCCGCTTCAAACGACTGCAGGTAGAGATACCACATGCGCAAAAAGCGCTCGTCATAGGCAGGAGATAGAGCCGCGACGCGATCGCGGTTTTGGCTAAAGTTTTCGGCCCATTTTTTCAGCGTCTCGGCATAGTGGGGTTTCAGGTTCTCGCAGTGGGCCACCGATAGCTTCGCCGCTAGCATCTCCTGGGTTAGCTCATGCAGCTGCGGCGCGTAGCCGCCGGGGAAAATGTACTTATCTACCCAGGGGCCAATCCGCTCTGAACTTTCCGTCCCGATCGTGTGCAGCAGGCCTGTGCCGTGGGGCTTGAGCAGCTTTTTCGCCTGCTGCATAAAGGTGGCAAAACTGCCTTTACCCACATGCTCAAACATGCCAATACTGACAAATTTATCGTGCGGCTCTGCAAACTCGCGGTAGTCAGCGACGGCAATTTTAAGGCGATCACTCAGCCCTTTCGCCTCAATCCGCTCACGGGCTAGCTTAGCCTGCTCCTGGCTCAGCGTGAGTCCGGTACCGCTGATGCCGTAATGCTCCGCCGCGTACAGCAGCATACCGCCCCAACCGCAGCCAATATCTACCAGAGACTCTCCCGGCTGCAGCCCCAGCTTGCGGCAGATCAGCTCATATTTTTGCAACTGCATCTGTTCTAGCGAATCATCAGAACGAAGCTGATAACCACAGGAGTAGGTCAGCGTCGGATCTAAGAAACATTGGTAAAAGTCATTGCCCAGATCGTAGTGATGCTGCACGTTTTTGCGACTGTTTTGAATAGACGTGGGCAGCGTCAGCAAGCGCTGGGTAATCACCTTGAAAATCAGCGGCAGCGTTACATGCTGACTGGCTTTGGAATACACCCGGTTGCGATAGAGCAGGCTAATAAATTCAGCCACCCGATTATTTTCCTCATCCCACCAGCCGTCCATATAGGCTTCGCAAAAGCCCAGCGCTCCAAAGCTAATGAGGCGATCGTAGGTGCGGCGATCGCGAATAATCAGGTGCAGCGATTCGGCGGCAGCTTCGCCAAATTGAAAACTTTGACCTGCGGGATTAGTAACGGTCAGATGCCCTTGCTCAATCTGGCTTAAAAGCTGATATAAATAGCGTTCGCCGCTGGGTAAGTGGTTGAGAGACTGCATAGAAGTTTAGCTAGAGAGTTTGTGTAAATGCTCTTAGCTTAAGCCAAGAGGGTGAATCTGAAACTCCTATGCTTTGCGGCTCAGGCAAAGACCACGGTGCGATTGCCATAGACCAAGATTCGGTTTTGCAGGTGCAGGCGCACTGCCCGCGCCAGCACCATCCGCTCTAAATCCTTCCCTTTGCGGATCAGATCGCTAACTTCGTCGCGGTGACTAATATGCACCACGTCCTGCTCAATGATCGGGCCGGCGTCCAAATCGGAGGTGACATAGTGCGCTGTGGCACCAATAATTTTGACGCCGCGCTCGTAGGCGCGGTGATAAGGATTAGCGCCGACAAAAGCAGGCAAGAAGGAGTGATGGATATTGATGACGCTGGGAAACTGCTGAATAAATGCGGGGCTGAGGATCTGCATATACTTAGCCAGCACGACCAAATCAATGTCGTATTTTTGCAATAGCGCTAGCTGGGCAGCTTCTTGGGCCTGCTTAGTCTCTTGGGTGATGGGCAGGTAATGATAGTCAATGCCAAACTGTTCGGCGATCGCCCTCAGGTCTGGATGATTGCTAACAATTAGCGCAATTTCACCCAAAAATTCTCCAGCCTGTTGCCGCCAAAGTAGATCCAGCAGGCAGTGGTTTTGACGACTGACCCAAACGGCGATACGCGGTACCGCGTCTGAGAAGCGCAGCTCCCAGCTTGCCTTCAGCGGCTGGGCGATCGCGTTAAAAGCTGGCCCAATCAGATCGCGTGGCAGATTAAATCCCTCTAGCTGCCACTCAATCCGCGAAAGAAACAGTCCGGCAGCTTCGTCTCGATGCTGATCGGCATGGACGATATTGCCGCCGTTGGCGTAAATGAAGTTGGCAATTTTAGCCACCAGTCCTTGCTGATCCGGACAAGAAATCAGCAGCGTAGCAGTCGGAGAACCCATAAAGCTAATAAAAAGGGAAAAGCCTTTGATACTATCGCTTATAACAAGCAGCTTGCAAGCCGATTTGAAGATAAGCCCCTACTCGTAGATGCTACTGAGTCCAAACCCACCCAGAACTATTGCTACTATCAAGATTGTGAGAATCAAAGTCAGATTAGGATTGGAACTTGATTTTTGGGCTAACTGTTTACCTTTTGGCAGTAAACGATCTTTTTCCTGCTTCAGAGGAACCTCTTCTTCCTTTTGAGACTCCTGTAACTTTAAAGCTTCTTCCTCTTTTGATTTTTCTCTAACTCTTTCAGCTTCTGCATTTAGTGCGAATAAAATTTCATCAAACTTTTCTTTAAGTAGCTGCTGATCGACATCAATAATTCTGTCATCTCTTAGCTTTGTGCTGATCTGGCCTATAACTTTGAAAGTCTGCGGCTTTTTCCAATCAAGTTCTTGGCCTTTGTATTCAGAAGCTACTTCAAGCACTACTTTTTCAATCTTTTCTCTCTGTTCTTTGTCTTGTTTTTCTGCTGCTAGATCCCATGTATTCTGCTGCTCTAACGCTTCTTCATCGGTATAAGATTTAATCTTTGAAATTTCTTTTATAAAGGCAAGTGCTAGCTCGTCATGTCCGGAGATCTTACCTTTATCTTCGCCGATTGGCTTTCCGGTATCAATGTCATAAAATCGACGTCCAAATTTGCCCGGATTGTGATTGGTCACATGAAACTCGGACACCCATCGGTTGCTGACAAATTTAAATCCGTGCGGCTCAACAAAGTTCTTATCATCAGGAAAAATAGTAACGTGGAAATTAGGATCGCCTTGATGCCACTGGCCTGCGTTACCGCTTCCTAGTCCTTTGAGATCGCTACGCAGATATTTAGGCTGCAGAATATTGTCTTCACAAGTTTGAAGGGCTATAGGAGCCTGCGGTTGACTGGTTTCGTCTTGAGGAAAGACGGAAATTTTATTGGGATCAAATTGGCTGTGCCGAGTTGCTGCTGGCTTTGCTTGCCTCGTGGTCGTCTGAGAAGAAAATGGTCTAGATATTGAAGGGTCTACGGCTGCCTTACTCGAAGCCAAAGATTTTTGCTGAAGCTGATGCGATGCAGGTTGATAGATAGACGCTTGATTTCGCTGGTGAGACTTGATCTGGTCAGTAGCCATAAGCAACCTTGTGAAACAGAGTTAGCGAATCCCTCTGTCTAATCTAGCCTGAACTAAAGTATTTTTAATAGCCTTCAAGTTTCTTTCCTATTGCAACTGCTTTAGTTGAATCAGTTCTCTATAAGCACAAGAGTAAATCTTTTTTCAACTGATAAGTCAGAGAGTTGTCTGGTGTCAAACTCTTAGGCTGACTGTCTTTTACGATAGCGTAGCGTCATCCCAGTAAGGGCGATCGCCCAGCCGCGCTTTAAGAAACTCGGTTAAAAGCTGCACTTTAGTCGAAAGGTGGCGGTTTACCGGATATAGCACGTAGGCTGCAATTTCACGGGGAGAATAGTCAGTGAGTATCTGATGCAGCCTACCCTGCTGGAGGTCGCCGCCGACAATAAAGGTGGGCAGCAGCGCAATGCCCAGTCCCCTCAAAGCGGCTGCTCGCAAAACTTCGCCGTTGTTAGAACACAGGACGCCCTTGACGGTAACGGTGTGAGTTTCAGCGTCACGGGTGAGCGTCCACTGATTGCTGGTGGCAAAGTGGCCGTAGTGCAGACAAGAGTGATTTTTCAAATCGGCAGGCGTTTGGGGAATACCGTGCTGAGTGAGATAGCTGGGGGCGGCGCAGACAGCGCGGCGGGCCACTACTAGCTTATGCACAATTAGGCTAGCAGATTCGGGCGGCTGGGCAATACGCAGGGTAACGTCGAAGCCTTCTTCGACTGGGTCAATGAAGCGATCGCTCAGGGTCAGCTCAATATGGAGATCAGGGTATTGCTGCAAAAAATCTGTCAGGGCCGGGGCGAGGTGCAGCGTGCCAAAGGACATGGGCGCGTTGATGCGCAAGCGGCCTTTGGGTTCCTGCTGCATTTGCGAAACGGCCAGTTCTGCCTCTTTGAGATCGGCGAGGATGGCGATGCAGCGATCGTAAAAAGCCAGTCCCGTGGCGGTGGGGGTGACTTTGCGGGTGGTGCGGTGTAAGAGCTGTGCTTTGAGATTGTCTTCCAGGTTCATCACCAGCTTGTTAACTGCCGATCGCGATAGCCCGATCTCCCTTGCTGCCGCGGCGAAACCGCCGGCTTCTACCACCTGCACAAAAGCTCTAAGGCTTTCAAACTTGTCCATATACTTTAGCTGTCAGCGCCAACTGTAGCAAAATGAGCGACAATCTGTTTATTAGATTGCTTATTGTTATTTTATTTGATTCAATTCATAATGAAATTGTCTTCGATGGGCACTCCACATTACTTAACCCGGAGGTAAGACAATGATTAAAATTCGTCCCGCAGGCGATCGCGGCGCGGCTAACTTTGGCTGGCTCGACACCCGGCATACGTTTTCCTTTGCCAACTACTACGATCCGGCTCACATGGGCTTTGCGGCCCTGCGCGTCATCAACGAAGATAAGGTAGAACCCCGGCGCGGCTTTGGCACACACGGCCACCGCGATATGGAAATTGTGACTTACGTGTTAGAGGGTGCGCTGGAACACAAGGACAACATTGGCAATGGTTCTATAATCCGTCCCGGCGACGTGCAGCGGATGTCAGCGGGGACAGGAATTATGCACAGCGAGTTTAACCACTCCGACAGCGATCCGGTGCATCTGCTGCAAATCTGGATGCTGCCTGAGCAAAATGGCATCGACCCCAGCTATGAGCAAATTCACTTCGAGCCGGAAGAGATGCAGGGGCGGCTGCGACTAGTGGGTTCCCGCGATGGCCGTGATGGCTCGGTCACGATTCATCAGGACGTCAACCTCTATGCGGCTAAGCTGCAAGAAGCTGAAGCGGTAAACTACAGCTTCACGGGCGATCGCGCCGCTTGGCTACACGTCGCGCGGGGGGCAGTCAACCTCAACGGTTACGATCTGATGGCGGGAGATGGCGCAGCGATCGCTGATGTTGAAACGCTAACCATTCAAGGTCAGTCTGACGATGCCGAAGTGCTGCTATTTGACATGGCGGCCTAGTGTTTCTACGTTGACGTTACTAAGGTTGTTGAGGAACCACGATGAGTAAGCTATTTGTGATTTATCACAGTGGGTACGGTCACACCCAGCGGCAGGCGGAGGCTGTCTATGAGGGGGCGGCAGGGGTCGCCGGAATTGAGGCGGAAATTGTTACGGCTGAGGAGGCGATCGCCCGTTTGGACGATTTTGACGAAGCAGACGCGATGATTTTTGGCAGTCCGACTTACATGGGTAGCATGTCTGCCGATATGAAGCAGTTTTTGGAAGTAGCGGCGAAAAAGTGGTTTTCGCTGGCCTGGAAAGATAAGATTGCGGGCGCTTTCACCAATTCCAGCTCTTTTTCGGGCGACAAGCTAAATACCCTGGTAGGGCTGATGATCAATGCTATGCAACACGGCATGATCTATGTCGGAACGGCCATGATGCCTGCGGCATCCGATCCAGACTCGATGAACAGCGTCGAAGGACCGGGGCCGGAGGTGATGAACCGAGTGGGGTCTTTTGCTGGGGCAATGGCAACCAGCTTTCAGGTTGATCCGCCGGGAGCGCCTCCCCAGGGCGATCTAGATATGGCGAAGGCATACGGTCAGCGGGTAGCGGAAATTACGCTGCAGTTTGTGCGAGGACGCCAGTAAGATGCCAACTCTTTCTCTAGATAATCAGGCGATCGCCGTCATTTCTCTTTACCCGGTTTTAGCGGCGCAGCAGTCGCTGGTAATCGACACCCTGCGCGAGGCGGTGAGCGATTATCAGCAGGCGCCTGGCTATGTTTCAACCAGCTTGCATAAAAGCCTCGATGGGGTGAAGGTGGCCGAGTATGCCCAGTGGCAGTCTCAGGCGGATTTTGAGCACTTTATGCTGAGCGGAGCCGGACAAATGCTGACAGGCAAGCTGGCAGCAGTCTCAGAACCGGATCAGCATGTCTACGAAATTGTGGTGTCTGAGTCTAGAGTCGGCCCTCCAGCTATACGGGCCGGGGAATATATTGTTCACTTTGCCGAATTCCGCATGGTGCCAGACAACCAGCCCCGCATGGTGGCGCTAGCCAAAGAGCATGTTGGCCCAGCCATGCAGTTTGACGGCCTGATTTCAGCCAATTTTCACCGCAGCTTAGACGGTCTACGGGTGATTAATTACGGTCAGTGGCGCGATCGCGACACCATTGAAGAACTGCGTAAGCAGCCGGGCTTCAGTTCAGAACAGCCTTACTGGGAAGGGTTGGCGGAAAACCAGTATCACCTCTACGAAGTGGTTTTCACCGATCCGGCAGAATCGTGAGGTTGTGAGTTGAGGCAATCAGGCCGCGTAAATGAGCTGAAACAGTCCTGGCTTGTCTTCTGCGCCGAGTACCAAACCCTGCAGTAGGTCGTAGTGCCACTGATGCAGGTAGCTTTCAGCATGGGCCGCTAGGTTGCGCAGCTTGGCAACCTGATCGATGTGGGCGGCGGCAGCGGCGGGCTGCTCCTGTAGCCATTCACTCATGGGGTGATCCCACTGGTTCAGAAACTGCTGCAGGCGATCGCGATCGGTACCGCTCATGGGAGAACTGGCCGTACCTTTGCCATATAAAGCGGCTTCAGACACCTGGGACGAACTTTTGAGAGCTGCACTTTTGAGCGATCGCCACTGATCTGCCAGCAGCGAGGGCAGCGTCCCTAAGGTATGTTTCTTTTGCGGCCTCAACAGTAAACCGCCAATTTCTGGCCCACCTTCCGTCAGCAAAAACTCGTACAAATCGCTAAAAAAGGGCTGAATCACCTCTCGCTCTACGGCAAAGCTGAGCCGCAGTCCCGCTTCAGAATAGTCGGCTGGGCCTGTGGCGCTTTTTTCAGCGTGTAAGAGAGCTTGATGCTTATAGGCTACATAGAGATCTTTTTGACTCTTAGGCTGCAGGCAAAACCAAACCGTATCCCCCACAGCAGAGCGCACTTCCTGCCGCAGCGCTTTGGGATCCAGCGGCATCGACCCCTGACCAAGCTGAGACTGCAGCTTAGCAATGTGAGCCTCTTGGTCTTGAATGGCGGCTTCCTGCTGCTGTAGTTCTCCCTGCAGGGACTGAAACTGTTGCTGCTGTTCGGTGGAGAGCTGGCTAATCTTCTCTTCTAGCAAAGAGATCTGAGAGGTCAGCGTTTCAATCTGGCTGTTTTTATCCGTGAGCAGTTCATCCTTTTCCAGCAGGAGCTGAGTCTTTTGCTTCACTTCCAGGGCACTGAGTCCGGCCCGTACCAGATTAAAGTAGTGAGGCTCAGATAAATCGACGGGCTGCGGTGGCTGACTGGGCGCTGCTAAAAAGCCCTGTCTTTCAGGGAGCTGCACAATCAGTAAGTGACCATCGGGGTTGTGAATAGTCAGTTCCCGCGATCGCCCGGAGGTGATAATGCGGCTGGTGTAGCGGCGCTTGCTGTAGTAAAACTCGGCGGTGGTTTGGGCAGGGGCAGGAGATGGGGGAGGTGAGGGGGATGAGGCAGATGAGGGAGATGGGGCAGGTGAGGGGGATGAGGGAGAGAAGTGGGAGAGCTGACTGTGAGCAGGGGCAAGTGGGGTAGAAGGCTGGCTGTCGTCAGCCTCAAGCGGTAATGACCCGCCGTCGATCGGAGATGGTACGGGGGGAACGGGCAGCTTTTGGCGGTTGGGCAGGCGGACGCCGATAAGTTCAAGTTCAACGGTGCGATCGCCTTTCCATTCGTTCAGCTTGAGCTTGTAAGCAATGTCGAGGCGGTTGGGCAAGGGTAGGTAGTCGCCCCAGCGCCAAGCGATCGCCTTGATGGTGGCAGCCAGTGAGCCGCCGCCGTGAGCTTCTTGCCCAACGGTGAGCTTTAGGTGGGCGCGGCTGCGACCTACGGTTTGCTGCTCTAGCACCCGTACATTGGGTGTCCAAAACACGGGGTCAGGGTTTTGAATGCCGCAGGGATGGATCTGGTCGATTTGCTGGTAGAGAGCAAGGGTGACTTGAGCCAGATTGGCCTGAACGTCTGCAACCACTAACGGTTTTAGGTGTTCAATCTCAAGCTGCTGGCAGGCAAAGTTGCTGAGGCGCGACCTGACCTGACGTAAGTTCTTGGTCGGAAAAGAGAAGCCGCCAGCCGCCTTATGACCACCGTATTTGTGCATTAGGTCGTGGCAGCTCTGCAGGGCTTCAAAGACGTTGAATTCTGGAATGCCACGGGCCGAACCGCGAATTTCTTTTTGCGCTTCGTCTTCATAGGTGCAGATAAAAACCGGGACGCCGTAGCGCTCCACCAGCCGCGAGGCGACAATGCCAATGACGCCGTGATGCCATTCCGGCTGCACGATTACCAGCACCCGCTCTTCCTGCAAATTCAGCTTGCCTTCGGCCTGCTGCGCCTCACACCAGGCGATCGCTTGTTCTTCAATTAGCTCACAAAGGCGCTGCCGTAGCTGGTTGGCCTCTTCGCACTGCATGGCCCGCTGCAGGGCAATGCCGACATCGTCAGTGGTGAGCATATCAATAACGATTTGCGGATCGGCAATTCGCCCCACCGCATTAATCCGGGGTCCCAGCCGAAAACCAATCGCCTCTGGCTTCAGCCCCCCTTTTTGGTCACCTAGTCCCGCCACCTGAATTAGCGCTTGAATGCCAGGAATGCGCGATCGCGGCAGCAGCTTTAGCCCTCGCCGCACCCAGCGCCGGTTTACTCCCGTCAGCGGCGCTAGGTCGGCAATCGTCCCTAGGGTGAACAGCTCCAGCAGGGGCACTGTCAGATCCTGGGTTTTACCTAAGCACTGGGCTAGACAAATCGCCAAGATGTAGGCCACGCCTACGCCCGCCACACCCCAGTAGGGAGAGGTTTGCGGCAGCAGTTTAGGGTTCAAGATGGCGTTGGCGCAGGGCAGCTCCGGCGGCAGGTCGTGGTGATCGGTGATGATGACGGCTATGCCCAGTTCGCGGGCGCGGGCAACCGGGGCGTGAGCGGCAATACCGTTATCCACCGTCAAAATTAGCCCGACCCCTTCAGCGTGAAAGTCTTCCACAATGCGGGTATTGATGCCATAGCCTTCCTGCATCCGACTGGGAATGGCATAGTTGGCATTGGCACCCAAAAAACGCAGTGCCCGCATCAGCAGGGCGGTACTGGTCATACCGTCGGCATCATAGTCACCGCAGATGGCAATCTTTTGGTGCTGCTGAATTGCGGTGACTAGCAGTTCCAGACTGAGGGGCAGATCGGTAAATTCCTCAATCGGATCGGGCAGGTTCTGCAGCTCTGGGTTGATGAATTCGGCAGCGGCCTCTGCGGTATCAATCCCCCGGTTGAGCAATACCTGGGTCAATAGCGGCGAAAGCTGAGTGGCGCGGGCTAGAGACTGAGCGGCCTCAGGCTGCGGTGGCAAGATCTGCCAGCGCTGCTGGGGCATCTGAGATGACTGGACAGCAGGCGATCGCTCCGCCGCAGGTAGCGACTCGGCGGCGACCTGATTTTCAGTTTCTCCAGCAGAGAGATCCAAAATAAAACTTGTGGTTACTAGATCGCTTGAACTACATCATAGGGCGGATTGCCAAAATCGAGAAGCGGCTGCGGTGCCTTAGTAAATCATCACTCTGCCGTCGTTGAACACGTACACGGAGCGATCGCTGGGTTCAAACGGAAAGGGAAAAATCTCAATCCTTAAAGTGTTGCGCTCCGGGCGAGAAAGAGACGTGCGCAGTGGCTGATCGTTGCTGTTCCAAAAAACAACGGACACATTGTTAAGAGTGCCGTCCTTAAAATCGAAGTCAACTGACTGAGTTGGACGTAGCCGATAGGGTGAAACTCTGACCACCTGCTCAATTTCAACTAGAGCGGGTGAGCGATTGATCACCTGTACCTTAATTGGCTCGCCTACCGGAAACTGAATCTGATCGGAGCGGCAGTTTTCCGTACAGTTCTGAGCGATCGCAGGCCGATACCCCGCAGCCAGCCACAGCACCGAGGCCGTTAGCGCCGCAGAAAACACCTTATACATAGCGCCTCCGCGTGATTTTCTAGCATTTTTGGAGGGAGCGAAAACCCTCAGTCCACAACACTCCAACCTCAGCCTATCCGTCAACACTAAGCTGACAGACAAATTGGTTGATAGCTGCTATAGCGTAGCGGTTTAAGTGCCTGTTAGCAACGCGAATTTATACCCAAGCTGACCTAAAAATTGTCAAAAAAAACTGCCCTGATCAAATCGAGGACAGAGAGAGGAGAGACTGAAATGATGCAGGTGAAGCCCAATCGCTTTACCTATGTAAATAAATGTAACAGTAATCTTAAAAAACGTCAAATGAGCTTGACACGGCTCTTGGCATCAGCTCATCCTCGGCTTTCAGCAGACCATTAGCCTGCTGGCCTTTCTTGACTGCTTGAAGGCGATCGCGCTGCAAGCCTGTTTGGGTGGAGTCGATTAGTATTGACGTATGGTGTGTTACGTACAGCCCAGCGCATCACCTGTAAAAGCTTTGATGTGTCGCTTTGCGTAATGCACCCTATGCAATTCACTGTAGAAATTCTTTCTTATCCTCTTGAAGGCGATCGCTTTGATTCCGTTAGCCTATAGGTTGGATAGAGCGCCAGCGGAACCTAACGCAGACACTTGTCGCTGCCGAGTGAAAATTCTTAGTAAAATTCAGCACACGAACCGATAAAAAATTGGATGAACTTTCATGATGACGACTGAAGAATTACTGATTAAACAATGGCGTAATTTACCTTTAGATAAACAGCAGGAAGTCTTGGATTTTGTTGAATTTCTCTGCCAGCGTCAGCCTGCCGCTGAATCAGTATCTTCTGAAGTCTCTCCAGTATCTTTGGGCGATCGCCTCAAACAGCTACGGCAACACGTTGTAGATTCTGGTGTCCCTTTACTAAATGAAGCAGAACTTGAAGCTGAAGTTGCTGATCGACGCGGTGGGATTGAGTGCCTGTCGGTTGAGTAGATCGCCAGCGAAACCCAACGCGGAAACTTATCAGGTATTGCTGATTTTGGGTATGAATTAAGGCGTGAGCAAGATGCTCACACTATCCCACCTGGTGGTAAAGACGAGAAGTGTGAGCGTCTCGCTCACGACCGTCAAACACCCAATTTATCTCTAGATTCAGCAACGTCACCAATCACGGCTGGGCGAAAATTACGCAAGGCGGGCATTGCTCGCCCTACCCCTATGGGAAGACTGGCAGCTACCCGCAAGCGAAATTCAGGATGTTGCCAAAAGATTTGTGTTGGCGAATTGTTTTAATCCAGACGTGGCCGTTACGCAATTTGCAGACACAACGTAATGCTCGGTGCCAGGTAACAGATTCTCGAAATGCTTAATTTTCTGTATTGAGAAGCTCTGAAACAAAACTTTCAGATCGGTCTGAAGTAATTATTTGCTGGAGTTTACAAGTCTCGATGCGAGAAGAGAGAAAGACCAAAAACTCATGAAACACACAAATGAACCAAACCAAACCTCAAAACCCAAAACGGGTAAATGACCCTCTTTAGCTGAGGTATTAAAAGTAACGTTGGAGTAAGAAACATGCAAGCGGTTCATTCTCCAGCCGACGCGATCGCAAAACTCTTTCCAAATTTTATCATCTGGATATTCGCCGTCTAGATTGCCTCCGCAATCCACATAGATTTTCTTCTGGACGCTGAAGCCAAACTTTCCCTTGCTATAGTGCGTCCACAGGCAATCGATCGTCTTAAGGTCTTGACAGGGAAACGCTAACAAATCGTCCTTCTCAACATCCAACCACCCATCCTTGCCCATCGCCTTGAGCATCTGGTCTGCCGCTTCCTGGTCTGCCGCTTTCCAGTCCTGAGCCTTCAGCAGATCACGTAGTTTGCTGTAGTCAATGTCCTTTTCTGACTTCAGCGAAATTTCTTCAGGTGCCTGCGATGACGTTTCAGTTACCTGTTTTGCTGCAGGTTCCGCCTGTTTAAGTGCTTGAGCAACGTCTGGTTCTTGTTTTTTAGAGTCTGATGTGAGGTGAATCTGATAAATCTTCAGTACCGGCGCAATATCCTCATCCCGCAGCTTCAGCACCCGCTGAAAATATTGCAAATCATCCACGCTGCTCTCGCTGAGCTGCGGATCATATTCCAGCGTTTCCTTCACCGCTTGCTCAAACTCGTCTAGCTTTTCCCAGAAGATGTCATAGGGCTGCAAGACCTCCTGAATGATTTTCTCGGCTTCTTGAGCCGATAAGCCTAACTCGTGCGAACGAAACCGAAAGGCTCGCTCGTCAATTGGCGAAAACCTACCCCGCTTCAGCTTCGCTCGCTCGTTCACCGCCTTACGAAAAACCAGCTTCGGATCGCCCTGAGGCGCACGAGCCAGCAAAATCTTATAGCCCTCCCGCACCGCGTAGATTTCTGGCTGCATTGTCGGGGCGGCTTCCTGCAACTTTTCTCGCGCATACTCATGCAGCTCATCCACCGTCACCTGCCCGTCCTCATTGCGATCCGCCGCCCCCGTTTTCAGCCCCTCTACCAGGTAGTGCGTGTAAATGCTCGCCCCCTCTTTCTCATAGGACACCTGCGTCGCCGTTGAAGAGGTCAGCACCGCCCGCCCCTCAGCTCCAAGCTGCGCCTTGACATCGATCTCCTCATCCGACTTGGCCCGCATGTCATTGGCAAACGCGCCGCTAAAGCAGCAGTCCAGAATTAGCACCTGCCGCTTAGAACGGCTCTGGCTCATATAGTGCTGCAGCGCCACTGAGCTAACGGCGGTACTGGTGAGAATGCGACCTTGAGCGTTTTTCTCCGTGATGCAGTTGGCAAAATAGAGCAGGCCGCTCTCATCGCGCACCCCATGCCCGGAAAAGTAGAGCAAAATCAGGTCATCGCGGCTGCGGTTCTCGCTGAACAGTCCCTCAATCGCCCGCTCCATCTGGGTACGATTGGGATTTGACAACAGCTCCACCGCGTCAAAGCCGCCAATGTCAGGACTTTCCAATACCCGCTGCATCGCCTGAATGTCTGCCTGCGTGCCGGGTAAGTTCGTCAATCCCTCTCCGTATTCACTCACCCCAATCAGCAGCGCAATCTTCGCCATCAGTCCTTGCGGGTCTCGCTTTTTACCACTCTAACCGTCAGGTGCGAAATAGTCTCTAGGGCCTGAAGCTGCTGCTCTAGCTGCTCCGGTGTGCGATACTCCAGCCTCACATCGCCATACTCAAGACTCAGCGTCGCCCCTGCAATCCGATTTCGCAGCCATGTCAGCACCGCCAGGATATTTTTTAGATTCACCTCGGCCTTGAGAATGCCCAGGTCGAATCCGGCGTTGCCTGACTTAGCCCCTTCCGGCACCTCCGCTGCGCGGGCTAGTCCCGCTTCTTCCACCAGTCCATCTTCTAGATCCGCCGCCAACCGCCTGGAATAGGCTTCCAATTCTTCCGGCTCCAAGTCAAGCTCAGCCTCGTTCAGGTCGATAAAGAGATTAACGGTGTTAGCCATCGTCCGTAGCGCTTGAAGCAAAAGTTACTCAAATTCTATCTCTAGATAAAAGTTGCATAACGGTAGATGCAGGCCCGGTAGGGTGCTGTTAGCGAAGCGTAACGCACCGGATACAAGAGTTTCAGCCCTTTAAAGATTTGCACTGTTTTAGACGTGTCAGTCTAGTAGGGGGCTGTGTAGCCCGAAGGACATCAAAGAAAAGACGGAGCCGTAACGCACCGTTCTGCAAGGCTTTGATGCGTTACGCTAGCGCTAACGCATCCTACACAACTGAATCCAAGCTAAAGTTTGAACTTCAACTGCACCAGGAACTTCTTTCCCGGCAGCTACCATTTCGGCATAGACTGCAACAGGAATAATGATGGTTTTGTAAAGCTGCCTAAGTAAGTCTAACTGATTGATAGCTGCAAGATTGGTAATAGGCGAGGTATCGCTGATAACAATCACAACAGATCCATTGACTGTAGCGTTCTGATATCCGACTCAAAATCATCAACACCGTAGTTGAGACACAATCCTCTTTTTGCCAGTTCATGCTGAAACTCAAGCACCGTTAACCCAGTCCAAGTACGAACCTTGCCACTGCTAATTTTTTCTTGTCCATACAGCATAATGGCAATTTCAAGCTTGAGTTCATCCTCGGTCATTTTAGCGGCCTGGAGGATATCATCTGGGACTACAACACTCATGGGCTTCACCGCAGGATAGGAACTGTTCTATTTCAAGAATAGGCGATGCTGGAAAAACTTCAGCTCACCCCCGGATGGCCCTCCGAGCCAAACACATCCACCTCATGTACCTGCACCTGCTCCATCTCGCTCACATAGCCGCAGTGGGCCTCTGGAAAGGCATCGCAGTAAGCCACATAGGGCTTGATATCCAGCACCGGTGTCTGATCCAGCAGGTCAATGCCTTCGACAGACAGCATTAAACCGTCTACTTTTAACAGCTTGGGTGCGCTCAGGCCAATCGGATTCGGGCGATGGGGGGCGCGGGTGGCTAGGGTGCCCCGCCGGACACGGGGGCCACGGGGCGGCATGACGGTGGGGTTCCAGTGGTGGTTGAGGTGCAGCCAGGAAATCACCCAGATGCGCTCGAATCCGGCCAGATCGTTGAGGGCGATCGCGGGCAGGACATCGGCAAATAGCTCAATTTGGGCGATCGCGGGCTGATAGTCCCCTGGGGCTGACTGCAACGCTGCCTGTCGGGGGGTGCCGTGGCGCTCGGTGTAGGGAGAATGCACCACCCCGATAGGACGCAGCGTGATTTGATCGGGAAACGACACCGACTGGATATAGTCTTTGGGCGGTAGCTTGGGCATGAGGTTGCAGTGGACGGGGCTTTATTACTGAGATTTTAAGCTGGCACACAGCCCCGCATTTGAGGGCATGGCGGGTCATGACTGCCGCAAACAGCAAGTGCGCTAGGTTAAAGCTAGCAGCACTTAGCGGGGACAGACTTATGCAGCAGCGAACTTTGGGCAACTCGGATGTCCAGATTACACCGATCATTATGGGTACCTGGCAGGCCGGGAAAAAAGGCTGGGTGGGGGTGGAAGATCAGGCGGTGATTGACGCCATGAAGGCGGCTTTGGAGGCAGGCGTTACCACATTTGATACGGCTGAGGTCTATGGCGATGGCTACTCGGAGCAGCTTGTGGGTCAGGCGCTAGCTGGCCAGCGCGATCGCGTGGTGATTGCTACTAAGGTATTTGCTAATCACCTCAAGTTTGATCAGGTAATTGAGGCTTGCGAGCGATCGCTGCAAAATCTGCAAACCGACTATATCGATCTTTACCAGATTCACTGGCCTGCCGGGGCGTTTAATAGCGAAGTGGTGCCTGTAGCTGAAACCTTGCGGGCGATGAATCAGCTCAAAGAGCAGGGCAAAATCCGGGCGATTGGCGTCTCTAACTTTTCTAGAGAGCAGCTAGCCGAGGCGATGGAATACGCTCAGATTGATAGCCTGCAGCCCCCTTATTCTCTGTTTTGGCGGCAGGTAGAGCAGGATGCCATGCCTCTGTGCATTGAGCAGAATATTTCCATCATTGCCTATTCGGCCCTGGCTCAGGGGTTGCTGACGGGTAAGTTTGGCCCGGACCATACCTTTGAAGAAGGAGATATTCGGGCTAAGAATAAGCTGTTTCAGCCACCGCTTTACCAAAAGGCGCAGCAGGCGTTAGATCAGCTCCGCCCGATCGCCGAGAAATACGAAACCAGCTTGGGTAATTTAGCGATCGCCTGGCTAATTGCCCAGCCCCACTCTAACGCCATTGTGGGGGCACGCAATGCACAGCAGGCGGTGGAGAATGCCAAGGCGGGTAGCTTAGCGATCGCCCAGGCAGATTTAAAGCAAATGGATCAAATTAGTCGCTTAGTCACCGATCACTTGGACGCAGATCCGGTGATGTGGCAGTTTGCGGCATAGAGTGGGCTGCTGCCTGCTGAACGAAAAGTGTAGGGCGGGCAGCAGCCCACCCTACAGGGGAATTTAGAACGGGAAGCGCGGAATTGGCAGGGCGTCGCGGATTTCGTCGATGGCCCGATCGCGCAGCTCTTGCACTACGGCGTTGCCGATCGCATTCAGCGCCGCATTGGCAAAGCTGTTGTTGCCTGTTGCTGCCACGTCGAAGACGCAGCCGTCTAGCAGTGCCTCGTCTACGCCTGCATCGCGGCAGGTATTGAGGGCTGACTCAATTCGGGCAGGGGCAACGCCGGTGAGGCTGAAAAACTGACTGGGAAAGCTGCGATCGCTAAAACTGACCGTAGACTCACCAGGGGCATAGTCAAACAGGGATTCGGTCTGGGTGATGCGCCAGCTATCGCCAAAGCGACGGTAGAGATCGCTGAAGTAGGCGTCTTCGACCTGCCGCACCGGAATGACAGCAGGCAGAACGCTGTCTAGGGCACGGGTGGCGACGCTATAGGTGGAGCGACCGGGCAGGACGCTGCCGTCGCGGCTCATCAGGTCGTCGTTGGCGTTGCCGTTGTAGTTGCCCAATAGGCCAATCATCGTATTGCGCCGATCGCGGCTGATAGTCGGCATGATGTTCATGAAGCGATCGCCGCCGATATTAATAAAGTGCACGAGCACCTGATCGCCGCTGGGCCAAATCACCGCATAGTCTGAACGGCCCACTTCCTGCACTTCGCCGCCGTTGGGTAGGGCTTCTGCATCCCGAATGCGAGTGCGATCGCCGTCAATCCAAACGGTTTCCCGATCGCCTTCTGGGTCTTCTACATAGATGGCAACCCGGTGGCCGCAGACGTTCATCGCCACGGCGGTATTGAGCGACAGGTTGTTGCGATCGCCGACGCGCCCCTGACGGGCCTGCACTTCAAAGCTGCCATCGCGGGATTTGCTGAGGATATATTCGCCGATGGTTTGAAAGCTGTAGTGGAAGCCGTCATAGGTTTGGATGTGGGGGTCGCCGTAGCTGCGGCCCTGCACAGGGTTCTCTAGCGGGTCAGCAGCAGCGCAGAAAGCCCCGGTGGTGTTTTGGGCGGGAGCGGGGGTGATGGCAAAGGCCAGGGTGGTGAAGAGTCCGGCCAAGAATAGCCCCAACCCGCGAACGATTTTCATCTGTGGCATAAAGACATGCACTCTCACGCGAACTTCTCTAGCAGTTTCACCCGCGATCGCCCAAATTCCGCGAATTTTGCATTTTTTTCGGGCGATCGCGGAACTGTGTAAAGCTTTTGGCTAGATCGATCGCTACAGGGAACAACTGTTACGTCCTACATAAACTGTTGTTAAACAGCGATCGATATATGTCCATCAACCCCCCGCGCTTTCTAGTTTCTGCTTGCTTGTCGGGGCCAGATACGGTAGATTCTTGACTTATAGCTGTGTGTGCGCAGCTTGACGTTCACCCAAAAATTTGGTCGAACGGTGCCGGAAGTTGTAACCAGCAACATTCCGACACCTGACCCCTTCGACAGGTCCAAGCTGTCTCGGAGGCTGACGCTATTATTGCGCAGGCCGTCCCGAACTGCTATGTCTTGGGTCGGCCTTATTTTTGGGCTTCCTTACCCCATTCAGGAGGAATCCCAAAATGCTGTTTTATATCCCCCCGAATCTCCCGGATTTGACTAATCTGGGAGACACAGAACCCGTACGCCTCAATATTCCCCGCGCCCAACCGGAGCGGGAGCGCCTGCGCCATTTGATCATGGGGTCGGCAGACGGAGTGCGATCGGCCATTAATACGCTGCATCTGCTGCACTATGCGGATCAGGGCCAGTGGAGTCCAATCTTGACAATTCCAGCCTCTGGTATTCTGCTGACGCCAGAGCAGGGAGAAGTGTTCAGCTATCTGCTGCGCTATCGATCGCTGAGCTAGGTTGAGACTTCTAGGGACTGTTTTTTGCTTTAAAGGCGAAGTCATTTCGTTAACACCGGGCAAAAACGGTCCCTACATGGCCTAAACCATACCCAGAGCTGCTTCAAAAGCCTGCAGCAGTGATTCCTCCGTTTCCTGCGGCCAGCGTACCTTCATATCCTGTATGAACAACAATCGTCCTTACAAAATGGCTGAAAGCTGCTCAATTAGATCATCTAGCCGTTCTTCGCAAAACTGCTCCGCCGCTTCCAGCGCCATGCCTCGCTCCCGTACATACGTCTCGAAGGCGTTGTAAATCATGGCGATCGCCGTTTCTTTCTCCTCCGGTCCCAGCGCCCAGCGCAGTTCAAGGCAGCCGCGAATCATCAGATTGACCAAGTGGTTTTCCCGGTGCAGATCGGCTATGAGCTGGTCAGCGAGATTAAAGGACATAGGCAGACAAGTGGGGGGTTGGCCTAGTGTGATCATAACCTGGGTTGTTTGTTCGTATTGGCTGAGACAGAGGAGCTAAGTCAGCCCTGGGAGTGAAGCCAGTTGGAGGGCCGAGCGCCTACGGTAAAAGTCAGAATTGTGACAAATGAGCCGCAATTTTTGATGATTTTTGAGTTGAAGTTGAAGCATATGTTGAGTATTTTGTCGGGTCTGAGTTTTTGGCGGCGGACCGCTCTGCTGGGGCTGCTAGCAGTAGCGCTGTGGTTCGGAACGGCGGTCTATGCGCCTGTGACCTGGGCCGCCGATACGCCTGAAGCCGAAGCGTATGAAAATGGGCCAGTGCGTCCTTCTTACAATCCCCTGAGTAATGAAAATTTTCAGGGCGGCGTCGATGCTGAAACCGCTGCCAAAGCTACTGCTGATGGGCCTGACTCGCAGGCCGGTAAAGGACTGGTTGATAGCGTTAAAGACTTCTTCAGCGACCAGCCCCAGTCTGATGCCCTGACCGACAAGCAAGTAGAAGAGAATCCCACTCTGAAGCGCTACAATACAGGGCCGCAGTAAGCCTGTAGTTAAAAGATTTCAGGGCGATCGCTCTAGAAGGTGGCCCGTTTATGCAAGGATTGTGGCATGTCCAACTTTGACTGGTTTCGCAAACCGATTGTGCGCGGGCTGCTGTTGGTGCTGCTGCCGCTCATTGCAGGCGGCCTCTTCCTCGTGACTACGCGCCTAGCCACCACGCGATCGCCCACATCTCCGACTAGCCCAGAGGCTCAAAACTGAAAATTCAGCTTAAGTTCTGTACATCCTTTCTATCTATTTTGAGCCCCGGCCCCGCTTGCAATCTTCAATCCATGAGCCTGCGTCCCTTTCATTTAGCTTTTCCCGTCCACGACTTAGCCACTACCCAGCACTTTTATCAAACGGTGCTGGGCTGTGCCCTCGGACGGCGCACCGACACCTGGATCGACTTTGACTTTTTCGGCCATCAGCTCACCGCTCATCTAGAACCAGCAGCGACTACAGCAGTCAACACCAATACCGTCGATAATCACGCTGTTCCTATTCGTCACTGGGGCGTAATTCTGGCAATGGCGGACTGGCAGGCATTGGCCGATCGCTTACAGCACCACGGGGTTAAATTTGTGATTGAGCCGTATATTCGCTTTCAGGGGGAAGTGGGCGAGCAGGCCACCATGTTTTTTCTCGATCCCAGCGGCAACGCACTGGAATTCAAAGCCTTTCAGCAGGATGCCAGCATTTTTGCTACAGGCGATTAGCTATTCAGCTTGTTCAAGCCCCTTTGTCAGTCAAGCGCCACAAGCCTAGGGATAGATTGTTTTTTGCCACTGTTTGAATACGACTGTCTAGCCCAAAATAGAGCCAGCCTAGGGCATTATCGACTCGCTTCAACTGCGGTTTATTTAGATAGGTATAGAGCGGATAGATATCGATCAGTTCAAACCCTTTTGGGGTTAAAAATTGCTGATAGCTTGCTAGACAACGAGCCTGAACATGACTAGCAATTTGGCGATCGCTATCTGCCCCAAACCAGTCTGTAAATAGCAGCAAACCGCCTGGTTTAAGACTGCTAGTAATATTTATAAAAGCTTGCTCAAAGCGCTGGGGTTCAACAATGTGATAAATCACATCCCACATATTGACAATGTCAAAGGTTCTATCTGCCAGCACATAGTCTGCTGCAGTAATGTCCTGAGTATAAAATTCGCCAGAATAGGCTTGCTGCAGCCGTTCTACGCTGATAGAAGTGATGTCTATGCCGCAAACATTAGCGCCCCGCCGTAAATACCAGTCAACAAAAAAGCCTGTCCCACAGCCAATATCTAAAACAGACTGACCGCTCAGATCTACCTGTGCCAAACAAGCTGCAATACAGCGTTGCTTTCTTTGGTATAGCCAGTAGTTATAGGCTTCGCTAAAGCCAATATGGCCCACACTCTGCAGCGAAAAGCGATCGCTCAGGCGCTGCTCCCAAAACTGTTTTGGTTGATAAACCTTACGCATGCTGTTGGCGGATAACTTATCCTTTTTATGACCGAGCCAGCGGTCTTGGCGTTAGGATCTCCCCTGTCCCCCTTGATAAGGTATTAATATACTTGACGCATCAGCGGTTAACGCCTGAACAGATGGGAGCTTTGGCGCTGCAGTAGTTGTAAAAGCAACGGTGAGCGCTATGGCAGATCCGAAGAAACAAGATAAACCTAAGGATATCGAAGCTACAGAGTCTTGGGACGACTTTAGGAAGTTTGCATCGAACTTGATGCAGGCAACGCCGGATGACCTGAAAGATGCTGAGGGCAGGCAAGAACTCAAAGATAAGTACAAACAAACCAAAGCCTAAAAGCTCTATAGGAAAGGGATTTTGGTTGGTAGCAAGCATCATAAGCAATGCTTGCTATTTTTTATGCTTGCGCATTTATTTTTTAAAGGCTATCCTTGCTGCAATAGTAAGCATAGGCAAGCATATGAAGGATTCGCAGCCAAAAGATGGGGAAAGTTCAAGCGCCTCTAGAGGCGGTAAAGCTAGAGCCAAGAATCTTTCTGCCGCTCGGCGAAAAGAAATAGCAAGAAAAGCTGCTATGGCTAGGTGGGACAACGATGGCCAATCAGCAAAAAAGCTAAGTAGGGCTACTCATCAAGGAAACCTTCAAATCGGCGATCTCAACCTTCGTTGCTTCGTTCTTGAAAATGGCAAAAGAGTAATATCTGGCCGGACTATGACCACTGCCATCGGGATGAAAGGTCGTGGTCAAGGGACGGCTAGAATCACTACCCATAAAACGCTGAATCCTTTTATTGACAGTGATTTAACCCTGGCCATCCAAAACCCTATTTCTTTCATTGGTGCGGGGTCAATTAAAACTAATCCGACATCTGGATATGAAGCCTCTACCTTAGTGGAAATCTGCGAGGCAATACTAAATGCCAGGGATGCTGGTGTTCTCAAGACTGAGCAAGAAGTGAGATACGCGCATCATTGCGACATTCTAATGCGCGGCTTTGCCCGTGTTGGACTCATTGCCTTAATTGATGAGGTGACTGGTTATCAGGCTGAAAGAGC
Source organism: Sphaerothrix gracilis Ecp01 (assembly GCF_030405905.1). Taxonomy (NCBI): domain Bacteria; kingdom Bacillati; phylum Cyanobacteriota; class Cyanophyceae; order Nodosilineales; family Nodosilineaceae; genus Sphaerothrix; species Sphaerothrix gracilis. The sequence goes on from NZ_JASATW010000007.1 coordinate 23,145, forward strand.
CAGGAATGCCCTACATCAAATCCTTGAGAATTACATTGCTAAAGAACTACTGCCTTGGAGCAAGCGTTTTCCGGATGAGTTTTATCAAGAGATTTTTAGGCTGCGGGGATGGCAGTACGACCCAATGAGCGTTAAACGCCCTGTTCTTGTAGGCAAATTGACCGAAAAAATTGTTTACGAAAGACTTCCGTATGGGGTGCTTGAAGAACTAAAGGCCAAAAACCCGTCCGTTAAAGGGAAACGTCGGCACAAGCACCATCAATTTTTGACGAGTGACATTGGCCATCCTCATTTAGATAAGCATTTGGCATCAGTTACCGCTTTGATGAGAGTGTCAACAACATGGAAAGGCTTTGAGAAATTGCTGAGCAAAGCTTTCCCTATACCTGGGAAGCCAAATCAGCCTGGAATACCAGGCATGGAAACTTATCTTGAAGATGCTGAAGATAGCGAATAAAGTTTTGCCTCTAGCGATCGCTGCCACAATTGGGGCAAGTCTGCTTACCATCAGGTCAACGAACCGAGGTGAAAAATTCAAAGGCGCGATCGGCATCGGAGAAATATAGAACAGCCTCTTGAAGTGTCTTTGGAGTATTCATTCAAAAATCCTTGAAACGCTTTCCCCGTGAATGTTTCAGCTATATTCGATGTGGTTTTGATGCGTCAAGTATATTAATGCCCTTGATAAGGGGGGTGGCGACAGCCGGGGGTCTCGCGAGCAGTTAGAACCTCGTCAAGTGCGTAAGTCCTGAGTTTTTAACCAATGCCCGTCACTACCGGGTGAAAATAAAACGCCAAGCTCAACACCGCATAGGCTGCTAGCAGCAATGTCCCTTCCAGCCAGTTCGATCGCCCATCAGAGCTAATTGAGTTAGCAATCAAGACCGCTACCGCCACCGCCACCAGCTCAAAGGGATTGAAGCTGAGGTTCATCGGCTGGCCCATGAAGTATCCGGCAATGACCAGCACCGGCGCTACAAACAGAGCAATTTGCAAACTAGAGCCAACCGCCACCGAAACTGACAAATCCATCTTGTCTTTCATCGCCACCGTCACAGCCGTCGCGTGTTCCGCCGCGTTGCCAATCACCGGCAGCAAAATCACCCCGGTAAACAGCTTAGTCAGGCCCAACTGCTCCGTCGCCACTTCCAGCGCATCCACCAGCAGCTCAGACTCCAGCGCCACTAGCAGCGTCGCCCCCAGCAATACGGTTACCCACAGCTTTAGATTGGGTCTGTGCTCATGATGCGAATTGTCTTCGGCGTTTTCAGATTTTTCAGCCGCTTCCATCCCCACATCGAATAGGTAAGCATGGGTTTTCATGGAAAACAGCAGCGTCAACCCATACACCACAATCAAGACGACGGCCACCGTCAGAGATAGGGTCTGCTCCACTGAAAAGTCGATGCCCTCAGAGGTATAATCCACTGCGGTAGGCAGCAGCAGGGCAATTACCGCCAGATTCATCGAAGACGCATTCACCCGCGCCACGACGGGCTGAAACTCCTGCTCTTTGCGGTTGATGCCCCCCAGCAGCATGGACAGGCCCATCACCAGCAGCAGGTTGCCGATAATAGAGCCGGTAATGCTGGCCTTGACTACATTCACCAGCCCTTCATTCAGGGCAATTAGGGCAATAATTAGCTCAGTAGCGTTGCCAAAGGTGGCATTCATCAAACCGCCCAAAGACGGCCCCGCGACTACTGCAATTTCTTCGGTGGCCGCCCCCATCCAGCCTGCCAGCGGCACAATCGCCATCGCTGCCGTAATGAAAACCGCCAGTTCGCCCCATTCCAACAGGTGAGCTGCTATCGAAATCGGCACAAAAACTAAAAGCCCGATAAAGATTATGTTCTTAATGCTCATTCAGGTGTTTACTCCCTAACAGGGGCGTAGCGAAGAAATCCGTCCCAACTATTGTTTAGGGAGACGGCTTGAATAGCAAGCGTAGTGAGAGATTATGAGAGGATTTTTGCGAATTTTAGCGATCGCCGTTGCCATTCCTGCCCTAGCCGTAGTGGCTTTCTTTCTGTGGGCCAGTGCAGGCAGCTATCCCAGGAACCGTTACGCTGAAATTCTCCAGTTCAACAATGCCACGCCGCCCGAGAAAGAGACGTTCACGCTGGTGTCTTACAACATTGGTTATCTTTCGGGGCTAACAAATCAGGTTGCCGTTGAGCGCGATCGCGATCTGTTTGACCGTAATCAAGCAACCGCTATTGCTGCCCTAGATAATTTGGATGCAGATTTTGTCGCCCTGCAGGAAGTCGATCTCGACGCCAAGCGCTCTTTCAACATTAATCAGGTAGAGGCGATCGCCAGTGCGCTCCAGCTACGGTACGGGGCGATCGCCGTTAACTGGGACAAAAACTACGTCCCTTTCCCCGGCTGGTCGCCGGTTGCCCACTTTGGCCGCGTCCTCTCAAGCCAGGCTATCCTCAGCCGCTATGCCATCACCGAGCAGGAACGGCTCGTCCTCGACAAAGTCGCCAGCAATCCGGCTTACTACAACGCCCTCTACCTCGATCGCCTAGCGCAAATAGGCTTTATCAACGTCAATCGCCAGCGCCTCGTCATTATCAATGTTCACCTCGAAGCCTTCGACACCGCCACCCGCCTGCAGCAAACTAGCTATGTGCTGGAACTCGCCGAAGAATACGCCGCTACCGGCCCGGTGCTGCTGCTGGGCGACTTCAACAGCGCCCTCAACCGCGAAGAAGAAGGCGAGCGCTCGATTCAGCAAATCTTGAAAAGCGATCGCTTCCGCCCCGCCTTTGCCGCCGAGCAGTTTGAAGACACGGCGATCGCTACTTTCCCCTCCGACCAGCCCCAGTTCAAGCTCGACTATATTTTCTATAATCCAGACAAGATCGAAGTTTTAGAGGCCAGCGTCGTGAGCGAAGCGGCCCAGGCGTCGGATCACTTGCCGATTTCAGTGCGGTTCCGGCTGAGGTGACGTGGGGAGATGAGGGAGGTGAGGAAGGCGGAGGAGATAGGGGGATGCGGAGACGTGGGGCGAAGAAAGCATAGAAGGCTCGCGAGCGAAGTCGAACGGGGAAGGGCGAGCGGGATGAGGCTACGGTGTCGAACTTTGGGAATGCGGGTTAACTATGCTCAAGCGGATTGTGCTTTCCGGGTTTAAGTCAGTTAAAACAATGGAACTTGAGCTGCGGCCTCTCAATGTTCTAATTGGAGCGAATGGGGCGGGTAAGAGCAATCTGATTGCGTTTTTCAAGATGCTGAATGAGATGATGGCTGACCGCTTTCAGCAATATGTGGGCGTATCCGGGCGAGCCAGCTCTCTTTTGCATTTCGGGCCTAAAATAACGCCTCAAATAGAAGCCACATTGAAGTTTGAAGTTGAAAATGGGCTAGATACGTACTACGTGCGATTGTTTCATGCTGCTGGGGATACGCTGATTTTTGCTGAGGAAAGGCTGAGTTTTTTGCAAACAGGCTATGACTCTCCTAGAACAGATCGTTTAGGGGCAGGGTATGAAGAAACCCGCATCAGGAAAGCTGCCGACGACGATATTACAACAGCAAAGACGCTTCAATACCTACTTAACCGCTGCCGGGTATACCATTTTCACGATACGTCGCCAACTGCAGGCGTGCGCCAGTCTAGCTATCTAGGCGATACGCGGTGGTTGATGCCGAATGCTGACAACTTAGCGGCGCTGCTGCTTAGATTTCGAGCAGAAAATCCTTCAACTTACCAAAGCATTGTCAGAACTATTCGCTTAATTGCGCCGTTCTTTGACGATTTTGACTTGGTGCCAGATGTCTCTAACCGCGTCATTCTAAACTGGCGAGAAAAAGGGGCTGATCAGGTATTCGGGCCGCATCAATTTTCGGATGGAACGTTACGCGCCATCTGCCTGACTACTTTGCTTTTGCAACCCGTAGATGAGCTACCAGAGCTGATCATCGTAGATGAGCCAGAACTTGGATTGCACCCTTATGCGCTCAATATTGTGGCCGCTTTATTCAGCAAAGCTGCTCATTATACGCAAGTTCTTATTAGCACTCAATCCAGCACATTTCTAGACAGCTTTGAGCCTGAAGACATTATCACAGTCAACCGCGTAGACCAGGAATCACAGTTCCAGCGACTCAATTCTTCAGAGCTGGATGCTTGGCTTGATGAGTATAGCTTGGGGGAAGTATGGGAGAAAAACGTCATTGGCGGAGGACCGCATTAGATGGCGCGGCTTTACCTCTTTGCCGAAGGCCAGACTGAACAGACATTTGCTGACACTCTCATAAAACCTCACTTAGCTCAGTATGGTGTGTTCATGAATCGACCTCGGTTGATTGCTCATGCTCGAAGACATGGCAAGGTACATCGAGGTGGCGGACAGAGCTACATTCCGATGAGAGACGATATTTTACGATCGCTCAGGGAAGACAGTAATTCTGGCGCATTTTTCACTACTATGATTGACCTATATGCTATCCATCCTGACTTTCCAGGATTAGCAAAGTCTGACAGCTTTCGCCAAAATCCCAATCAGCGAGTCGAGTTCTTAGAGCAGCAATTTGCAGAAGATATTGGCGACAATCGCTTTATTCCCTATATTCAGCTCCACGAATATGAAGCGTACCTTTTTGCCGATCCAACCTGTTTTGAGTATGTAGATAACCTGTCCGACAATGGGATTGAAGCGCTACAAGCGATCGCGGCTCAATACGCAACGCCTGAACTAATCAACGATGGTCGAGACACGGCCCCCAGCAAACGCATTCTTGCCCAATTTTCAGCTTACAAAAAGGTGAGCGATGGCACCCAGCTTGCCGAAATTATCGGTCTACAAACAATTCGTGAAAAATGCCACCACTTCAATACCTGGCTGATTAAACTAGAATCCCTTGGCAGAAATCATTCCAATTAGTCACTCCCTTCTCGTTCAACTTCGCTCACGGCAAGCCATCTCTGCCTCTTTTCCTCCCCCAAATCCTTCCCTATCTCTCTAACCTTCCTCACCTCCTCCACCTCCCCACCTCCCCCATCCTCATGCCCCCCTCCCTCTGGATTTCCGGCCCTACCCGCAGCGGCAAAACCACGCGCCTGATTGAACAACTAGCTCAATGGGGCGAGGCGTTAGAGGCTGAATTCACGCCGACGGCGAATCCAGCCCAGCCAGGAGCCTCGCTGCTGGTGTTTGCCTCGATTGGCGATAATCGCTTGGCCCTGAGTGAGCAGATTGCCGCTATAACTCAGGGGCGCTATGCGGTGACGACGACGACCCCTGCCGGATTTATTCAAGACGAGGTGATTTTGTTTTGGCCGCTGTTAGTGGAGCGGTTAGAGATAACAGCCCAGTTTCCGCTGAAGCTGCGGCCTGAAAATGAGCAGGAACTGGCCACGCGGCTGTGGCAAGAACAGATAGAGCAGGGGCCATTGCAGGCAGAGGGCTGGCGCGAGTATGACCTAGTACGGCGATCGCTCGACTTTTTGCAGCTAGCCGCGCTTGGCGGGATTCCGGCAGAAGAGATCACCCCGATTCTGCAAGACGGTATGATGCCGGGAATGGCCTTAGTAGAGCTGTGGGCCGCAATCGGCGCGGCGCTGCTACAGTGGCGTAACTGGTGCCTGGAGCGGGGATTGCTGCCCTACGGGGTCATGACAGAGCTGTACTGGCGATACTTGCTGCCCCATCCTGCCTATCAGGCCCAGCTACGACAGCGCTTCTGCGCCGTACTGGCCGATGACGTGGACGATTATCCAGCGATCGCGCGGGACTGGTTTGAGCAGTTTTTAGACTTGGACATTCCGGGGCTGTTTACATTTAATCCTCACGGGAAGACACGCTTAGGACTGGGGGCTGACCCGGCGTATATGGTGGGGCTGAGCGATCGCTGCCAGGTCGAAAGCTTAACTCCGCTGCCAGAGAACCGCTTAGCGGCAGAACTAGGCGAATCGCTGGTGTACTGGGTGCAAGAGCCGCTGGCGGTACCAGATTTGCCAGAGAAAATTCAGTCAATTCAGGCCGTCTCGCGGGGACAGCTTTTGCGGCAGACGGCGGAGACGATTGCCGAGCTGATTGCACAAGGCCAGGTCGTGCCAGCGGACATTGCGGTAGTGGGGCCAGGTTTAGATGCGATCGCCCGCTATACGCTGACTGACATTCTCACCCAGCGGGGCATCCCTGTCGAATCGTTGGGAGATCAGCGGCCTCCAGTGAGTTCGCCGCTGGTGCGCGCTTTGCTAACGCTGATGGCGCTGGTGTATTCCGGTCTGGGTCGGCTCATCAGCCGGGAGGATGTGGCAGAAATGCTAGTGGTGCTGAGCCAAGCCCCTAGCCAAGAGGCCGGTCAGCCCTGGTTTGACCTGGTACGCATTGATCCAGTGCGGGCCGAACTACTGGCTGATCACTGCTTTGCCCCCGATCCTGATCACCCTCAGCTGCTTCCGGTTGAGCGTTTCCCCCGCTGGGATCGCTTGGGCTATCAGGCTACCCAAGCCTATAACGAGATTTTGCAGTGGATTAGCGACCAGCAGCAACAGCAGCGAGAACGGATTCTGCGCAGCGCGATCGCCCTGATTGACCGAGCCGTGCAGCGGTTTCTCTGGCGCGGCAACCATTTGTCTTATGACCAGCTAGCGGTGCTGCGGGAGCTAATTGAGACAGCGCAGTATTACTGGGAAGTAGAAGGACGGCTACAGCAGTATGAGAAAGCTAGAGCGATCGCCACCTTCCCGGCTCAACTCCCCAACCAAGACATTGGACGGTTTATTCAGCTTTTACGCAGCGGCACCGTGACGGCGAATCCGCATCCGGTCAGGTCTTTGGGGGCAGCGCGACAGGGCCTCACGCTGACAACCGTTTACCAATATCGGGTGCAGCATCTCAGCCACCGCTGGCACTTTTGGCTAGATGCTGGATCTCCCCGCTGGCTGACAGGCACAGCCACACTGCTGGGGGCGCCCCTGTTCTTGCAAGGCTGGTCGGGGCGTCCCTGGACGGTGGCAGACACAGAGCAGTTCAACGATGCCAGCCTAGCCCAACTGCTGCGAGATCTGGCGGGCCGAGTGACTGAACGAATTTACCTTTGTCACAGTGATTTAGCCATCAGCGGTCAGGAACAGGTGGGGCCGCTGCTGACGCTGGTGCAAGCCAGTCAGACCGTAGCGGACTTGAATAGCCAAGTAGCTGCCGCTCAGAGCTAGGCCGAATGTTTACGGATATTACTTGGCAAACGCCCGTGTTTGTAGCTCAATAATTTCTGCAATTCCCTTTTCGGCCACTTCCAGCATTTGGTTTAGCTGAGCGCGGCTGAAGCTGCCTTCCTCAGCGGTTCCCTGAACCTCAATAATTTCCTTGGCCTCATTGAGCACTACGTTGAGATCTACTGCCGCCGCCACATCTTCGGGGTAGTTGAGGTCTAAAAAGGCTTCTTCTTCGATCAGTCCGACTGAGATGGCGGCGACCTGATGAACTAGGGGCGATCGCTCAAGCCGCCCTTGCTCGATTAGGGTATGGAGGGCATCTTGCAGGGCTACATAGGCCCCTGAAATGGAGGTGGTACGAGTGCCGCCGTCGGCCTGTAGCACGTCGGCATCGATCGTCAGCGTCATCTCCCCCAAAATGCTGAGATCTAGGCTAGCTCGCAGACTACGACCAATGAGTCGCTGAATCTCCTGGGTGCGACCAGAGAGCTTTAAAAACTCGCGCTGCTTGCGCTCAGGCGTAGAACCCGGCAGCATGCGATACTCAGCGGTGAGCCAGCCCTGGCCGGAATTCTCCAAAAAGCGGGGCACTCCCGGCTGCACTGATACCGTACAAAGTACCTGCGTATCGCCGCAGTGAGCCAGCACTGAACCTGCTGCAAAGCGGGTAAACTGGCGCTCAAAGTGAATTGGACGGAGCTGATCGGGTCGCCGACCGTCTGGACGTTGCCAAGCCATAAGAGTTGCTGCTGAAAATCCTCACTCAGGATACCGTAGGGCCGTCAACAGATGTTATGCAGATTGCGTCTGCTGTCAGCAGGAATTACCATTAAACATGTAGACAGACTATTTACACATATATAGCGTAATCATCTGGGTGCCTCGACAAAAGTACGCTATATTTAGCCCATTGAAAAATTTAGTTATCCCTTATGGTTTCGCAGCTAAGGGTTTCTGCCCAGCCACAAACGGGCGATCGCGTACATCCCCTTTTCCAGAGTATTGAAGGCACGATTCAGGTTTTCACCTCAGCTCACCGCAACTTCTTTACCAACGTCATGGTGCAGGCCCTTAGAACCGCAGGCCAGGGCACTCCTGTACTCGTCGTCCAGTTTCTCAAAGGCGGGATTCAGCAGGGACCCGATCATCCTGTTCATCTGGGACAGAACCTAGACTGGATTCGCTGTGGGCTAGCTGGCTGTGTACACCAGGAAGTTGACGCCGCCACGGCAGAAGCCGTGAGTGGATTGTGGACATATACCCAGTCTTTAGTAATGCAGCGTCGCTATAGCTTGGTGGTTTTAGATGAGCTGAGCTTGGCTATTAAGTTTGGCCTGATTGCTGAATCAGCGGTGCTAAAGTTTTTGCGCGATCGCCCCGTTCAGGTGGATGTGGTGCTAACTGGCCCAGACATGCCCGCTGCGGTGCTGGAGATGGCCGATCAGGTGACGCAGCTACGACGGAATTTTCTCATCTAGATGTAGCGTCAAGCTTTTAATATTTAGATTTATAACGCTAGATATGATTTAGAATCGTCACTCATGGCCGTATTGTTTAGCGACTGTGACTGGCCGCAGTCCCTGCTTATTTCTGCTCACTTTCAAAGGCTCCCTCATGGTTCAAGAACTTTCCCGCACTCGTTCTGAAGGCTCCTTACCAGAAGCGTCTCCGACTGCTTACCCGGTGTTTTACCGCACCTACAGCCGTAAGCGTGAGGATAGCGTGGGTAGCCGGGAAACGTGGGAGCAGGTCTGCGATCGCACCCTTAAAGGTTTAGTTGAGCTAGGCCAACTCAATCAGGCAGAAGCTGAGCTAATCGGCAAGATGCAGCGTCAGCTCAAGGCATTGCCGTCTGGGCGCTGGCTCTGGGTAGGCGGTACCGAGTGGAGCAAACAGCCGGAAAATTTCTCCGGTGCTTATAACTGCACCAGCACCAACGTCACGGACTGGCGAGCCTTTGGTCTGATGATGGACTTGGCCATGATGGGCTGCGGTACGGGGGCAGTCCTAGAACCGAAATATATTGACCAACTGCCGCCTATACGCAATCGTCTCAGCGTCACCCTGCAGGGCGAAATTGGCACTACCTCAGTTGAGCAGCGCCGCGAAGTGACAGAGGTGACCATTGACGGTAACCAGGTCAACATTCGCGTAGGGGACAGCCGCCGGGGCTGGGTCAAGTCCTATCAGGCAATTCTAGAACTTTCAACCGATGAGCGCTTTACGGGTGAGGTCGAAATCGGGGTCGATCTCAGCGATGTGCGGCCAGCTGGAGAAAAGCTCAAGGGCTTTGGCGGCGTCGCCAATCCGGTGCGCTTGCCGGGTCTCTATAACCGCTGCGCCAATATTTTGAACAAGGCACAGGGACGGCAGCTTAACTCAGTGGAGTGCTGCATGCTAATTGACGAGGCGGCTGCCTGCGTCGTAGCAGGAAATATCCGGCGCAGTGCGGGAATTCGTCAGTTTGACAGTGAAGATGAGCTGGCAGCAAGCGCCAAAGACAATCTCTGGCAGCAAGATGAAAACGGCAACTGGCGCATTGATCCAGAACGCGATGCGCTGCGGATGGCAAATCATACCCGCGTTTATCATCACAAGCCGACGCAAGCGGAAGTTACTGCTGCCGTTCGCAAACAGTTCTATTCAGGCGAGGGAGCAATTCAGTGGGCCGGCGAAGCTGAGCGTCGAGCGCAGGGCAAAAATCGATACGGTCTGAATCCCTGCGTAACTGCAGATACTTGGGTGCACACCGGAGAGGGACCGCGTCAAGTCAAAGACCTCATTGGCCAGCAGCATAGCACCTATGTCAATGGTGAGCTGTTTAGCACTACGGCAGCAGGCTTCTTTTTTTCGGGTGAAAAGCCTGTAATAAAGCTGCAAACCAAAGAAGGCTATTCGCTAAGGCTGACCGAAAATCATCGCGTTCTCAAAGTGACCGCGCAAACGCAGAAAAAGCAGTATACCGAGTGGGTAGAAGCTGCAGAACTGCAACCGGGAGACTTTGTCCTGCTGCATGACCACCGCGATTTACAGCCCTGGGATGGACGAGGTAGCTATGAAGAGGGTTGGCTATTAGGCAATTTAGTTGGCGATGGCAGCCTTGCCAAAACGCAGTGGAACGATACTGCTCTGCTGCGCTACTGGGAATCGTCTCAGGATGAAATGAGCCAATATGCAGTTCAGCTTTTAGAAACGGCTGTGGGCTATAGCCGTCGCAGCGAAACTGTTCACTATCATCCTCAGCTCAAGCATCGAGTGATCAACTCGACCGGACTCGCTAAGCTAGCAGCTGCTTTTGATATCACTTGTTCTCATAAAGTTGTTACGCAGGCGATTGAGCAGGCAAGCTATGACTTTTACCGAGGCTTTTTACGAGGTCTGTTTGATGCGGATGGCAGCGTTCAGGGAAGCCACCTCAAAGGGGTAAGCGTGCGGCTAGCGCAAAGCAACCTGTCTAATCTACAGGCCATCCAAAGAATGCTGGCTCGTTTAGGCATTATCTCTACGCTCTATCAGGAGCGGCGGCCAGAGGGTTACCGGATGCTACCAGATACAGAGCGCAATCCGGCTTCCTATTTTTGTCAGGCACAGCATGAATTGGTTGTTAGCAAAGACAATTTGTATCGCTTTCAGCAAGTCGTCGGGTTTCAGGAGCCGCACAAGGCCGCTAAGTTGGATGAACTCCTGTCAGGCTATAAGCGCAAGCTGAATCGTGAGCGCTTTGCGGTCATGGTTAAAGCGATCGCAGCAGACGGAATTGAAAAAGTTTATGACTGTACCGTTCCAGGACCGTCCTGTTTTGACGCGAACGGTCTGGTAGCTCATAACTGTGGCGAAATCATTGGCCAAAATTTTCACTGCAACTTAGCAGAAATTCACCTCAATCAGCTTGATCCTGAAAATTTACAAGGGCAGGAAGAAGCTTTCAAGGCCGGTGCCCTAGCAGTCGCAGTCCTGCTGAATCACCAGTTTGAGGAGCCGCGCTATCAGCAGTCGCGGTTAGAAGACCCGATTGTGGGGGTTTCCTTCACCGGGCTGTTTGACTTTTTCGTTCAGGCTTTTGGGGTAGACTGGCTGCGCTGGTGGGAGGCCGGACGTCCGGATACGGTACAGGGGCTTGCCTTCAAGCAGAAAGAGGCTGAGTATCTTAGCCGCTGGAAAGCGGTCGTACACCAGACGGTATGGGACTACTGCGATCGCCATCAGATCAAGCGTCCCAATCGCTGCACTACGGTGCAGCCTGCAGGCACCAAATCGTTGCTGACAGGCGCTTCCCCCGGCTGGCACCCGCCCAAAGCCCAGCGCTTCATTCGCCGCATCACCTTCCGCAAAAATGATCCGGTGGCGATGGCCTGTATTGACTACGGCTATTCCGTCGTGCCATCCCAGTCCGACAAAGACGAAAACGGCAATTTGCTCAACGATCCCTTTGATCCACGCTGCACAGAATGGCTGGTGGAACTGCCCGTAGAGGTTTCTTGGGCTAACTTACCGGGCGCTGACGAAATTGCGATCGAGCGATTTTCTGCCCTAGCTCAGTTTGATTTCTACATGCAGGTGCAGACGCACTATACAGCTCATAACACCTCGGCCACGATTGAGCTGCGGGAGGCGGAGATTGAGCCGCTGGCCCAGCGCATCCATCAGGCAATTCAGAATGATGAGGGCTATGTTTCCGCCGCTTTGCTGGCTCGCTTCGACGATTTGCAAACCTTCCCTCGTCTACCGTTTGAGCCAATTAGCAAAGACGAGTACGAGGCAATGGTGCAGCAGGTAGGCGATCGCCGGGGAACTGATAACTTCCATCAGGCACTCTCTCGCTATGACCTGGGCGATTTGATTGAAGCGGGGCCTGCTGGGTGCGACTCGGACAAGTGTATGCTGCCGGAGGAAAAACCAGAGTAGGTGGAGCTTGTTGACTGCCGTTGCGCTGCGCTAACGGCACTTGACTGCTCTAAACTGCTCGGAACTAGCCAATCTAGAATTTGACTAATTCTTCAGCGCTCTCTTTATTTTCATTTTCTAGATTGCCTAGATTATATTTTTCAATTTTTCACTGGGGTGAAGATTAGGTAGCGCTTTTGTTTCTGCCGAGAAAGCGTATTGACATTGTAAATACACTTTAGGTAGCTTACAGAGTATGGACGTTCATCTTGTACTCAATGGAGTTACCTTCGTTTGGAACGATGAGAAAGCTCGAACAAATCCTCAAAAGCATGATGGTGTAACGTTTCAGCAATCTGCAGATGCTTTCTTCGATCCATTTCTAGTTGTGGTCGATGCTAGTCGCAATGATGAAGCGCGAAACGCCATCATTGGTTTAGATAGGCGATGGCATCTTGTACGTCGTGTATATTGAGTGCGAAAACGACAGCATTCGGATTATTTCAGCGCGTTACGCGACACGTAAGGAGCGCGAATACTATGAAAATTGAAGCATTGAAAAAGCGGTTAGATAGAAATCGTCCAATGACAACGGTCACCATTCGGATGCCGGAAGATGTGATTGAAGACTTGAAGCGCATAGCTCCACTACTTGGATTTTCTGGATATCAACCCTTAGCACGTGCATATATTGGACAAGGGCTTCGTACCGATTTAGAACACTTAGAAGGAGATACTGTCTCTGCGCTAATTGCCAGTTTGAAGCGTCAGGGAGTGAGTGATGAAATTCTTCAAAAAGCCCTCAGCGAAGCTACTTAGTTAGTTGAAATGACCCATACGAACTAGCTACACGCAGTTGACAACGTTGCTCCCGCGTCAGCGTCATAGCTAGCTTTAGACCTAAGACAGTATTTATGCTTAATGGCCCATAGTGCCGCTCAGCTTCAAACAGTCTATTTGCTGGGGAAGTTGCGGGGTGGGACGGGACGGCCTTCGTAGAAACGGCGCTCTAGACGGCCCAAGCCGTACCAGGTGCCGCCAGCAACTAGGGTCAGCCCTGTGAGCCAGCCGCTAGCCCAGGTATTGAGGGCGATCGCTCCCAGCGGTGTCAAAGCCAAACTTACAAAAGCAATCAGCGCCGCTAGCTGCCGCAGTCGTTGAATATTCGCTAGGGCCGGAGCGCAGCTACCGCAGTGCTGGGTATGAGAATGATAGCGATCGAGCAGTTCAGCCTTAGTCGCGGCAGGGGGTAGGGACTGTCCCGGAAACGGATCGGCCTCAAAGTCGCTTACCCACTTGCGGAAAGCCAACACATAGCGATCGGCCTGGGTCGGCAAGTAGCAGGCTTGGGCGTAGCGCTTGTTAGCCGCTTTCTCCAGTTCTCGCTCTTGAAGGTGGAGAAAAATTTGGTCGTCTTCCAACACGCCATTATTACCAATGTGGCTATACCAGCGCGGCGTCAGCTTGATGAATAACCCCGGTAGCTTAGCGGAAAACTTGAAGGGAAAGCGGGCAAACAGCCGACATTCTCCTTTGCGCGTGGGAACGGCGTATACCACCGTCATCGTGCGGCCAAACTGCTGGGAAGTCAGGTCGTGATACATCAAGGACGGCGCGATGAAATGGGTATGCTGCGTGCCTAGCTTGCCCTTGCGGGGGCCTTCCGGCCAGATGCCGCGAAACCCTTGTTTGCTAGATTCCAACACTTCCATCTCCATCGGCGCGGCATTCTCACGCTTGCCCACAGTTTTGTGGTGGGTGTAGGGAATGTGGCTGGCGTCTAGGACGTTTTCTAGCAGGGTGAGGGCGTCGTAGGGTAAATCGCGGAAGGTATTGAGCATCACCCAGCCCTCAGAGTCCTCTTCTAACGGCTCAATGACGGGTACGGGCACTTGGGGCGCATTCTCCGCTTTGCCAGGGTAGACAAACAGCAGGTCTTGGCAAATCGCGATTGGGAGCGCCGTCGCACAGGCCCGCGCTGAACCATTGGCCTGCCCGGTTGTGGGCTGCTGCGGAATCTGCTCGCAAGCGCCCGCGCCCGAAAAGGCCCAGCCGTGATAAGGACATTCCAGCTGACCTGCCTCATTGACCCGACCTTCGGAAAGCGGTGCCAGGCGGTGCGGGCACTTGTCTACGAAAACTCGCCAAGCAGCAGCCGTCGGTTCCCACCAGATCACCAGCGGCGTCTCCAGCAGGACAAAGCGTGTCAGCTTAGTTTTATCAAGGTCAGCCACGTAGGCAATGGGATACCAGGCTTCCTGCCAGTCAAAGCGACTGGGATCGGCACCTCCCGCTGGTAGCGGATTTTTGGCTGTCTGAGAGAGAACCAGATTCGGGTTGTTAGCGGCTGGAGTCTGAACCATAGCGGAGAAAGCGATCGCCTAAAAGTTTGTCTGGAATACGGAGCTTGGCGCTGATGCGGTAACGCGAGTTATCTACACAGCAGGAATACTCTCTATATTGTAAACAAATATTAAGCGCAGCGTGGGCACCGCCCAGCTACAGGTCTCCCAGTGGGTAGTCTGCATGGAGCTGTTTGCACTCGGCCTTGAGAATGCCGCCGCGAATTTTGATTTCGCTGGGGGCGCGATCGATCACGGTCTGACAGCGCAGATCAATTAGGTTAGGGTTGCCGTCTGGAAAGTCATCGGCCCCTGCCCCATAGACAATCTCAGACAGGCCCGCCCAGATGCAGGTTGCAGCGCACATGGGGCAGGGTTCACAGGTGGTGTAAAGCGTATAGCCCGGTTCAAACGAGGCATTGCCCAGCTTTTGGGTCAGTTGGCGAATCACATTGACTTCGGCATGGGCTGTTGGATCGCTGTCAGGCTGAACCGTGTTACCCGCCTGGGCCACGATTTCACCCTCTTTGGCAATCACCGCCCCAAACGGCGTCTTGCTTTGCCGGGCCTCAGCGATCGCCACCTGCATAATTTCTTCTGGACTCATTGCACGCCTCAGTGGGAGTAGATATTTTTCAAGACTTAGAATACGGCTTACTTAGCGGTTGCTTCCTGGGTTTTACTGGCCGAGGGCTGATCGTTGAGGCTGCGAAAATAGCGGTTGCCTACCAGGCCCAGAAAACCGACATAGGCGATGAGCTGAATTAAATAGATATGGTCGCGGTAGCCCAGCAGCGTTTTCAGCAGGATGCCGGGGAACTGCTTGTCTGGTAAAACACCGCTAGCATCCCACAGCAGCGGCCCCAAAATGCAGGACTGCGTAGAAAAGCACAGATCTCCCGCCTGCACGTTAAGCTGACTGACTGCCGTAAAAACAGCATCTAGCCCTTTGCAGGCCGAAACCACCAAACCCGCCACAATCAGCAGCAGCAGCGTCCCCATCACCTGAAAGAAGCGCCGCAGATCAATTTGCAGCCCCCACCGAAACAGCGCCAGGCCAATGGCGATCGCGCCCAGACCACCCGCCACAGCCCCTAGAATAGGCACCGTTCCTGGCTGCAGACTGGTAAAGAGAAAAATCACCGTTTCAAACCCTTCCCGCAGCACCGCCACGCAGACCAGGCTGAAGATGCTGACGCCTGCGACTGAGGAGTTCGTCAAAGCCGACTGCACGTTGCCCTGAATTTCTGTCTTCAGCGATCGCGCCTGCTGGGTCATCCAGATTAGCATCCAGCTCAGCATGATAATGGCGATCGCGCAGAGCAGAGTTTTAAGCAGGGGTTCAATCAGCGTGTCTAGCGCAGGCAGCAGGTCACGCACTTCAGCCACCCCCACGCTCAGCAAAATCCCCATCAGAACGCTACCTGCTAGACCAGCGGCGATACCGCTATAGACCCAGATATTGAGCTGGCTCTGCTTGGCCTTACTGAGGCAGGCCAGGACAATACCGACCACGAGAGCGGCTTCAACCCCTTCTCGCAGCGTAATCACAAAAGGAGCTAGAGCCGAAGTGATATCCATAGGTTTAATCTGCAAGTTCTCCCACACAGTCTAGTGTAACGAGTTGTTAACTCTTTTAATCAGGCGAGGCGATCGCTAAAAAATGTCACAATTTATGTCGTTTGGTTCATGATTCATCCCCAAAGACAGTGTTAAGAGAGGCTTGGTTACTGCCGTTCACAGGCAGAATGACCTTAGCTCAGAATTTAATCATCAACAACTTATCAATATGCGTCCTATCCGCACCTTTAACGTTACGCCTTCGCTGCCTGCTCGCTTAGAGCCTTTGCGCAAGCTGGCTTATAACCTACAGTGGGACTGGGATTTTGGTACAACCGATTTGTTTCGTCGGCTAGATCCTGACCTGTGGGAATCTAGTCGCTATAACCCGGTGCTGCTGCTCGGCACTATTAGCCAGCAGCGCCTACAGGAGGCGGCTGAAGATGAAGGGTTTTTAGCTCAAATGGAGCGAGCTGCTCAAAGACTAGAAGACTATCTCAAAGAGCGTACCTGGTACAAAAAGCATCGCAAAGAAGCCACGCCAGATGAGCGCTATGCTTACTTCTCTATGGAGTTTGGCCTCACCTCCTGTATGCCCGTCTATTCTGGCGGTTTGGGGGTGCTCGCAGGTGATCATCTCAAGTCCGCTAGCGACTTGGGTCTGCCCCTAGTGGCGGTGGGCCTACTGTACCAGGAGGGCTACTTTGCCCAGTACCTCAACGCCGACGGCTGGCAGCAAGAACGCTACCCCATCAATGATTTCTACAACATGCCACTGCACTTAGAACGGCATCCTGACGGTTCAGAAATTCGTATTGGCGTAGATTATCCCGATCGCACCGTCTATGCCCGGATTTGGCGGGTACAGGTGGGGACGGTGCCGCTCTACCTGTTAGACACCAACATTGAGGAAAACAGCCAGTATGACCAAGACATCTGCGATCGCCTCTATGGAGGTGACATTGATATGCGGATTCACCAGGAGATCATGCTGGGCATCGGCGGCGTACGCATGTTGGCAGCGCTAGGACTGAAGCCGACGGTCTATCACATGAACGAAGGTCACTCGGCTTTTCTAGCCCTAGAACGAATGCGGATGCTGATGGATGAAACCGATCTATCCTTTGCGGAAGCTTTCTATCTGGCTCAGGCCGGACAAATGTTTACGACCCATACTCCCGTTCCCGCCGGTATCGATCTGTTCCCGCCAGACAAAGTACTTTACTATCTCAGCCGTTATGCCCAGCGTTTTGGCCTGTCAAACGAAGAATTCCTAGCCTTAGGGCGCGAAAATACCGGGGATCTGTCAGCCCCTTTCAGCATGGCAGTCTTGGCGATTAAGACCGCCTCTTTCGTCAACGGGGTCAGCGCGCTGCATGGTGAAGTTTCGCGGCAGATGTTCTCTGGACTTTGGCCTCAACTCCCTCTCAGTGAAGTACCGATTACTTCTATTACCAATGGCGTTCATGCCCGTAGCTGCGTCGCTAAGCCTGTCCAAGAACTCTACGATCGCTACTTAGGGCCGAGCTGGTCCCAGGCCAGTCCCGCTAATCCGCTATGGAACAGAGTAGACGCCATTCCCGATGAAGAACTTTGGCGCACCCATGAGCTATGCCGCTCCCAGATGATTGTGTCTGTGCGCGATCGCCTAGAGAAAAGCCTGCTGGAGCGGGCTGCCTCGCCGATGGAACTGGCAAAAGCCAGGGAAGTACTTGATCCGAAAGTCCTGAGTATTGGCTTTGCCCGTCGTTTTGCTACCTACAAGCGAGCCACCCTGTTCCTGCGCGATATTGCCCGGATTCACAAGATCATTGAAGGCGACGGTTCCGGCCGCCGGGTACAGTTTGTCATTGCTGGCAAAGCCCACCCCAAGGACTCACCGGGCAAAGAGCTGATTCGCAAAATTATCCACTTTACCCGCGATGAAGGGCTAGATCGGGCCATTGTGTTTGTGCCCAACTACGACATTCACGTGGCGCGGGCGATGGTGGCTGGCTGCGACGTCTGGATGAATACGCCTCGTCGTCCCCGGGAAGCCTCCGGTACCAGCGGCATGAAAGCAGCCATGAACGGCTTGCCCAACCTCAGCATTCTCGATGGCTGGTGGGGCGAAGCAGACTACGTTGCCACCGGTTGGCCCATTGGCTCCGGCGAAGACTATGACGATCCGGAATATCAGGACGAAGTGGAGGCCAATGCCCTCTACGACCTGTTAGAGAAAGAGGTGGTGCCGCTATTTTACAACCGCGATCAGGAAGAGATTCCCAGGGGCTGGGTCGCCAAAATGAAGGACGCCATCCGCTTCAATACCCCCATGTTCAACACGGCGCGGATGCTCAAGGAATATGCCACGCGGGCTTACTTTAGCTGCAGCGATCGCGCCCATCGGTTGACCCAGAGCAGCTTCGCGCCAGCCAAGACGCTAGCCCACTGGGAAGATCACCTGGCAGAACACTGGTATGAAATGAAAATTGAAGAGGTGCAGATTTCAGAACCCGCAAATCTGCAGGTCAATCAGCCCTTTAAGGTTGAGGCTCTGGTGCGGCTGGGGGCGCTGCAGCCGTCGGACGTACAGGTAGAGCTATACCAGGGCAAAGTAGATACAGATGGTGAGATTCACGTCGGTATTCCCAGCGTCATGACCCACCAGGGCACTGACAACCAGGGGCGCAGCCGCTATGAGGTGGAGGTCACCTACACGGCTAGCGGCCTGCAGGGGCTGTCGCTGCGCATTTTGCCCAAGCATGAGAACCTCAGCAGTCCCTATGCGCCCAGGCTGATTCTCTGGGCTGAGCCAGAAGAGGTGCAAATCGATGTCGGTGCCGATGTACCGGATAAGGCTCCCGCCGCTGAGGCGATCGCCCTGATGTCTTAGCGCAAACAGGGGAACGGAAAACTCAAGGGCGGTCCATAGACCGCCCCTGTTCTGAGTTACATTGCATTTGTAAATTAAAGGGCGAACGACGGGATTCGAACCCGCGAGTGGTGGAACCACAATCCACTGCCTTAACCCCTTGGCTACGCTCGCCATCGCGCGTTGTTGATTCTAGCATTTTGCCGCAGGAGTTAGCCACCCAATCTAGAGATTTTTGCTAAGCTCAAGTCTCGGTTTTAGAGACTCTCGGCTAGAGTTAAGGTATGAGAGCGATCGCTGGGGACAACGGCTCCAATCTGCGGAGGCACAATAGCTGTGAGCTTCTTAAAAACATCAACAATTGTGGGCAGTGTCGTGCTGATTGGCGTTGGCGGAGCCTTAGCCCTCACAAATCCTAGCCCAGCAGACTATGAGCTTTATGCCACAGATGAGCTGATCGCCTATTTGCAACAAGATATTTGCCCCAAAGCCCCCGCCGCTCTACCGGGCTTAGCCGACCTGCTGCAAGAGCAATGCGTCAGCCTGCTAGAGAACAATCAGGCCGCTATCCAGCAGCTAGTTGCCAGAAATACGGCTCGCCACAACTATGTCTTCTTCAGTATTTATCAAACTCAGCTAGCGGTGCCAGAAATTGCTCAGCTGCCGGCTTATGAATTTGGTACGCTGGGAGTTCTCCAAAAGTTTTATACCTTCAAGGCAGAAGCGTCTTAGAAGCGGTCCGACTTTGCCAACCCCACAAGCTAGCCTAAATGCCGCGCTCGATACAGACCGTTTAGTTAAAACTTCGATAAAGTAAATTAGCTGGCTGTTGCCAACGGCTTTAACTTGTGTTGTTTGCGTTTATCTACCCGTGACTAAAGCACCTACTCCAAGCTATCTGCTAGTATCACACGGCAGTCGAGATCCGCGCTCTCAGGCAATGATGAAGCGGCTGGCTCATTTGGTGCAGCAGCGTCTAGGCTGGCTGGCGATCGCTCAGCAAGCCTACTCAGCCACAGCAGAGCCAGCGCTGGCTCTGTCCGCCGCCGCCGCCAAGCCGTTAGCCAGTAATTGGCAGCCGAGTCAATCGTCTGAAATTGTGACGACTGGAAGGCTGCGCCGACAGCGGGCCGCCCAAATTACTCAGGTGCCGCTGGTAGAAACCGCCTGTTTAGAATTAGGCCCGACGGCCCTGCGTACGCAAGTCTGTCAGTTTGCCCAGAAAACGCAGGCAGCGGGTAAAGCCGAGATGCGGATTGTGCCCCTGTTTCTGCTACAGGGAGTGCACGTGATGGAAGACCTACCGGCTGAGGTTGCCGCCGCCCGTCAACAGATGACCGAGGCTGTATCCTTGACCCTGTGCCCACATCTGGGCAGTCATTCCGGGCTGACCCATCTGCTGTCTGAAAAAGCAGGACAAACCGCCTCGCGGGCCTTTTTGCTGGTGGCTCATGGCAGCCGCCGGGCTGGGAGCAACAAGCAGGTAGAGGCGATCGCCAAGCAGATGGGAGCCACTGTGGCCTACTGGTCAACGCCGCCCAGCTTAGAGGCGCAGGTAGTTGACCTAATGCAGCAGGGCTATCAGCGCATTGTCATCCTGCCTTATTTCCTGTTTGCAGGCACCCTAATCGATGCCATCATGCAGCGCACAGAAGAACTGGCCGAGCGCTTTCCCAAAGTGGCTTTTCGGTTATTGCCGCCGCTGGGGGCAACCCGTGAACTTGCGGGTCTGGTGGCCGATTTGGCTAGCCGTCCTTTTGAGATCTGATAAACCTATGCGCGATCGCGATTCTGCTGAGCTATCTCCCCCGATCACAAAGCCAGGTATGGTTTACCTCGTTGGGGCTGGCCCCGGCGATCCGGGCCTATTTACCCTCAAGGGCAAGAACCTGCTAGAATGCGCCGATGTAGTCGTCTATGACGCGCTCGTCAGTCCGCAGATTCTGGCGATGGTGAATTCCCAGGCGGAGCAGATCAACGCTGGTAAGCGGCGGGGTGCCCACTCGATGCTACAGCCGGAGATTACCCAACTGCTGATTGACAAAGCTCAGACAGCCGCTATTGTGGTGCGGCTCAAAGGGGGCGATCCTTTTGTGTTTGGCCGGGGTGGGGAGGAAATGGCTGGACTCATTGAGGCCGGTGTGCCGGTGGAGGTAGTACCCGGCATCACCGCCGGGGTCGCCGTCCCGGCCTATGCCGGTATTCCCATCACTCACCGCGACTGCAGTTCCTCAGTCACCTTTGTGACCGGCCACGAAGCGGCAGGCAAGTATAAGCCAGAGGTGAACTGGCAGGCGATCGCCCACGGCTCTAAAACCATTGTCATTTACATGGGCATCCACAATATGAGCCATATTGTGCAGGAGCTATTAGCGGCAGGACTCAGTCCTCAAACTCCGGTCGCGCTGATTCGCTGGGGTACCCGGCCTGAACAGGAAGAACTGATTAGCAGCTTGGGAAGTGTTGTCGCCGATATGACAGCGGCGAGTTTTCAGCCCCCCGCGATCGCGGTTATTGGCGCTGTGGTCAATATGCACTCTCTGCTGTCAGCCGCCTGCCCCCGACCGCTAGCCATCTTGACAGATCAGCCCTCACAATAGAGGTATCGCATTCAGCTTACCCCTATCTCCGAACAAGCTTTTGAGTTAACGGTTGAATCTGACCGGCCAGAGCGCCTCGATCGCTGGCTGGCCACTCAGCTTGGTAATCTTTCTCGCAGCCGGATTCAAAAGCTGATTGAGCAAGACTGCGTGATGGTCAACGGTCAGCCCTGTCCGACAAAGAAAACAACGTTACAAGCTGGGGACTGGGTACAGGTCAAACTGCCAGAAACACGGCCGCTGGAGCTGGTGCCAGAGGCGATGCCCCTAGATATTCTGTACGAAGACGCATATCTGCTGATTCTGAATAAGCCTGCTGACAGAGTGGTGCATCCCGCCCCTGGCCACACAAGCGGCACCCTAGTCAATGGGATTTTGGCCTACTGCGGCGATACTTTGGCGGGTATTGGCGGCGTGCAGCGCCCTGGCATTGTCCATCGCCTCGATAAAGACACGACCGGGGCAATTATGATTGCTAAAACCGATCTAGCCCATCAGCGGTTACAGGCCCAGCTCAAAGACAAAACGGCGGGTCGGGAATATTTGGCGATTGTTTATGGATCGCCGTCAACCGAGGCCGGTACGGTTGATTTACCGATTGGCCGCCACCCGGTTGATCGCAAAAAGCAGGCTATTCTGCCTGAAGACAAAGGCGGGCGCGCGGCAGTCACTCACTGGCAGGTGCAAGAACGGTTGGGCAACTACAGCCTGCTTCAGTTTCGCCTCGAAACCGGACGCACTCACCAAATTCGCGTCCACAGTGCCCATATCGGTCATCCTATCGTTGGCGATCCGCTCTACGGTTCTGGGCGCTCGGTGGGGGTGAATCTGCCAGGGCAGGCGCTCCATGCCTGGAAGCTGCGGCTGCAGCATCCGGTTTCAGGGCAACTCATAGAGGCGATCGCGCCGCTGCCGCCTACCTTCATCAAGCTGCTGGCCGTGCTGCGACGACGGGCAACGGGATAAGCTACCCGTGGCAAGATAAAAACAGAGAGAATAGCTAAGTCAGGTGAGCTATGGTTCCCATCACGCGTAAACCGATTCTGGAACAGGTGGATCCGCCGCGATCGCCCCGCGAAACGCTGCCAACCATGTACGATCTGCCAAGTGAGTATCCGGAGGAACCGGGATTACCTGACGAATTTCACGACTTGCAGCCCCAACTGCTCAGTCGCACGCTGCGGCTAGACAACTACGCTCGTGATCGTTATTTCACCGCTTCCGATCTCAACCTTTACTACGATGTCAACCAGCCGCTATGGCATAAGCGGCCTGACTGGTTTTTAGCGGTTGACGTGCCGCGTCTGTACGATGGCTCCGACCTGCGGCGCAGCTATGTGGTCTGGCAGGAGGGCAAAAATCCCTATGTGGTGGTTGAGTTTTTGTCTCCCGGAACAGCAGCTGAAGATTTAGGTCGTTTTTCTGACAAGAACACTGCGCGAAATGAAACAGCAGGGGCCGCCCTCAGCTCTATATCTAACGGTTCAGATACAACAACCGCAAATCAGCCGCCTGCCAAGCTAGAAGTCTACGAGCAGTATCTCCGAATTCCTCACTACCTAGTCTACAGCCGCTACACCCAGCAGTTACGCTACTTTCAGCTTGCAGGCGGTCGCTATCAGGAGCAAATTCTGCAGCCAGAAAATCCGCTGGTCTGGCTGGCGGATTTGGAAATTGGGCTAGGCCTTTGGTCAGGTGAGTTTGAGGGCATTCCCGGAGCCTGGCTGCGGTGGTGCGATCGCGCAGGCAACTGGTTTTTAACTGATACAGAACAGGCACAGCAGGCCCAAGCAGAGGCCCAGGCCCAGCTATTGCAGGCCGCCCAAAACTTATTGGCAACCGGGATGACGAGGGAGCAGGTAGTTCAGCTTTTGAACCTGTCAGCCGAGCAGGCGCGATCGCTGCCATCAGGAAAAAGTTAGGATCTGCAATCTGTTGCAAGCCAAATGTTTGGTATCAATCCCGCAGCGTAACTGTGCTGGCAGCGATTATGTGAACTATCGTGAATTCCACCTTAGCGATGGAAAGGATACTTTAACTCTATTCGCGATCGCCCTTGTTTGTGTCTATCCAGCGCCAAAAGGGATGGGCTGGCCCCTGCTGCCGAATCCGGAGCAGCAGCTTTTCCAAGCGCTGACGCTCTCCTACCGACAGCCCAAAGACTATATGACGGCTATGACTGATCAAAAGTCCCACTGTCAGTCCTACACACAGCCCCAATCCTGCCGCTGACAGCGGATTGTAAGCTAAGCCGTAGCGAATTTGCGTCCAGGTGAAAAATTCAAACAGGCGCTCAATCTCAAATCGTAAGCGCCACAGGCTCAGCAGGCCGACCGTCAGCCAAAGCCCACCGCAGAGTAGCCACCAGCTCGCCATCACGATTCGGTTCAGCTGTTCTAACTGACGCTCAAATTCCGTCGGCGTATTCACAGCAGGCTATACGACGTTCTCAGAGGACTCAGTTGTTTCCTCAACGCCTGCGATCGCCTGTCCTGAACGTTCCCGCCACCAGGCCAGCAGCGTGCTGGCGACAAAGATACTGGAGTACGCCCCAGTGATGAAGCCAATAATCAGTGCTAAGGCAAAGAACTTGAGCGTCTCACCGCCGAACAGAAAGATTGCGGTCAGGGTCAGAACGGTGGTCAGCGTGGTATTGATCGATCGCGCTAGGGTTTGATTGACCGAATCATCCACAATTTGATCAATATGGCGCTGGGGATTGTATTTGATCGTTTCTCGAATGCGATCGTAGATTACCACCGTGTCGTTAACAGAGAAACCGACAATCGTTAGCAAGGCCACAACGAACAAGCTGTCTACTTCAGTGCCTAGCATCAGACCCAAAGCGGCAAAGATGCCCAACGTCACGAGTAAGTCGTGGAGCAGCGCCACAATCGAAAAAACGGCGTAATCGAACTGAAAGCGCAGGCTGAGATAAGCCGTAATCCCCGCAAAAGCCACCAGCAGCGCTAACAAACCGGCAGCAAAAAGCTGACGCCCAATCACCGGGCCGACCACATCAATCTGAGTGGAGTCGGGGTCAAGCTGGCCCAGAGCAGCTTCCAAGGACTGTTGCAGCCGTGTTCGAGCTTCCACATCTAGAGTAGAGGTGCGAATAGAAACGGCCTGACGATTCTCACCGAGAACCTGCAGGCTGCTGTTCTCCAAGCCCTGTTCCGTCAGCACATCTCGCACAACGGCTAAATCGATGGGGTCGCTGCAGTTTTCTGGCGCGACCTCGCAGTCCCGCTCTAGCTGTAGGCGCGTTCCGCCAACGAAATCTAAGCCCGGACGCAGCGGCGCGCCAAACTGATTCCAGGAGATAGCCATCGCAATCAGTCCGGCCAAAATTACAGCGCCAGAGATAGTCCACCAGAGCGATCGCTGTTCGATTACATTGAGTTTCATGACTGGGACGGAGCCTGAGAGTTACGGGCATTGGTAAGCCCAGGGCAAAAAAGCTCAGGCTTACGAAACTGGGCAAAACCGAGAATGAACAGAAGTAGAGTACGGCTACAGGTCAGGGCGGTAAACATGCTGATGGCAACCCCAATTGCTAGGGTGAGAGCAAAGCCCTTTACCAGACCCGCTCCAAACCAAAATAGCGCCGCACAGGCAATTAAAGTAGTGACGTTGCTGTCTAAGATGCTGGAGAAAGCCCGGTAAAATCCCGACTCGACTGAGCGATAGGGCGTCTTACCTGCCCGCAGTTCCTCGCGGGTACGCTCAAAAATGAGGACGTTGGCGTCTACGGCCATCCCAATGCTCAAGATAAACCCGGCAATACCAGGTAGGGTCAGCGTGACGCCAAAGATATTGAAAGCAGCCCAGGTCAGCAGGGCATAAACCACGAGGGCAATATCGGCCAGAACACCAGGTAGGCGATAGTAAACCGCCATGAAAATCAAAACCAGAATCAGTCCGGCCAGCCCAGCGTAGAGACTGCGCTCAATGCTGTCTCGGCCCAGGGTCGCCCCCACGGTTCTATTTTCCACCACCTCGACCGGCACGGGCAAGGCACCTCCTCGGAGCTGAATTGCCAAATCCTGTGCCCCCTGAGCGTCAAAATTACCCGAAATGACGGCGCTGCCGCCGGTAATGCCCGTTTCGGCGTACTGAACGTCTACAGTCGGGGCGCTGATTAAGTTGTCGTCTAGCAGAATGCCAATGCTGCGTCCTGTTCCGGCAATTCGCTTGGTCAAGTCAGCAAACAGCGCCGCCCCCTCGCGGTTGAACTGAATTACCACTTCCCAGTTGTTTCCAGCCCCAATCGGTCGGGCAAAGGCGTCGGTCAGCTTATCGCCCGTCAGCCCCGTTGATTCAAACAGGTCGGTGATGGCCTGATAGCTGCGATCGAGCGCGGCCTGATTGTCGGCGATCGCTTCTGCATCTCCGCCCGCTTCCAAAGCCGCCTGCTGAATCAGCCGCTCCTGCAAAATTTGCTGCTCTGCCTGCAGTTGGCCCTCAGTTCCCGGCTTTTGGGTTTCAAACTCAAGCTGAGCCGTGCCGCCCAAAACTCGCTCTGCCTGCTCCGGATCGCTCACCCCCGGTAGCTGTACGAGGAGCTGATCTTCGCCAACGGTCTGCACAACCGCCTCAGACACTCCCAGGCCATTGACCCGATTTTCGATCACCCGCTGTACCGCTTCCAAGTCGGTCTCGGTAATTTCGGGAACCTGCTCAGTGGGCCGTACCAGCAGCGTTAACTGGGAACCCCCGCGCAAATCTAAGCCTAGGCGAGTCGGCACCTGCACAATTACAACAATGGCAGCAATTGTTAGGGCCAGAATAACCGCTAGCAATAATCTTTGACGTGCCATAGTTAAACCTGCAGGGCCATCATTTTTTCTACTGCCTCAACGATCTGCTTTGGCTGCACGATGGTTAGACTCTCTAGCTTGCCGTTGTAGGGAGTTGGAATATCCTGAGACGACAACCGCAGCACCGGGGCATCTAATTCATCAAAAAAGCGATCGCTGATCGAGGCAATAATTTCAGCGGCCACACCGGCAGTCCGCATACATTCTTCTACAACAATAACGCGGTGAGTCTTGCGAATTGAAGCGCCAATCGTCTCGAAGTCAATGGGCTTCAGGGAAATCAGGTCAATTACTTCCGGATCAAAACCATCTTTTTCCAGGGTCTTAACGGCCTGCATGACATGGTGACGCATCCGGGAATAGGTCAAGATGGTAACGTCTTTGCCCGATCGCACCACTTCAGCTTTATCCAGTGGTACCAGGTATTCGTGATTAGGCAAGTCTTCTTTTAGGTTGTAGAGCAGCACATGCTCAAAGAACAGCACCGGGTTGTCATCGCGGATAGCTGACTTGAGGAGTCCTTTAGCGTTGTAAGGGGTGGAACAAGCCACAATCTTTAGCCCTGGTACCGCTTGAAAATAAGCTTCTAGTCGCTGTGAGTGCTCTGCGCCAAGCTGACGGCCAACCCCCCCAGGCCCGCGAATCACCATTGGAATTTTATAGTTGCCGCCAGAGGTATAGCGCAGCATCCCGGCATTGTTGGCAATTTGGTTAAAGGCCAGCAGCAGAAATCCCATATTCATGCCTTCAATGATAGGCCGTAGCCCCGTCATTGCCGCGCCCACAGCCATTCCCGTAAAACTATTTTCAGCGATCGGGGTATCTAAAACCCGCAGTTCGCCATACTTCTTATAAAGATCCTTGGTGACTTTATAAGAGCCACCATAGTGACCGACATCTTCTCCTAGAACGAAAACAGACTCATTTCGTCCCATCTCTTCGTCAATTGCTTCCCGCAGGGCATTAAATAGAAAAGTTTCCGCCATTGGTTTCGAGTCGTCTAAAAAGTGGGTGTAGCTGCTGTTAGAGCACTGGAAGGAGGTAGCTTAGTCAGGCGCTTTTCGAGGAAGGCTCAACACAGGTCTGACTAAAACTGACAATACTTAATCTGAAACCCAGATCTCCCTAGATTTCTAGTCATTTAGTCTTCGGCAAAGACATAGCGATACAGCTCATCAGGATTTGGCTCAGGGCTCTCTTCAGCAAATTGAACAGCCTCGTCAATAGTGTCCTGAATTCTCTGCTTAATCGCCTTTAGCTCTTGCTCATCGGCTATATTTTGCTCTAATAAGTAAGCCTCAAACTTGCTCAGAGGATCGCGGGCCTGCCAGGCTTGCTTTTCCTCTTTGCTGCGCATCTCATCGGGGTCGGCTAGGGAATGGCCCCGAAAACGATAGGTCAGACACTCAATTAGGGTGGGACCTTCCCCAGCTCTAGCCCGCTCAATTGCGGTTTGGGCCGCTGCATGAACTGCTAAAACATCCATGCCGTCTACCTCAACTCCCGGCATGCCAAAAACGCTGGCTTTGCGGTAGATCTCCGGCTGAGAGGTGGCTCGCTCATGGGCCATCCCGATTGCCCACTTGTTGTTCTCAACCACGAATAGAATTGGTAGCTTCCACAGCGCTGCCATATTCAGGCATTCAAAGAACTGACCGTTATTGGTCGTGCCATCGCCAAAAAAGCAGGCAGTCACCTGGTCGGCCTCAGCCTGCCCCAGGGCATCCCGGCGGTACTTGCTTTGGAAGGCAGCTCCTAGCGCGACTGGAATACCCTCCCCGATGAAGGCAAACCCGCCCAGGAGGTTGTGTTCAGCCGAGAAGAGGTGCATGGAACCGCCGCGCCCTTGGCTGCATCCTGTTGCTTTGCCAAAAAGCTCGGCCATGACGTTGCGGGCCGGCACACCAGCGCTGAGAGCGTGGACGTGATCCCGGTAGGTACTGCAAACGTAGTCATCCGATCGCAGAGATTTGATAACGCCGGTTGAAACGGCTTCTTGTCCGTTGTAGAGATGGACAAAGCCGAACATCTTGCCGCGATAGTACATTTCGGCGCAGCGGTCCTCAAAATAGCGCCCAAGTACCATGTCCTCAAAAAGCGTCAGCCCCTCTTCGCGGGAGATCTGGGCTGAGGCAGCTTGAAACACCGGTAAAGTCCGTTCCTGAACCATGAATTTGCAGTATCCTCTCAGCCTTGTCTAGTACGTTTTGAACGATATTCCCACAATAGCCTGCCTTAAAGGGTAGGATGCCGTGAAAGATTCGCTAGAATCCTGATCACCAAGCTTTAGCAGCCATTGTCTATCACATCATCTAATCTTAGTCACTTGACTGCGGCTATTGCCGTTTCTAACGTTACCGTCTTGAGGCTGGCTAAGGCAATCATCTCGAATGATTTCAGCAAATCTGAGTGGCAGCCAGATGAAACTATCCCACTGCAGCTACAAATTTGCGAAAAGATTGGAACATCTACGACCATATCTAAGTACCTAACAGTTGCAATTAACTGACCTACCGTAAAGGCAAGCAGGTTGGCTTTACTAAACTTAATACTGGAAGGAGAGCGGACTAATAAATAAGTTCGTACACATTATTAAAGTAAAAGGGGCGCTCTACTTTCAATCGGGGTTGTGCAGGCTATTATGATGGCATTTTCAGACAGAGGCCCGCTTGTTGTTGTGGCTGTCTGCGTTCAATGACTTAGATGTCGTCAGAGATCACGTTGATATCGCTGCTGGGGATGTAGACCGTGCGAATTCCGCTAGATTACTATCGAATCTTAGGTTTGCCGATTCAGGCAACAGAAGAACAGCTAAAGCAGGCTCACCGCGATCGCACGCTACAGTTGCCGCGTCGTGAGTATTCGGCTAGGGCGATTGAAGCCCGTAAGCAGCTAATTGACGAAGCTTATAGCGTCCTGAGCGATCCTGAACAGCGGCAGTCATACGATACGCATTTTCTCAGCAAATCGTACGCGCTGGAGGTGTCAGCCGCTGATCCAGAAGTGGCTCAGGCCAGTGATGAAGTGAGCGTTGACTTGGGTGAAGAAGCGCTGCGATCGCTGGCCTCTGAGTCTGCCAGCGATGCCTATACGCCCACAGTTGAAATCAATGACGCTCAGTTTCTGGGAGCGCTCCTAATTTTGCTGGAGCTGGGTGAGTATGAGCTAGTAATTCGGCTAGGGCGGCCCTATCTCAGCAGCGGCAGCAGCAGCTTAGCAGATGAACGCTTTGGCGAACCTAAGACAGCGCTGGCTGACATTGTGCTGTCTTTATCTCTGGCCTGCTTGGAGCTAGGTCGGGAACAGTGGCAGCAGCGGCAGTATGAGAGTGCGGCGGAGTCTCTAGAAACAGGTAACGAGCTGCTGCTGCGCGAAGAACTGTATCCGGCAATTCGCAACGAGATCCAGTCTGAGCTGTACAAGCTGCGGCCCTATCGCATTTTAGAGCTGGTAGCGCTGCCGCTCAACCACAACCGAGAACGGCGTCAGGGGATTCAACTGCTTAAGGCCATGCTGCAGGATCGAGGCGGCATTGACGGCACTGAAGACGATCTTTCCGGTCTGACGATTGACGATTTCCTGCGCTTTACTCAGCAGCTACGAGGCTATCTGACCTCAGCCGAGCAGCAGGAAATTTTTGAGGCGGAAGCGCGTCGTCCTTCCTCTGTAGCCACTTATTTGGCTATTTACGCTCTTCTGGCTAGAGGATTTGTCTATCATCAGCCTGCGCTGGTTCGACGGGCCAAGAAGATGCTGGTGCGCTTAGGTAACCGCCAAGACGTGCATCTAGAGCAGGCCGTCTGTGCGCTGCTGCTAGGTCAAACTGAGGAAGCCAGCCGCGCCCTAGAACTCAGCCAAGAGTATGAGCCGCTGGCCTTCATTCGTGAACAGTCCCAGGGAGCACCGGATCTCTTGCCGGGGCTTTGCCTCTATGCCGAGCGGTGGCTCAAACAAGAGGTTTTTCCCCATTTTCGCGATCTGACCCAGCAGCAGACCTCGCTGAAGGACTACTTCGCTAACGAGCATGTACAGGCTTATTTAGAAGCGATGCCAATTGAGGCAGAGGCTTTTCAGGCACAGAATGGAACCCAGGCTTGGTCTAGGCTAGCGGCTGAGCCGACAGCGGCGACAGCTTCAGTGCCCGCCTCGCAGGCAGCTGAACTGGTCGGCGTTGCCGCTGATTCTGCCACGTTTGCCCCTTCTCACCTGCCGTCCGCTCAGGTAGCTGTTAAAGCCAAAGCGCCTGAAGCTGCTCCGGTCAGCGTTGCTGAACAGATTGCCCAGCTTTCTCCAGAAGGTCGCCTACAGCCAGCAGGCTCGGCAGCGGTCAATGGGGCCGCTCAGGAAATGTCTCTCTCCGATGCTAAAAATGTAGCGATCGCAGAAGGTGCTTCCCCTAAACGGCGATCGCCGCGCCAGCGATCGCCCCACTGGGGCCGGCTGGTCTTGGTCTTCTTGCTGGGCATTTTGGGCATGGGCATTTTAGGCTTTGGTACTATGCAGGTTTTGGGCTGGATAGCGGGTCTATTCTCCGGGCCGAAGCTGCGGGGTGAGCCTTTAGCGATTCAGCTAGATCAACCCCCGATCGCGATTCCCGATGCCAGTGCGATCGCTGAGCAGACGCCTGGTGTGCAAGAAGAAGCCGCTCAGGCTATTAGCGAATGGCTGACCGCCAAACAAGCGGCTCTAGGCCCCAATCACCAAATTGAGCAGCTTGCAGGTGCTTTGAGTGAACCGTTACTGACTCAGTGGCGGCAGCGAGCTGTGGATGCTCAAAGCCAGAACTGGCACTGGCAGTATGAACACTCGGTTGAAGTGCAGTCTGTGACGCCAGAAGATCCAGATGCCACTGAGCTGACGGTCGAAGCTCAGGTTGCCGAAAAAGGCGAGCTTTACGAGCAGGGTGAGCTGAATACCAACTCTTCTTACGATGAAACTCTAAATATGCGCTACGACCTGGTTGTAGAGGAAGGAGAATGGCGAGTCAAAGAGATGACTAAGCTCAACTAACGGCATTCAGTTCAGCGGTAGCAATGCAGGTCGCCCCATCCCTGATATGATGGCCAAATCTTAGGCGGGAGAACGATTGTGGATTGGATTTCAACTGTTCTAGAAGCCTTGCCATGGATTGCGACTATCCTAGAAGCCCTACCGAATTTGTTGCAAGGGGCTTTGGTGACTTTGCAGCTCACCATCATGTCGGTGTTTCTAGGGCTAATTGGCGGCACGCTCTTGGGCATTGCCCGGCTGTCATCCGTAAAGCCGGTTAGCTGGGCCGCTCGTGCCTATATTGAATTCTTTCGCGGTACGCCGCTGCTGGTGCAAATTTTTTGGATTTATTTTGGTTTCCCCAGCCTAATTCAGGGTTTGGGCTTTTCGTTCACTTTCAATCGGCTAGCGGCGGCAGTGCTAGCCCTCAGCCTTAATTCGTCGGCTTATCTAGCTGAGATTGTGAGAGCCGGAATTCAGTCAATTGAACTGGGTCAGCGAGAAGCCTCTGAATCTCTGGGGCTAGATCCGATTCAGACTATGCGCTACATCATTTTTCCGCAGGCTTTTCGCCGCATGATTCCCCCCTTTGGCAATGAATTTATCACGCTGCTGAAAGACACCAGCCTCGTAGCCGTGATTGGCTATGAGGATCTTTTTCGGCGAGGGCAGCTTATTTATTCCCGCAACTATCAAATATTTCAAATCCTGACCGCTGTTGCCTTGGTTTATCTAGTGCTCAACCTGCTGTCGTCGCAGTTTTTTAGCTGGCTAGAGCAGCGAATGGATCCCAAGCAGAGATCGGTTAAACAGCAGCCTATGAAATCTGAAGCTTAGCCATAATAGCCAGGAGTTGTCGGTTTAGGACATAGGGTCGCAGCGAATATCTACCCGGCAGTCTAGCGTTTGACTATGAGACAGAATAGGCAAAGGAAGATGCCCTTTGCCTAGGAGTTAGAAAACATAGATTTTGTTCAAAGCGGCCAATCAGCTCCGATTCTACGGGGGCGTTTCAGCTACTAGAGACAGAAATCTCATGCTACAAACTGGACGCGCTGAGATGGCCTAGGTACCCGCACAAGGGTCAGCCGCGCAGGGATCGGCAGCGCAAGGGTCAGCCGCGCAGGGATCAGCCGCACAGGGGTCAGCCGACTTAGCCGCGCAGGGATCGGCAGCACAGGGATCAGCCTGCTCGGTAGCCGCACCGTCATCGGTTGGGGCAGAAGACTGAGAACCACAGCCGCTAGCTACTAGGCTAAGGCTCAAAATAGAGGCCATTGCAATGGCAGACAGATAGTTGACGCGCATATGTTTTCTTTTCCGTAGGTTATGAAGTCGTGCGGGGAGGAACTCAATCAGGCTGGATGAAGCCTATTGGGTTGCAGAACGCCTCTATCTTGGTTGGTAATTATGAGATCTGGCTGAGAAAATCTGGGATGACAGATTAAATCTGATCGAGGATGAGTCGGAAGCCAAAGAGAATATGCCGGGAGCTGGCCGGACGGCCGTGACGATAGGCGGCGCGGCAAAAACCGGGTAGATCATCCCAAGAGCAGCCTTTCATGACTATTTGCTGGCGATCGCTTTGCAGTTCAGTAAATTCAAACACGTTGCCCGCCATATCTTCTACCCCATAGACGCTGCGACTCAGCGGATAGGCACCGACAGGGCTGGTGTGGAGGTTGCCCTGCTGGGCCCAATTCGTTGCGGCAGGCTGCCACTCGCTGCCCCAAGGAAAATAGCGTCCCTCTTCCCCCCTAGCCGCTTTTTCCCACTCTAAAGCTGTCGGTAAACGATAAGTATGGCCATCTTGCTGACCTTTCCACTCGGCATAGGCGATCGCATCTGCGTAAGACACCAGCACCACCGGATGCTGGGCTTCTCCCGCTGGATAGTCAGCTCCTTGCCAGAGATAGGGCTGCACCTCGCTGTAAGAATGAACCAGAAAGCCTTGGGCCTGGTAGTCAGCCTCAGCAATACCGGGGGGGCGATGTCCGGTTGCCTGGACGAACTGCTGGTAGTCGGCATTGGTGACAAGCTGCTGGCTGATGCAAAAGGCGGCTTGCTCAGTCGTTTGGCGCTCTGGTTCGTGGTCGAACCAGCCTCGCTGCCGCAGCCGTTGCTCAGCCGCTGCTCTACCTGAAGGATCAGAGGCGATCGCGGCAGCGGAAATCTCATAGGCATAGTCGCGCTCGGCCTGGTTGCTGCCTGCGATGAACTGACCTGCTGGCACAAAGACAAATCCTGGCTGAGCTTCGCAGCGATCGCGGCTGATATTGCCACTCAGAAAAGGGGCTGTGCAGCTTAGCAGCAGGCTGACTAAAAGTAGTCCTATCCAGCCAGTTCCCTTTCTTCCTGCCCTGAGATGAGCATCCACAGAGCGCCAATATACTGAATAATTCCGCCGATCCGCTAATGCCACTGTCTCCCTGTAGCCGCTTAGATAGAAGAGTGTGTTCCCTATAGATGCCGTATTGTCAATATTTGGTGGATGATACGGCCGAGTCCAAACAGCCAGGTGCCGTCAGGTGCCTGGCTGTGTCAATGCTAGTCGAGACAGGCGCTTTTCAGCTAAAGCTCAGGTTCATCGCTTATGATAGCTACCTGGAGTCGGTAGGCGGTCAGCAATGGAAAATCAGGTCTGGATTGCGCTCGAAGATGGACACTGCGAGCCTCTAAATGTCTCTATATTTGAGGAACCGCAGCAAGTTTATCGGCTCTATCGGTTTTTGACTGATTTAGAGGATGTTTTGGCGACGACAGCAGATGATTTTGCCAGACTGCAGGCGATCGCGCCGCTGGTACAAAAGCTGCTGATTAGTTCTTACTGGCTGCAAATGGAGTACCGAGAGCCTGCAGAGCAGGGCTGGGCGGTCAACTTTCTCTACCGCGAACACCAGTTTCCGCTGACGGTGCAAATGGTCACGTGGGCACCAAGGCAAAAATCAACCATCCACAATCACGCCACTTGGGGCGTAGTGGCGCTAATCGGCGGTCAGGAAAAAAATACGCTGTGGCGACGCGATCCGAGTCCTGAGCAGCCCCATCGGATTCAGAAAACTGAGGAGAAAGTTCTTCAGCCTGGAGATATTATGACGTTTATGCCAGGAGCGATTCACCGCGTTGAACCCGTTGGTGATGAGATGACGGTTTCTTTCAATCTGTACGGCGTGACTGACTATTCGCAGCGCTATCAGTTCGACACGGTTGGACAGACGGCTCAGAAATTTTGAGAACCATGGCTCACGCCCCAGCAGCATTGGAGAGAGGAGGCAAAGCTGGGCAAAACTGAAAATTATTAAAGCCCCAGCCTCCAAATCTCAAGTCTTGAATTAGAGCTAGAAGCCAGGGCGAGCTGTCAATTATCGTATCAGCAGTCACTTTAAGCGCTAGCTCATCTTTTGATCAACAGCGTTATCAATTTCTTCTTTGATATTCTCTTTCTCGTGCTCAGCAGCAGCTTGTACCTGCTTGGCTTTACCTTCGGCTTGATCCTTCGGATCGCCCGTAAATTCGCCAACTGCCTCTTGCACTTTACCCTCTACGTTCTTGAGGGTAGCGTCAACTCTATCTTCAATTCCCATACTGTATCTCCTTGCTTAGAAAAAGCCGTACTGCGTATACGACATCTATCTTACGGATAAGATTTAGATCACACCTCTGCTAAGAGTAGGAAATTGACAAATCTAGCTGAGGGATGATGGCTTAAAAAGCAGGTATCTTGTCTAAGCGCTAATCAAAGGAGTCGATCGCGCCTTGAAGTCAGCTTTGGTCAGCGCTGCCACAGTCGCCTCCGGATCTTTCACCCGAAACTGAGCGCCCAAGCGGACAAACTGCCGCTGCTGATTGGCTTCAATAATGGCAACAACGGGCACTTTAGCCTCGCGGTCTTCCCCCTGCTGCTGTTGTAGCACCGTTCTGAGGCGATGCTGATAGGTGATGTCAGCAGCGATTCGCGGCTCTAGCTCTACCATCACCAGCCGCACCGTTTCAATTGGCTCAGCGTCTTCAATAATGAGCTGGTTGCGGTCGTCGCGCCGATCCACCTTGCCCCAAATCATTAGCCGCGCATCCGCCTCAATATGCTGACCGATGCGCTCAAACGAACGGGGAAAGACAACCCCTTCAGCCTGTCCGGTTAGATCTTCAACCTGGACAATTGCCATGCGATCGCCTTTCTTGGTCACCACGGGCTTGACGCTCGACAGCATCACAATGGCGCTAACGGTGATTTTCTCCGGTTGTTCAGCTAGCTCTGAAAGGCTGATGGGGGCTAGCACCCGCGCCGATCGCTGCACGGACTTGAGTGGATGATCGGAAATATAGAATCCCAGTAGTTCTTTCTCCAAACGCAGCTTTTCCTGCGGTTCAAAATCAGCCACAGGCGGAGCTTTAGGCGCAATTTCAAAACTGTCGCTGGAGCTAGCCTCACTGCTGCTGTCGCCCATCATGTCAAAGATGCTGCCCTGGCCGATGGCCCGGTCTTTAGCTCGACCCTGGGCCCACTCAATCACAAACTCTAGATCGTGCATGAGCTGATTGCGGTTGGCCTCCATCAGGTCAAAGGCACCGCACTGAATCAGCGCTTCTAAGGCGCGGCGGTTGACGGCACGCAAATCAACGCGATCGCAGAGGTCGGCCAAGGACTGAAACAGCCCCTCCTCGGCGCGCGACTCTAAAATGCACTCGATCGCTCCCTGTCCCACGTTCCGCACCGCTGACAGACCAAACAAAATGCTGCGCTGCTCCGGCGTGAAGTCAATACCAGAGCGATTAATGTCCGGCGGCAGCACCTCAATGCCCATACTGATGCAGTTGGCGATGTGCATCTGCACCTTATCCTGATCGCCGCTGTGGGCCGTTAGCAGCGCCGCCATGTACTCAACCGGATAGTTGGCCTTGAGATAAGCGGTTTGATACGTCACAAACCCATAGGCCATTGAGTGAGACTTGTTAAAGCAGTTGGAAGCTATCTGACCGTTCGCCAACAAAAAATTGTGGTCTTTTACAACCCCAATGTCGTAAACAGGCTGAACGCCTAAAGATTTTCGGCTAACAATTTTGACCACTTTTTAACTCCTTTTGAATTAGGCAGCCGCACTTAAATAAGCCAATCTTTGAGTGACTATTTGCTTCAAAATTTTCAAGATAGTCTCGGCTTCGAGTTTTTCGCTGTATTCCCGTGAAGGTTCTAGCCGCAGCAGCGGGCGATCGCTCTCCATACCTGCTACCTCGGCTTTCACAAAAGTCCAGATATCCGCAACGGTGTAGCAGCCAAACATGATTTGCGGATCCTGGCGATCGAGTTCCCAGTTCATTTTGGCGGCAGCTAAAATCTCGGCATAGAGCTGATACTGAGGATTTTGAGCTTCGATACCTCGCTTAGCTTCAACGATCACCAGATAAGGGGCTTCGATTTCTCCGGAGAGCCCCTTTCCTAACACGCCGTCCACAATGCCCGATAGTTCAAAGGTGGAATAGCGCCCCCGCAAGGCCACCTCTGCCCAAGCTTGAATAGAGTCCTGTTCTGCCAGTACCAGCAGCGGATAGATGGCTCGCGCCCAAACGGTGGCCTCATTCATGAGCTGGGTGCGATAGTTGACCAGCCGCGATCGCACATCCTGAACCTGCCGCTGTTCATCCCGAGTCAGCAGAATTTGATCAGCCTGCACCCAATCGTGACTCATCACCCCGCACTCTTCAATCTCAACTAGAGACTTTAGATCGGCTAGCGTAACGTTTGAAAACAAAAACTGTTTCATGACGGCCTGCTGAGAGAAAACGTTAGGCGATCGCAACTGCCGGAACCTGGATCTGCTTCAACTCTAACCCCTGCTCAAAAATGTCGTCGATGGTGTGCATTTTTCCCTCTGCCGTCATGAATTTATGGTCGGGTGTCGCTCGAATTATTTCTCCGTTCTCCAATTGGTATTCAAAAACTTCCTGATCGCCGCGCTGATGCCACTGCGCTACGGGCTGGCTGTAGACAAAGCCGTTGCGATCGACGCTGTAAATGCTGCACGCTAGCTCTCGTTCAACAATTTCACCGATCGCTAGCGGCCCGTATTCTACAGTGAGGACTTCCGTGTCATAGCTGAGACAATATTGAGCAAAGTTGACCATTTGCTCCCACAGCTCCTCGACCACCTTTTTCGGCACGCCGTTGTCCATCGCGCCCTTAATAAAGATGTCGCGGTGCTTGTCCATTTCGGACTGCTTTTTTTTACCCATGGCTCGCCGCAGCAGGTCGGCTTGTCCCAGGGAGTAGCCCGCCATGTCCTGAGCAATCCGCATGATCTGCTCTTGAAAGACCATGATGCCGTAGGTTTCATTCAGGATGGGCTGCAGAATGTCGTGGTCATACTGGATTCTTTCGCGCCCGTGTTTGCGGTTGATGAATTTGGGAATCAGGCCTGCGTCTAAGGGGCCGGGGCGGTAGAGAGCCAGCACTGAGGAAATATCTTCGAGGCCAGAGGGTTTCAGGTCGCGGACAATCTGCCGCATCCCGGAGGACTCTAGCTGAAAAATGCCGCCCAAATCGCCGCTTTCTAGGAGCTTGTAGGTTTTTGGATCGTCTTGAGGCAGATGGTCGAGATCGATGGGGATGTTGTGGTGCTGGGCCACTAAATCCACCGTTTTTTGGATCATGGTCAGGTTGCGCAGACCCAAAAAGTCCATCTTCAGCAGACCCAGGGCTTCCACATCCTCCATGTAGTACTGGGTAATCACCTGACCGTCGTTGTTGCGCTGTAGGGGCACAATCTCGTCGAGCGGATCTTTAGAAATCACCACCCCCGCCGCGTGCATACCAAAGGTTTTGTTGGTGCCTTCGATTCGCATCGCCATGTCTACCCAGCGATGCACTTGAGGATCGTTTTCGTATTTCTCTTTAAATTCAGGGGCTGGCGTTTCGTCCGAAATCATGACCTTCAGCTTGGCAGGCTTGCCCCGCGCCACCGGAATCAGCTTCGCCATCCGGTCGGACTCGCCGTAGGGAATATCCAGTACCCGCGCCACGTCCTTGAGCACCGCCTTGGAGGTCATGCGGTTGAAGGTGATGATCTGTGCTACCCGCTCCTCTCCATAGCGGCGAGTGACATACTTGATCACCTCATCTCGCCGCTCAATGCAGAAGTCGGTGTCAATATCGGGCATTGACTTCCGTTCTGGGTTCAAAAAGCGCTCAAATAGCAGGCCGTGGTGAACTGGGTCAATATTGGTAATGCCCATAGCGTAGGCCACCAGCGATCCGGCTGCGCTGCCGCGCCCTGGCCCGACCGGAATACCGTTATCACGGGCGAACTTGATGTAGTCCCACACCACCAGAAAGTAGGTGGCAAAGCCCATCTGGATCATCATCTGGATTTCGTATTCCAGGCGATCGCGGTAAATCTGCTCTACCTCAGCATATTTTGCACAGTTAAATCGCTGAGCCAGTCCGGCCCTAGCCACTTCGGCCATGTAGGTTTCGCCCGTGTGCTCTTCGGGCACCGGAAAGTCGGGAATGCGGGGCTGGCCTAGAATGCCGGTGTATTCTTCAATTTTGTCGGCAACTTCTAAAGTAGTGGCGATCGCCTCTTCGATCACCGCCTCGCTGAGGTGATCGCGAAATAGCAGCCGCATTTCGTCTGCCGACTTGAGATATTCAGTGCCGCTGTAGCGTAAGCGCTTGTCTTCAGTGATCAGCTTGCCAGTTTGGATGCACAGGAGAGCGTCGTGAGCTTCGACATCGTTACAGGAAATGTAGTGAGAATCGTTGGTGCAGATGATTTTGATGTCGAGTTCGCGAGCAATTTTGACAATCTCGACGTTGACAATGCGGTCTTCCGGGGAGCCGTGATCCTGAATTTCTAGGTAGTAGTCCTCGCCAAACAGGTTTTTATACCACTGGGCCACCCGCCGCGCCACGTCCGGGCGTCCCTGCATAATGGCCTGGGGTACTTCACCGCCCAGACAGGCACTGGTGACAATTAGCCCTGCGTGATACTGCTCCAGCAGCTCTTTATTAATGCAGGGACGCGAAAAAATTCCTTTCCCTTGGACGCCCTGCAGGTGAGAAATTGTCGTCAGCTTGACCAGATTTTTGTAGCCCTGAGTATTTTTCGCCAGAACAACCTGGTGATAGCGGGGACGGCGCTGCTGCTGGGTGATGTCCCCATTGATGACGTACATCTCATTGCCGATAATCGGCTTGATGCCTTTACCTTTACAGACCTTGATTAGCTCAATCGCGCCGTACATGACGCCGTGATCGGTGAGGGCGATCGCGCTCATCCCTAACTCTGCAGCCCGATCGACTAGCGCCGGGAGCTGACTGGCTCCATCTAAAAGGCTGTAGTTGCTGTGAATATGGAGGCCAATAAAGGACATAGCTGACTCACCTGCGCGCTACCTTAGTACAAATCTACTGCCAATTTCGCCTTTCTTCCAACCGGCTTGCAGAGCCAGGCTGTTCTTAAGATTAACGAATTTATCACGCTACATCTAGGTATCGATGTAATTCGTTAACGCCAAATGTAGCACCTTAGCGAATGTACGGCTGGTCAATCCTTTTTCCTTAGGCGGCTAAAATTACTGACTATTTTGTTATCTTGTTGGTCAATTCGGGTACATTCTTAAAAATAGGCTGATTAAGCAGCTTTTAGCTCAGGGGCATGACTACTGTTCGCAGGAATCAACCGCTGTTTAAGAATCGACTTTAGCTATCACTGCCCTTATGACACCTCGTATTGCAAATAGACTTTATACAAGCCGCTTCGTGGATTTCAGGAGACGCTGAATCTGTGGCACGACCTCCCATTGTCAAGGTAACTGAGCCTCTTAAACCGTGGATTCCCGCTGAAAGATCCCATCAGTCTTCATCACAGCTGGGCGAGCGATACTGCCTGCTGTATTTGGAGTGGGCTTTTCAACAGCTCAAGGTCAGTATTTCGGCTGCAGAACTGCAGGCTTTAGCAGAGCTAATTGTAGAGGCCATGACTCAGCCTAGTCGCTGCTTTCATAGCCTCGAACATTGCTTCGATGTAGCCCAGGCAGGAGATAGTCTAGAAGTACTGGCGGCCCTCTTTCACGATGTTGTCTATGTTCAAATTGATGGCGGCATCAGCCCTCAGTTCGAGGCGATCTTGGCTCCCTTCATTAAAACTGTCCGGGAGCGACTGGTCGTTAGTGAAAATCCGGCCAATCTCAGCGATCGCTGCTTTGCCCTGGTCATGGCTATTTTTGATATTCAGCCTGGGCATCACTTGGCGCTGGAGCAAAACGAATTTCTTAGCGCTCTAGTGGCAGCCAAGCAGCTCAAGCCGTTTCTCAACTGGGCTCAACTGGCTAAAGTGATTGCCTGCATTGAGGCCACTATCCCTTTTCGGCCACCCACCTCGGCAGGACTGCAGCCCAGTGATGTGCTGTATCACAAGCTCTCAACTGTGAATGCTCGCTTCAAACTGGGTCTGAGCGAAGCAGAACTGGTAGCAACCGTTCAGCGAGCAGTGCGAGTGGCTAACCGGGATGTGGAAAATTTTTCCGATCTGCAGGCGGCTGATTTTCTGAGCAATACCTGGAATCTACTGCCTGAATCGAACCCTTCTCTTAGGGATGTAGAGAGTTACACCGTACAGGAGTATCGTCACGCCCTAGAGAAAACGACGAGCTTTATGTACTATCTCAATGCGCCTCTGGTGTTTCGCCAGTTTCGCGAGGATCCCAGTACAGATGAATACTGTCAGCTGCTGCAACGGGCCAATAAAAATCTTGTCGTGGCTCGCCTCTACTTAAACACTAAGCTATTGGCGATCGCTATCCTAGAAGCCCTCTCTCAGCGTTCCGAAATTACGATTCCTCTGGAGCGTCTAGGTCAGGTCAGTTTCTCAGAAATTGCCGGTCGGGTCATGCGGCAGCAGTCGCTGTTGGCAACTGGCGAGCCCTACCAGCCGCGCAACTCGATTGAGCAAGAGGTATGGGATCTGCTGGAGATGGGGCGTGCCCAGGAGTCCAGCTTTGATATCAAGAATTCGCCGTTGGCCGCTTTTCTGCTAAAG
This sequence comes from Sphaerothrix gracilis Ecp01, assembly GCF_030405905.1. NCBI lineage: Bacteria > Bacillati > Cyanobacteriota > Cyanophyceae > Nodosilineales > Nodosilineaceae > Sphaerothrix > Sphaerothrix gracilis. Next base: position 64,405 of record NZ_JASATW010000007.1, read on the forward strand.
CATTTAGGCATAGACCAGGTCGTTGTTTTGGTCGATCGAGCCAAGGCATTTTTCCAAGGCCAGACTACGTCTGAAGCTTTCTTAGCGGAATGTGATGACTGGATAATCGAACTGGTGCAGGCTGTCCTTTCGCGGGCGACTCAGGCTAAAGAAAACAGCCAGTAATCACAAGACCTGACCGGCAGGGATAGGGCTTTCTCGACCCAAAGCGGTGGCAAGTTCAAACCTGAGCTACATTGCCTAAAAATGCCAGTTTTGGCTCTATCTATCGCCTATTCCCTGGGGCGGATAAATTTTATACAGAGTTCTATAAATTGAAGGATTAACTTTTCGATAATCTTCGCAATGATAGGAGATACGTCGCGAGCTTGGCTACTGACCTGCAGTTCTTGACGACTATAGAGCTTATACCTACCTCTATACGCTAGATCTGAGCTACTGGCTCTGTCATGTTTTAGCTCAGCTAAGCAGCTACGGCTTCAAGCCGCGTTTTTAGGCTGCTTTGAGGTGAGTCAGCTTTAGTAGATTTGCCGACGTTATTTTGCAAATATTGGAGATTTTTTGTATGAAACGCTTAACTTTAAGTTTATTGTCAGCTTTATTCGCCACTGCTGCCGTTGCCCCTGCCGTCAAGGCCGAAATTGACGAATCCAACACTCAGCCCGTCAACCTCGAAACCTACGACGACGAGAGCCGGGGCGGCACCCAGGACTTTGAGCAGAATGGCCGCTTCCCTGACACTAATTTAGACGAGTCCAACACTCAGCCCGTCAATCTCGAAACCTATAACGACGAGAGCCGGGGCGGCAGTGAGATGGCAGGAGTCGTCAACCCGTTTGAACTTACATATATTGCTTATTCTGGTGGTCTCAGACAGTATGGCGTACCGGCTGCCCTCACTTTAATCAGTGAGTATCAGCTCGGAGATGTCACGGCTGAGCAAGTAGTAGAAGCCGCCATTCGCGATCGCCTAGTGGATGCTTCTGTGATGGAAGATGAGCGGTATATCGATCGCGTTGATTACTATCTGCAAGTCTTAGAGCAGGGCGAAATTGAAGGGTAGTTCTGTCTCCCCGTTCACTCATTGGTGAGATGAGCCGCTTACAAGGCCTCTCACTGACTGATTAAGGCTTAAAGCCCAGAGATATTCAATTTTTGAGTTGAGTATCTTTGGGCTTCACGTTTTGCTCTCGATTGCTCGATAAGGTTTGAGTCAGTTTCGCGCTGGAAATTGATTCACCGTGATTACGACAATCGTTCAGTTTCGATTTAGTCAGCCCCTAGCGCAGCGGCAAATACCCTATCTATTTAGCGAAGTTACGGCTCATCTTGAGCAGGCAGAGGGGCTGTTGTGTCGGTCTTTTACCAAACCTACAGCGGTAACTGTCGGCGGTACCTTACTGTGGCGATCGCGCTCAGCCGCCGAAAATTTCTTTGCCGATTTGGATCTGTCGGCATTGGAGCAATACTATGGTGCTACTTTGGCCGTAAGCTACTTGGAGATGCTGATCTTGCTTGATAAGTAGGCTGTTAAGAAAGACACTTTCTTGCAGTTCCCAGCTTTGGCGGAGTGGCTGAGCAGCCCCAGGGTAGGGTCAGCCGAGGGTTTAAGGCTCAGTTTGTTTAAGGCGAGTTAGTTGTCGGCTGGGTTTATCAGGACAACGGCCTAGCGAACGTAAACCTTGGCCTCAAATTCAGCTAAATCGGTCACGAGCTGACCGCTATTCACCTCTACGTCATAGTTACCAGTCCATTCGTGCCAGGTGCCGTCTGCCGGGAAGTTGGGAAACGGGTAGTCAGACAAGAAGCTGTCAGAGAAGTTGACGGTGACCACAATTTGCGCCCCTTCATTATTCCAGCGAGTGAAGGCAAAAACGCGGCTTTCCGGATCTTCGTGGAAAAACTCGATATTTTCTCCGTAGAGAGCGTGGTTTTGCTTGCGCAGATCGATTAGCCCCCTGTAATACTCAAGTAAATCGCGGTTGGCGTCGTTTTTGAGCAGTGTCCAGTCAATCTTGTTTGGCTCGATGGTTTTGTACTTATATTCGCCAAACTCTTCGCCCATCCAGAGCATGGGGATGCCTACAGCCGTCATGAGTAGAGCGATGCCTAAGCGAGCCCGCTTGAAGGCGGCATCGTCTAAAATGCCGCGATCGCCCAAGGCTCCCATGAGCTGATCGTGGTCATGATTGTTCAAGAAATTGACCACATTGACAGCGCCTGCATAGCCCTGACGGCGGCAGTCCAAAGCGTCTTTGAGCTTTTCTAAGTCAAACTGATCGTCGCAGAGATGTTCCCGCAGCGTGAAGTAAAAACTGTAGTGCCACAGGCTGTCCATAGGGCCTTCTAACCCTGCGACGCCGGCATCTTCTGGCACGTATTCAGCCACATTGAAGAAAGGTTTGGGCCCAGACCAGTCTTCTGCCTCGGCCGTAACCCAGCCCAAAAAGTCGAAATTATCAATTTGGCGAGCGGCATCGTAGCGAATGCCGTCGATATGATATTCCTCAATCCAAAAGCGAATTACCTCTCCGGCAAACTGACGAGCCGGAAAGCGATCGTATTTTTCGTCATAGAACTCGTAGTTAAACTCTGGCCCCCAATTGTATTCCTCATCCTGAGGTGAATGGTGATACCAGTAGTCGTGATCAATTTGAGTCAGCGGGCATTCATCATCGGAGTGGTTATAAATACAGTCCATAAAGACCCGAATGCCGCGCCCGTGACACTGATCAATTAACCGCTTCAAATCTTCTGTGCTGCCATAGCTAGACTCTGAAGCGAAGTAGTAGCGAGGGTTATAGCCCCAGCTATAGTCGCCTGGATACTCCTTAATAGGCATCAGCTCAATGGCGTTAATCCCCAGCTCGCAGAGGTAGTCTAGCTTTTCGATAACGTGCTCATAGTCGCCTCTGGGATAGGGATCATCTTCACCACCCGAAAAATCGCTAACGTGCATCTCATAGATAACTAGCTGGTGATCTGGAGGAAGCGGTTTGTCATCGTGCTGCCAAACGTAAGTATCGACAACGGCTTTGCCGTCCTTGATGCGAATAATGCCGTTCTGGCTGGCATCGTCAATATTAGTGGCACAAGGATCGGTGATAGTCACCCACTCGTCAGGATCGAAAAACCAGCTTTTGGTCTGGACGCGAAAGCGATACTGATAGATGCCGTCTTCTAGGTCAACCTGCGTCCGAAAGTAGCCGTCGTCCCCTTTTTCGAGGGGAATATCTTCCCAGTTGGAGAAAGAACCAATCAGGGCTGCGGCTTTGTTGTAAGGCGCTAGCAGCTTAAATTCAATTGGACTAGTCACAGTTTGCTTTCTCCAAGGATGAGAATTTATCTAGCGATCGCACAAACCATAAACGCTTTTATAGCTTTGCAGTCAAAGCGGATGGCGGCGCTAAGACTGAAAATTTAAATAATTGGGGTATTGCTGATTTCGGGTATGAACTGAAGTAGCACTGCTCTGCGGTGGGTGTATTAAACACCGCTGAAAGTGATTGAGCAATCAGCAGTTTAGGGCAAAAATAGCTCAAACTTAGTATCAAAAAAATGCAGCCGGGGCACATCTGACTCCTGACAGAGAACAGCAGATCTCGACCTAGGCGTGAATGGGCAAGCCTGCCGTCTAATAAATTAGGTCGCGGCCTCTGCAAACACTGAATAATAGAAAAAACGCGATCGCCCCCTGCTCCGTATGAAACGCCGATGTCTCTGGATCCTGTTAGTCAGCCTGAGCCTGCTGTTTTGCAGCCTGCCAGGACTGGCCCAAGATACGCTAATCGATATTAATTTGCCTACTCTCAACCAGAGCGTGGATGATCCGGCAGTGCAGATTGAAGTAGCCTGCGTGCGGTTAGATGGCTACTGTCCCTTCCGAGTGGCCGCGCCGCGCTCAGACCTGAGTGAGCGAGTCAATGCTATTGCAGTGGTTTTACGGGAGCTGCGCGATCGCTATATGCAGGCTCCCAATCCCCAGTTGCAGAGTGAAATTCGGGTGCAGCCTGTGGAGCTTAGTTCAGAGGAGGCAAACCAGTCTGCGGAAACAACGCTGCGCAAAGCCCCTGAAATTTATTTGGGTATCAGTCCTGAGCCGCTGACCCGGTTGATGAGCGTTACTCGCCTAGACGCCGAACTGCGGGGAGTAGACGTAGAAACAGCCGCCGATATGATCGTGCAGCGCGTGAGGGAGAGCTTGGCGCGATCGCGGCGGGAGCGGCAGCCCGTTTATCTGGTTCAACAGGCGATTTTAGCAGTGCTGGTAGGGCTGAGCTTGTTCATCTTCAACTGGGTGCTGGGCCGCTGGGAAAAGCAGCTGCGCCATCAGAAGGTAGAACTGGCCGGAACTCGCCTTCCCCTTTCAATCCCGTTACTCACCTGGCTCAATCAGCGGCAGCAGTGGAACTTTACTGAAGCCCAGCTCCGCTTTTTTCAGCTTATACAGGTCGGTTTGTGGATTGGTGGCATCCTGCTGATTCTCAGTCGCTTTCCCCAAACTCGCATTCTGCAGGTGCGCATTGTCGAAGGGTTAGAAAATCCGGTCAAAATTGGCATTGTGGCCTTAATAACCTACATGGGCATTCGCCTCAGCTATGCCCTAATCAGTCGGCTCAGCTCCGCGATCGCCAGTGAAGATGACCTGACCGCTGAAGTAAATCGCCGCCTGCGATTGCGCATCAATACTATCTCCAGAGTGATTCGCGGCGTAGTCACCCTAAGCTGCATCGCTGTGGGCAGCCTGTTTGCCCTAGCGGCGGTGGGCATCAATACGGTGCCGCTAATTGCCGGGGCCAGTATTGTGGGCGTAGCGCTGTCGCTGGCAGCTCAAGACTTAATTAAAGATACCTTCAACGGTTTCTTCATCATCCTGGAAGACCAGTACGCCGTTGGAGATGTGGTGACGATTCAGGGGATTCGGGGGCTGGTGGAAAATATGAATCTGCGGATTACCCAGCTCCGGGATGATGAAGGCCGCTTAGTCTCTATTCCCAACAGCGAAATTCGCCTAATTGCCAATCATTCTAGCCACTGGTCGCGGGCGGACTTGTTTATTCCCATCGGCTACCACACCGATGTCGATCAGGTTTTAGACATCATTCAAACCGTTGCCTGCACCATGAGCCAGGATCCGCAGTGGCAGGAGGCGATTCTGGCCCAGCCAGAGGTGCTAGGGGTTGAAGAATTTGATGAGCGAGGACTGATGATTCGCGTCTGGATTAAGACCCAGCCTCTGAAGCAGTGGGTAGTGGCGCGGGAGTTTCGGCGGCGGCTGAAGGGAGCTTTGGATCAGGTGGGTATTGCTATCCCCGCCCACATTGACTTCAAAACGAATCGTTAAAAAAGCTATCCGCTTCCCCCTACAGGCATAATTTGCGGCTATCTTGGGCGTGATTGTGGTCTGACCCAATATGCTTTTTGATCTGGCTAATCTGCCTTACTGGATATTTTTAGGCACCGGCGTGCTGCTGTTCCTGCTCGTGATTTTCTCAGGCGGCGGCGACGATGACCTGGAAGTAGATACGGATGTTGATTTTGATGCTGATTTGGATGTCGATGCCGATCTGGATGTCGACGCTGATCTAGACGCAGAAACTCAGCCGCTTGATTTCGACGCCGATAGCGATGGCGAACTCAGTTTTGGGCAGGTTTTAGCCTGGTTTGGCATTGGTCGGGCACCGCTGATTTTGCTGCTTGCTTTGGACTTTAGCGTGTGGGGACTGAGTGGCTGGATTTTGAACGTGGCGATCGCGGAGGTGATCGGTCAAATTCCGGCTGGATTTTTAGCCGGGGTGGTGCTGGTATTATCCCTGGCGATCGCGCTGCTTGTGGGTGGTTTAGTCGCTCGCCCCGTAGGCAAAGTCTTTGCCGCTTTCAGCGAAGATGCTAGCGAAGATCGGCTGATTGGCTGCGTGGGCCGGGTGGTATCGGCAGCCCTGCCCTTTGAAAGCTCTGGCAAAATTGGTCAGGTTGACGTGCTTGATGCGGCCCGCAACTTAGTCACCGTCAGTGCTGTCATGCCCGACTGGGCCGAAATTACCGTGCGGCGGGGAGCCGATGTCATTGTGATTGAGCGATCGCCCCGCAGCTATATCGTCATTGCCAAAGACAGCATCGATCAGGAAAACTGGCTCTCTGATAATGGGCCGCCGAAGTCCTAATTTTTATTATCTTTACCCTAAATTTGAGTACTCATCATGTTTTGGCTGACTCTGCTTCAAACTCTGCCGACCCTGCCCGCAGTTGAACTGTCCGAAACCGAATTTTCTGAGGATCTGGCGACCCTGCCCGCTGAAGCGTCGGTGGCCTCAGTGGGTACTCCCACGCTGGGACAGTTTAGCGGGCTGGGGGCGCTGGCCTCTGGCGGTGTTGTCACCATCGTAGTGTTGCTGCTGCTGGCGGTGTGGGCCTACACGCGGGTATACGTAATCACGCCGACCAATGAAGCCTTTGTCAAAACCGGCGGCGTGATCCGCAAGCAGAAGCGGGTCATTCTCAACGGCGGCTGCGTGGTGCTGCCTGGTTTCCATGAGCTGACACGGGTACCCCTGCGAGAAATATCTATCGACGTTGAGCGTACGGGCAAGCTGGCGGTGCGCACCCAGGACTATCTGCGGGCGGATATGCGCGTTACCCTCTATGTCTGCATCAGCCCCTCAGAACAGGACGTGCTGATGGCGGCGGCGCGGCTGTCTAACCAGGGCAAAATTACGCCCACCGACATCAAAAACGCTTTAGAGAAACGGGCTGATGACGGCATTCGCGCCGCGGCCAAAACCAAAACCCTGGCCGAAATTGATTCAGACAAGCTGGGCTTTGCTCAAGAGGTACTGAATCTGATTGAGCCAGATTTAAAAAAAGTGGGCCTGACGCTCAACAACATTGCTATCTCTGAAATTGAGGAAAGTGACACTTACGACACCAATAACTTTTTTGACGCTCAGGGAGTGCGGCTGCGGACAGAAACGATTCAGCGCTCGATTCAGCAAAAGCGGGAAGTAGAGCTGGCAACCCAGGTGACGATTGAGCAAAAAGAGCTGGATGCCGAAAAGCGATCGCTGCAAATTGCTCAGGAAAAAGAAGACGCCAACCTGGCCCAACAGCTAGAGGTAGAATCGCTCAAAGCCCAGCGGCAGCGAGAAATTCAGGAGTCTAAAGATCGCGAAGCTGCCGCTACCCAGCGCACCAAAATCCTGCAGGAAAAGTCGGTTGAGGAAGAGGAAATCAAGCGTAAGCTGAGCGTGCAGCAAAGCCAGATTGAGGCCGATATTGAGCTAGAGGAGCGGCAAAAGCAGCTCAAAGTGGCTCAAGCGTTGCAGAAGCAAGAAGCTGAAGTGGCTGAGGTCAACCGGAAGAAAGCGGTTGATGCTTCTAACTTTAAGGCGCAGGTGGATTTAGCAGAAGCCGAACGCGAATCTAAGGTGGCCCAGCAGGAAGCGGCGATCGCCATTGCGGAGCGAGAACGCGATCGCTTCAGCGCTGAAGCTGAACGGGCCCAAGCCCAAGAAGCCGTAGGGACAGCTACAGCAGTCGAGCAGGCCCAGCGGCAGCAGCAGCTAGCGGTGATCGCGGCGGAGCGAGAGGCCCAAGAGCGCCGCATCGCTGATCAAAACGTGGTGGAAATTGACGTGTTCCGGCGGCGGCGGCAGGCCGAAATCGCCCGGCAGGCAGCAGAATTGGAAGCCGAAGCGATTCGGACTTTAGCCGATGCTGAGCGGGATAAAGCGCTGGCGGAAGCAGCCGGGATTGAGGCCCGCATCACGGCTAAAAATGCCATCAGCAATCCCAACCTCACGGCTGAAGTGATTGCCCAAATTTGGCCCCAACTGGCCGAAAAACTGCCGGAAGTACTGCAGGCCCTTGCACCTCAGCCCGGCGTAATTGGCGATGCCAAAATTTATGCTTTTCCCGGCGCCAACGGCAACGGCAACGGCAACGGCATGCAGGATATTAATAAGCTGCTGCTCTCCACCAGCGGCCTAGCCCTGATTAATTCTCTGCTGGAAGACGGCAAACTCTCCACTCTGATTGGTAAGGCCGGGCAGATGATTCAGGGAGCCGCCGCGCCGCCCGCCCCCCAACCCAGTGCAGCTCCGGCTGAGCCAATAACCGAAGGGCGATCGCCCGCTCCAGCCGAAGAAGCATAACCCTTACAAAGGCATCAGCTAGAACAGTTTTGGACGAGCTGTTTTAACAAAATTAGCAAGGGGGAATTTTACGGCTTTTAACAGAGTTTCAGCTTTTAGCAGTAGCGCTAGGATAGGAAAAAATTATTCAAAGGGAATTTATAGAATGCAAGGTACCTACGATAGTGATAAACGTAAGCTCCTAGTGGGTCTGAGCCACGGCTCTATTTTCTTCAGTGCCCTGTTGCTCTCAGCCGGAATCCCGCTGGCTATTTGGTTCGTCTCAACCGATCCGGTGGTTAAAGAGAGCGCCCAGGAAGCACTGAACTTTCACTTCAACGTTTGGCTGTACGGCCTTATCTTTGGCGTTCTAACGTTAGTTCTCATTGGCTGGCCGCTGTTGGGGATTCTCTTCATTGCGCAGATTGCCCTACCGATTTTGGCGATCGTCAAAGCCTTACGGGCTCCCGATACCGTTTATCGCTACCCCTTTATTTTCCGGATTCTCTAAGCAGTCCTACGGATCAATTAAAAGCTCTACGGCAGGTTGTGGCAAACATGACCTGCTTTTGCACGGAAAACTACCGAAGTTGCGATCGCTATCCTGATGTCAGCCCAATTGATCTGAAAGCATGAATCAGAGTGGTTAATACCGCTGCTGAAATCCGCGCCTGCCTGAGCAGTACGGATTTCCTAACCTTTGGCAACTCTGTATTCAGGTCGAGGCGCTGTGAGAACACCCGATTGGCTCAACTTTTCTGAGAACGCTCTGCTCCTAGGCACCGGGGCAGGCATCGTGGCTTCAGCGGCAACGCAGCAGCTTTTGTATGCGTCAGCCCCTTTGTCCGTTCTAGTTGCTCTAGGGCTGGTCAGTCGGCGTCGGCTAGAGCGCCGGGTCGAAGAGCTAACTGAGGTTTCTGACAATACCAGTCAGGTGCTTTCAGGGGCGGTGCATCAGCTCCAGGATCAGGTGGCGACGGTGCCAACGCCTGAAGAATTTATGACCCTGCAGCGTACGGTGATGGCCCATAACGATCGCGCCATTGTCCGGTTTTCTCAACGGCTAGAGGAAACCCAACAGCAGCTAGAGCAGCGCCTCCACGCTATCGAAGCGCCCGATTTGAGTCCCATCTACAAAGACATCAGCGAGCTGCAGGATCAATATGCGTACCTCTGCTCAACGGTAGAGCGCCTGAGCGGCCAGATGCAGCGGTTATCCAGTATTCCGCGAGTAGAGGCCACTGAAGCGGAGATTGCCTATCTCAAAACTGAGCTAATGCAGCTGCGAGTGACGCTAGATACTTTGGGCTTGGAAAGTAAAAGCCAGCTTTCCTCTCTTTCCCATAGCCTCAGCTACTTCGATCGCCGTCTGCGAGAGGGGACTGCTACTAACGACTCGACGGTTTTACAAGAAGAAGTGCGAGAGCTGATCAAAGCGATCTCAGACTTGGTGCCGCGACAGGACTTTGCGCGGTTGGCTCAGCAGCTCAAGCAGCTCACTGAGCAGCATCAAACTCTAGTCAAGGCTTTACCCGCTGGCGGCGGCGTGGCAGTAGAAGCACCTGCGGCTGCTCAGCCCCAGATTGAGCAGCTTCAAGCGGCGATCGCGCAGATTTCGGCTCGCCTTGACAATAACTATGAGTCAGCAGATGCTCCTACGCGGCAGGCTATTGGTCATCTACAGGAGAAATTTGAGCAGCTTCAGGAGTTTACTCAAACTTTAGAGCAGGCTCAGCAGCAGCTTTCCCACCAGGTAGCGACTTTGCCGCAGGCGGCTGATACCCATCAGCTACAAACTCAGCTGCGGGCCTTAGGGGTGCGAGTCGAAGATACCGAGCAGTATTTGCGAGACGTGCAGGACACACTGCTGACACGGCTGGAGCTAGGCACTTCTTCTCCGCAGCTGCCCGCTCAGCACCGCTGGATTGTCGATTTTCAAGGGTCGCAGGGACTCTCTGAGCTAGCCAACACGACGCCTTCTGACAGTCGCTTAGCCCTAGAGGCCGCGATCGCGCGGACTCAAGAGCGTTTGGTTTTAGTATGGCCCTGGGCTGACGCTTGTGAGTTAGATACAGCGATGGTGGGTCAGTTTGAAGCGCTATTGGCCCGTCAGTGTCGCTTAGAAATTGGCTGGTGTCACGTTGGTGATCGCCGGGAAGGCCGTTTACTGCATACGGTGAGTCAGCGCTGGCAGCTTGAGTCGGCCCAAAAACAGCAAATTACCGAAGCGCTCAACAAGCTGTTGCCCTTGAAACAGCGCTACCCCGATCGCTTTACCTTCAAAATCTTGGGGACAGATGAAAACTTCTTGGTCTGCGATCGCAGCTTTGCCATTCTAGGCGTACAGCCAATCAAAACGGCCAATACGGTGTTTAATCAGCTCGGCCTGAAGCTGCACACCACTGACCCGCAGGTGGTGCAGTGTCTCAGCGATCGCTTTAGCGACCCCACCATTGCGGCTGAAGATGCCGTGGCCTACTTCAACCGGGCGACCACTCGCTATGATCTCGGCGATCAGGAAGCGGCCCTAATGGACTACCACCAGGTCCTCAAGATTACGCCCCACGATCCGTCCGCCTACAACAATCGCGGCCTGATCTATGCCAACTTAGGTCAGCTAGAAGCCGCGATCGCGGACTTCAGCCAGGCAGTGCGCTACGATGGCCAGCACTTTAGTGCTTACTGCAATCGCGGCATCACCTTCCTAGAAAATGACCAGCTTGAAAGCGCCCTGTTTGACCTCACCCAGGCCAGCCAGATCCGCCCAGACTCACCGTTGCCCTATTTCTATCGCGGCGTCGCCTACCAGAAGCTAGGACACCTGACGGCGGCGATCGCGGACTTTACCGCCGCCGTAGAGCGCAATTCAGCCCAGATCGCCCTGCCCCTGTGCTACCGGGCGGCAGTCTACCAAAAAGTAGGCGACTTTCAAAAGGCGATCGCGGACTTAGAAGCCGCTTCTGAACGGCTCAAAGCCCAAAAAGATGCCCGCAATCTGGTGACGGTGCAGAAAACGCTAGAGAAGCTCAAAGGCTTGGTGGTCAAGCAAACGGCCTCAGTCTCTGGCTGAGAGCCGCTACGCCCTTGCCTTACATGCCCGGCAGGTCATCTATGGTCGCCTTGGCCTGCAGCTTAATCTGACCGGGCTGTACGGTGAGGCGATCGAAGCGCAGAGCCATGCCGTCTAACTCAAAGTTGCGGAGATCTAACAGTTCTCCGGCGACCTGGATGAGCGCCTGCGTCAGCTGGGGATCGTTTGCAGCACCCGCTAGCGGTTCAACCTGATTTAACTGGACTTGGTGCCCTGATTTTGTCATTTCAGGCTGAGCCTGAAAGGCCACCTGCCGTATTTCCTGAGACTTGACCAGCTTAACTTCAGCCTTTAGACAAACCGTATCCGCCTGGGGAATTGAAAAGCTGATCTGGCGCGGTTCGATTTGAGTTTTGTCCCCGTCAACCTCGACTTCTAACGCCTGTAGCTTGGCGCGAACGTAGTCAGAATTGAAGGCATTTTCTATATCGGTTTCGGTCAAAACCACAAAGGTCTTGGCGTCAACCGCTTTTTCCAGCTCAATTTCTCCGACGGCGGCCTGGAGCGGATTAATGGAGATATTGTCAGTGGCTAGCTGCAGCTTTTCGGTGCGCAAGCCTTTTTCCATCACTAAGCCTTCCCCGTCAATCTCAACGTAGTCTACGTCTCCCTGCATCAGCTTGACAGGATCGGTCTTGACATCGACATCTAAGTTTTCGGCCTCGTCCAACTGGCTATCTAGGCCGACTTCGACCGCCTTACTGATGGCCTGTTCTCCTAAATCAGCCTCTTTTCGCTTTGACATATGGAATAGCTCAACACAGTTAATTAAGTGTTTTCCATCCTAGAGAGCAGTTCGTCTCGGAAAAACCCATCGTGCGAAATATTCGTTCAGGAAAGAGAGCCCGCGATCGCCCGCCGCCGTTATAAAACTATCCAACGATACAGGTTGCCTGAAACTAAAGGCAGACCCTGCTCAGCTCAGCTCTGTACTTAGGGCAGAAGCTAAGACGCCTAAAAATGTCTACATTTCAAGACAATATGTTTTGGATTCAAGCTATGAAAACACTTCTAAACGCAAATTCTATTCGCCGGGCGATCGCGGGTCTGATGGGTCTTTGTCTCTGCGTTGGCCTAGTTTTAGGCTGGGCGGGCACAGCTCAAGCCGCAGGTGGCTATCAGAAAAACGATCGCGGTCAAATACAAAATTATGAGCCTTACGACACCGTGCAGCCTAAGGTGGGCGGCATGAATCGCTACGAGGACACCGATCCACGGCGGGACACCTCTGCGGCTGAATCTCGAATCAGAGATCTCGATCGCAAGTCAACCTCTCAGCAGGCATCGCCCCAGCCGCTAGAATCGGCTGGCAAGTCTCTGAAGAACTTGGGCCAGCAGGTCAAAGACAACGTCAAAGATGCCGTCAACTAGTCTGAGCTAAACGATCAACTCAAAACTCCGGCCCCGCCTGAAGTTTCAAGCTCAGACGGGGCTGATTTTTAAACAACTCACGCTAGCAGCTAGCTAGCGGCTGCTCTAAACGGGGAGCATTGACGCCAAACTCTGCCTGGGCAAACTCTATTTTGTCTTGCAGTGTGGTTAGTTTGGGCAAAGCGGCTGCGATCGCCTCTAGCCGTGGAATCAGGCCGTCCCGATTGGCAATTTGAATAGACAGTCCTGGCCGGGCGTTCATTTCTAGCAACAGCGGCCCTTTCGTTTCGTCTAGGACAAAATCAACTCCCAAATAGCCAAACTCAGTTTTGTCACTCAGCCTGGCCGACATCTCTAAAATTGACTGCCAGTGAGGAATCTGCAATCCGGCCAAGGCCGCTCCCGTTTCCGGATGCGTATCGATATAGCGATTGTGCTGAATCCCTGCCAAAGTGCGGCCCGTTGCCAAATCAATCCCTACGCCAACGCCGCCGCGATGCAGATTGGCTTTACCGTCAGAAGCTTTGGTCGGCAGTCGCAGCATCGCCATCACCGGCACGCCGTAGTAAATAATGGCTCGAACGTCGGGCACGCCCTGATAGGCAATCTCTGCAAATATGGGGTCGAACTGCACCGCGTATTCAATAATGGCCGTGTCAGAATGGCCAGAAAGGGCAAACATACCGCTGAGGGTATTGTGGATGTGATATTGCAGGTCAGATAGCTTTAGGCACTGACCGCTGGGCTTATAGTAGCCCTCCTCTGTGACCCGGCTGATGACGACGATGCCATCACCGCCGCTGCCATGACCAGGCTTGACCACAAAGGCGGCGCGATTCTTCACCATACTGGCGAGCTGGTTGACCTCGTTTTGAAATTGGATGACGCCGTAGGTTTCAGGTACGGCGACGCCGATCTTTTCAGCAATCTTTTTAGTTTCTAGCTTGCTGTCAGCATAGCGATAGAGATGGCGGGGATTGCTGGGAAATAAATAATCTAAGTTGCGGGCGTTGATGCCCAAAATTCCTGAGTTTCGCAAATTCATCTGGCACCTATCCCTGCGGCTGATTGATTTGTCTCTGTAGCGATCGGAAGCGGAAATATTCAACGATCTTGTAGCCGTTGTAGCGACCGACCATGATATTGACGGCTAAGACCAGCAGCAGCAGTTCCGGAAAGACAAAGGCAATATGCTGCACGTAGTTGTTGATCATGCAGAAATAGCCCACCACTGCAACTGCCAGGCTGCCACATCCGGCCACCAGGACTTCCTTGGCCCCCTCTTCTTCCCACATGACGGCAGCTCGCTCAATTGTCATCGCCAAAATCACAATTGGAAACAGAGAGATAGACAGGCCCAGATTGATTTGAAACCGATCCATGACAACCGCTAAAACGGCCATAATCAAAACCGTTGCCGTCAAAATGGCGGCCAATCTTGGCACAATCAGCAACTGCAGGCGGTTGAGATAGGCTCGAATCAGCAGTCCAATTACCACCACCAAGATGAATAGGGGAATGCCCACAGCCAGTCCCGTCTCTCTAAACGAAAGCGCAATCAAAATGGGGGTAAAGGTGCCGAAAGTTTGCAGCCCCACCATCTGATGCAGCACTGAAATAATCAAAGCGCCAATGGGAACCAGCACTAAGACCTGAAACACCCGCTGCGTTGTCAACGGTAGGCCCAGGAGCGAGTAATCTAAAAAGGGACTATTTAGCCGCTCTCCCTGCAAAACTGTCTGGGTCAGGCCGCCATCTACGTTGGGACGTACAATCACCTCAAAGGTGATATCCCCCGATCCGGTCGCGCTGACAACCTCTCCGGTGCCATACCACCAGGGCAGGTAGCGCGTCTGTTCGCCGAAGCTGAGGTCAATGGTGTCGTAGGCTAACCACTCGCCTGCCTCAGTCTGTACCTCCAACCACTGCACAAAGCTGGTGGAATAGGCTTCTTCTGCCGTCAGTAGAATACCGTTGCCTACCCGTGCCGGAATGTTGGCCTGCTGCAGGAGAAAAGCAGCGATTTCAGGCGTGGAAGCATTGGCTCCTAGCACCTTTTGTAGGGACTGGACGCGCACGTCATCGGGAACTAGGGCGAGCTGATAAATTGCTTTGGCTAAAGAGAGGCGATCGCTCGATTCAACCTGCGCTTCTGCCAGCAGTGACTCAATTTCTGCAGTGGGCGGATTTTCCTGCAGATTATCTTGAACATTGCCCGATGGCTCAAACTGGCTAATCTGCTGTTTGACCAACCGCTGCCCTGAGAGGGAACCGTCTGCAGATCTAGACGTTTCTGGGCCAAGCGACAGGTTAGGATCTTCGTCTACAACGGCCCGGTAGAACAAGGTCGTCTGTCCGGTAGCCGACTGATTCTGGAAAATAGCGGTGCGCTCAAAGCTGTTAGCTGCCGTTTCAATTTCGCGGCTGTAGCCATCATTGACAAAAGCCTCATCGACAATGGCGTAGCGAGGTGACTGCTGGGGCAGCGGCAGGCGAATATTGGTGGGTAATCCCTCTTCTGATGACAGCAGCGACTGCTCTGAGGTGAGGGAAAGCTTGGCCTCAATGTACCAGCCCTTATTAGTTTGATCGGGCAGTAAGGGAATATCTGAAACGACCAGTTTATGAATAAAAATAGTGAGTCCAATTGCTGCTAGAAACAGGGCCAGCAGGGCTGCTCTAAAAGTTCGGTTCATGCCTCAGTCTCCTCGGTGGGACAAGCTGGCTCAGTTGTAAAAGTTTCAGCCGAGTTAACCAGAAGTCCCCCCGTTTTCAGCATGTTGCGACCAATCAAAACCGAATAGTTGAACTGATCGCGATCGGCTAAATTCACCTCTTCTTCAAGCCATTGACCGCCCACGCAAAACTTCATGCGGACCACCGGGCGGCGAAAAAAGCCCCCTTCACCATCTTTAATTCGCACCCAGCGCGTTACTGGACGTTCAAAAACTTGGCTGCGGCCATCCGTATCCACAAAGCGGAACTTAATCAGGCCGCCCGCTTCGGTTTGAGTTGCTGGCTGCTCTAAAATTTCGGCATTGATGGAAGATGTTTCCGCACCCGTATCAAGTTTGACCTTGATTTCTGACTCAACACCTAAAATCTTGCCATTCTCTACCCAGCCAACCGTCTGACCAGCAGACGGCAGCAGGTCGTTGGCCCGTGTCTGAGGTAGAGAGCAGCCAGCACTGAGCCAACCCAAACAGATGGCTAAAGCCCCCAGCTTAATTTGAATGGGTGGCCGATGAGAGCCGAACAAATGCATCATGGCTAAAGCTAGCTTTTGTAACAATTTCAACAAAACTCTTCCTTAGAGTAAGGGGTTACACCCGTAGTCAGATCGGTCAGGCGATAGAATTTTTACCAGGAGAAGGGCCTAGACACTGAAATTAGACATTTTGCTTTGAAGCTTATTTTAAGAATTGTCCAGTCTGTCCTGCAGCAGCGCCACTCAGATTTTTTCAGTTCCCTAATTTCGTCCAATAGCTGATTGAAATCTCTAATCAAATCTTTATTTGACTATGTAAAAACTGTTAACCCCTTGCCATTTATCAAATGCAGTTTCTAAGATCAGCGATTAAGTAGTATGGTTTCAGCGGGTGGCAGTGGGGCGGTAATAGCAGCTCTAAATGACTTGGCTTTTGCTTGAAAAGGCTAAGATCTTGGGATTTTGAAAACTGCATAAGGGGCTATTCAATTAGCGCAAACTTGGCGCAGACCAGGCGGGTTTGCGTTGATTTTTATAGCCGAAAAATAGATTTGATTGACCGTTTCTATTCTCTGTAAAACTCTATAACAGGAGACTTTTAACGATGAAGATTGAAGATATTGCTTTAGCTGAGCAGGCCAAAAATATTTTGCATCAGAACTGGTTGGGAACGGCTACAAAACCTGCTCCTAGGCTTTACCCGCACCAGTGGAGCTGGGATTCCGCCTTTATTGCGATGGGCTATGCCCATTACGATCAGGCGAAGGCAATGCAGGAACTGCGATCGCTGTTTCGCGGTCAGTGGAGCAACGGCTTTTTGCCGCACATCGTCTTTCGTCAGCGGGAGGTGAAAGACTATTTTCCGGGGCCAGACTACTGGCAAACTGAGCGATCGCCGGAAGGCCCCAAGCCTCACCAGGCGGCCACCTCTGGCATTATTCAGCCGCCGGTTCATGCCACTGCCGCCCGCCATATTTACCGCCATGCCAGCGACAAAAAGGCGGCCAAGCATTTTTTGGCCGAGCTATTCCCCCGGCTGAAAGCCTGGCACTGGTATCTCTACCGCGATCGCGACATTGACAACAACGGCCTCATCTATATTCGCCATCCTTGGGAATCGGGGCAGGATAATTCGCCCATGTGGGATGCCGTTTTGCAGCGTATCAAAGTCAACCGCGAAACCCTGCCGCCCTATCGCCGCGTTGATCTCAACGAAATTGACAGCAGCCATCGCCCCAGCGATCGCGATTACGATCGCTACGTCTATCTGATGGTACAGGCTAGAGAAAATCAGTACGCGGAAACCCATATCCAGAAGAACTTTCCCTTTCTGATTCAGGATGTCTTGTTCAATGCGCTGCTGGTTAAGGCTAATCGTGACTTGGCCGCGATCGCAGAGCTGATCGACCAGGACGCTCAGCCTTTTCATGCCTGGGCGGATAAGACTGCTCGTGGCATGAACTCCAGACTTTGGAATGGCAAAAAATGCATTTATCAAAGCTACGACCGGGCCGCCCAGCAGCCTATTGATATCTCAGTTGCCGCTGGCTTTTCGCCGCTCTACGCTCAGATTCCCACCCATGCCCAAGCGGTGCAGATGCTGAAAACTTTTTACAACAGCAACTTCTGCGGCAGCGGTAGCTGGACGGTGCCCAGCTGCAGCCGCCAAGAAGCCGTGTTTGATCCTGCCCGCTACTGGCGCGGCCCCATTTGGATTAACCTCAACTGGCTGCTCATTCAAGGGTTTGAGAACTACGGCTTTTACCACGAAGCCGAACAGCTCCGCCAAAATAGTCTAGAGCTGCCTCGGCGCTCAGGCTTCTACGAGTATTTCAACCCCGATACGGGAGCCGGACTCGGCTCGGCTGACTTTTCCTGGACGGCTTCCCTGGTGCTGGATTTGCTGCTCAAAGATCAGCCTGCCGCTGAGGCCGCCTGACCGCCCTCTTTCAGCAGCGATCGCGTTTGCTCTGCCGCCTGCTGCATGGCGGCAGATGCAGTGGCCTCACCGACTAAAACCTGCCAGAGATGAGTTTGTAAAATCTGAGAAGCCTGCTCATATTCCGGAATTTGAGGCCGAAAAACCGAGCGAGTCTGCAACTGCTCTAGCAGTTGAGCAAAGTGGGGATAGGTGGCTAAAAGCTGCGGCTCGGTAAATAGAGCTTTGCGGCTGGGCAGATAGCCAGAAGCTAGGCTGAACTGGCGCTGGGCCGCAGTGCTAGTAAAGAACTCAACGGCTCGCCAAGCGGCTTCGGGGTGGGCCGCATTCTGCGCGATCGCTAAGCCCCATCCTCCTCGACAGCCCCGGCGAACGCGGCCCGGCAGGGCTAGGGTCGTCGATAAGCCCACTCGGTCGTGTAGGGGAGAATCGACCGCATTGGCCCGCTGCCAAAACTGAGGCCAAATCCGCAAAAAAGCCGTATTGCCGGTCTGAAACTGCTCAAACGAAGCCTGCTCAGCGTAGCCCAGCACTGTTCGCGGTGAGAGGCTGCGCGTCAGCGTATCCTGCAAAAACTGAACCGCTCGAACGGCTTCCGGCTGGTTGAGGCCCACTGACTGAGTCGCCGGATCAATCCAAAACCCACCGTAGCCGTCAAGAACTTCGACGAAATTAGCCACTAAGCTCTCGCCAGCTTGCCCCTGCCAGAGGTAGCTCCACTGTTCTGGTGGCTGTAGCGATCGCGCCACGTCAAACAAAGCATTGAACGTAGTAGGCAGCCCCACCGGATTCACTAGGGCCTGATTCACCAGCATCACGCCAATATCGGCGTAGAAGGGCAGCCGATAGAGCTGTTTTTGGTAGCGCCCCAGGTCAACTTCGCTGCTGACAAATTCAGAGAGCGCTGCTGATGACACCTGGGCTGTCAAGTCTTGCAGCCATCCCTGACTGGCGAATCCCGGTAGCCAAACAGCGTCCATGTAGACCAGGTCATAGCGAGGCTGGTCGGTCTGTAAGTCCGCCTTATAAATAGTCTGAATCTGCTCAGGCGTATAGGCTCCTGCCGCCAGCTCAATTTGAATGTCTTTGTTTTCAGCTTCAAAGACCTCAATTAACGGCTCCCAATAAAGCACTTCTGCCTGAGGCACCATCAGCGAAAGCGTCACGCCAGCGGACTGGCCTGGCCAGGTCAGCCAGAGTCCCATCAGACTCAAAACTTGCACCAGCAATAACCCTAGCAGCAGCCAGATAGCAGTTTTTCCCCAGGTCACGCACCGAAACCGCGCCATTTTCTTCTACAGGTTTGAAAATGTGAGCTGTTACTTTAATTTTTTGCTTTTCTCACTGTACCGACTTTAGGTGCTAAATCTCCGGGGCAATGGTAGGGTGTTGGTCAATGTTTCGAGCAACTGAGATGCCCAATCGCCAGAAGTTGGCGATCGCCAGCGGTCAATTATCCTGGCTGTGGCAGCGCCTACGCCGCGATCGCCCAGCTTTGATCAGCGCTTTAGTGCTGTTGCTAATTGGCTTAGCCGTTCTGGTGGGGCCTCTCGTGTATACAACGCCTATTGCCCAGATTGATTTTGGTCAGGCGACGCTGCCGCCTAGCTGGGAACATCCTTTTGGTACCAACGATTTGGGTCAAGATCAGCTCGCTCGCATCCTCTATGGCGGTCGGATTTCTCTAGCCGTGGGCATTGTGGCAATGCTGATTGCGATGACGCTGGGGGTTTTAGTCGGCGCGATCGCCGGTTTTTATGGCTCCCTGGTAGACGGCGGGCTGATGCGGCTGACGGATATGTTTCTCTCGCTGCCTCAGCTTCCCTTAGCGCTGATGGTGATCTATCTATTTGGCGATCAGGCCAGAGCCAGTTTCGGGCCAGAGCTGGGAATTTTTGTGCTGATTGTGCTGGTGATTGGCGGACTCAACTGGATGGCCGTGGCGCGGCTGGTGCGGGCGGGTTTCCTCAGCGTTAAGGAACGCACTTTTGTCCAAGCGGCGATCGCCCTGGGAGCATCACCGCGCCGTCTAATCTGGAGCCATATTTTGCCGAACGTGATTGGCCCGGTGATTGTGGCAGCGACGCTGGCGGTAGGCAACGCTATCATTGCCGAATCGACCCTCAGCTTTTTAGGACTGGGATTTCCGCCGGACGTGCCTACCTGGGGCCGGATGCTCTACGATGCTCAGAACTACATTGAGTCAGCGCCTCACATGGTGCTATTTCCAGGGTTAGCCATATTTCTAACGGTTTTGAGCATTAACTACCTGGGGGATGGCCTGCGGGATGCCCTAGATCCAAAAACCCGCTAGCGATGGCTGGATCGATTTAAGCTCTATATATGAACGCGGTTCCCATCTGCGCCCGACTGCTGCTCTCTTGAAACTGCGACTTCTATGCTGAACCTAGATTCTCTCCGGGCTGTGGAAGCGGCCCGCCTGGATGACAATGTTGGTAAGCCCCTCTACGAGTCTTACTGCTTCGCCCAAATTCCGCAGCTCGTGCGCTATCTGCTGACGGCGGAGACTGAGGCTGGCCTGCCGCTGACGGTTTTAGCAGGACTGCCGCAGCAGTACGAAAAGGTGATTTTAATTCTGGTGGATGGTTTTGGCTGGCGCTTTTTTGAGCGCTTTGGCGATCGCCTACCTCTGCTCCAGCGGTTTATGACGGCTGGGGTGGCTTCTAAGCTGACCACCCAGTTCCCGTCTACCACTTCAGCCCATGTGACGACGCTGCATACGGGGCTGCCTGTGGGCGAGAGCGGCGTCTACGAATGGTTTTACTACGAGCCGCTGCTAGACGCCATTTTTGCGCCGCTGCTGTTTTCCCTCGCCGGAGATAGGGAGCGAGAAACGGTCAGTCAAACGGGTATATCCCCAGCAGCTCTATTTCCCACGCAGACTCTCTATCAGCAACTCGCCCAGCAGGGAGTTAGGTCTTACTGCTATCAGCATCAAAGCTATGCTTACTCGCCTTTTTCTCAAACGGTCTGCGATGGGGCGGAAATGATAGGCTTTCGCACCCTGCCGGAGGCAATGACGAACTTGGCTGAGGCGGTCCTCACCCAGCCGGGTAAAGCCTATCACTGCCTTTATATTGACGTAATTGACGCGATCGCCCATAAGTATGGCCCCAGTTCGCCGCAGTTTGAGGCCGAGGTCAGAGCGCTGTGGCTGCTGCTAGAGCAGCTTTTACACCAGTCCCTCGCGGGTCAGCTACACGATACGCTGCTGCTGATTACGGCAGATCACGGTCAAACGGCGATCTCCCCAGAGCAAACAATCTATCTAAATCAGCTCAGTCCCTCGATTGAACCTTGGCTGCAGCGCAACGCTCAGGGGCAGCTCCTAGTGCCCGCCGGTGGCTCCCGCGATCTGTTTCTCTATATTCAGCCAGACTTTTTAGAGAAAGCCCATAGCTTACTGACCCAGCAGCTTGCTGGCAAAGCCACCGTGTATTACACACAAACGCTGGTGGAGTCAGGCTTCTTTGGCCCTCAGCCCTTACCCCGGCTGCTCAAGCGATTGGGCAACCTAGTAGTTTTGCCCCATCAGCACAAGCTGGTTTGGTGGTATGAAAAAGATCGCTTTGAAGAACACCATAAGGGGCATCATGGCGGCCTGTGCCGCGATGAAATGGAGACAATACTGCTGGCCCTGCCTTATCTCTAGCGACCTACAGCTTCTGCAGCAAGACTGCCTGACTGTCCTGCAGCTCAAAGACGCTGAGATCGTCTATGGCTAAATGCGGCGAGGCGATCGCCACCTGCCACTGTTTCAGATCAATTTCCAGCAGGTCACTCAGCTTGACCGTCAGCGGTTCCCCGCCCATGTGCGCTGCTATGACAATAGATTCGTCACCTGCGGGAGCCTGGCGTAAACCGTAGAACAGGGTTTGCTGGGCGTTGCTGACGCGATCGAAGCGATCGCCCGCTGTTAGGTTTTCTTTCAGCCAAGGCCGCGCATGGCGAAAGCGGCGCAGAGCCAGATTGAAAGCCGTTTGATCAGCCTCAATCACGTCCTGCTGCAGCCAGACATTACAGATCTCGTGGGCGTCCTCCATGAAGGCTTTAGCAAACTGCTTCAGCTTGCCCACATCTAGCTCCGTCAGGACTTTAGATTTACCAGGAACGTTGAGCTTTTGCAGCTCAGCGGCTGACTTACGGACTTGTGCTTCCTGCTTGACGGCTTCGGCATCTGCTTCTGTTCCTAGCCAGCACTGGCAAAGGTGTGCGACCTCATCAAGGTCATAGTGCGTTTCTTCAATGGCGTCATAAAGCCCCCGGACAAACTGACGTAGCTCGGCTAGCCGGGTAAAGCCCATCGCCTTGACACGCGGAAATAAGTCTGGGTAGTCGTAGGTCTCGGGAATGATTTGCCAGTCGAGAAAGCCGCCCGCCTCTTCGGCCACCACCTTGACCCCGTAGCGATCGTCCGTATTGCGCAAGAAGCCCCAGGGCGCCCGCATCGTGCAGTTAATGAAATCCATCGGCAGTCCGGGGCTGAAGCCATAGGTCAGCAGCGTAATGGCCGGGTTGTCGTAGGCGTTATGCAGCACTTCCGGCAGGATTTGACCTAAATTCCAGTTGATATCTAGGCCCGGATCCACCTGGGTACCGCGCCGCAGCGTGTCATGGTTGCCGCAGCCCGTAATCCAGTTAGCGCCAAGCTGCATAACTTCGTTAACGCGCCGCCACTTTTTGTCCCAAAAGCCTTTGAGACTAGGGGTGTTGTGGGCAAAAATCAGCGGCCCCCACTGAAACGCCTCCGGCTTAAATTCAATGATGCTGCGATAGGTCGAGACTTCTTCCCAGCCTTCAGCAGGCCAGGGCCGACCGTCTTCAAAGATGGCAAACAGCCGCCGCTGATGGCCTTCAATCTGCTGCCTAATCTCGGCCATATCGCTGAGATACTGGTCGTCGTATTCCACTTCGCCGGAGAGGGGATTGAAGAACTTAAAGTCTTGTGCCCCGTCCACGCGAATGCCGTCCACACCCGTATCGTTTTTGCGTCGCTGCATTTCCAGCAAAATTGCTCGGACGGTAGGGTTCTGATGGTTTACGTCTTGGCCGTACATGTTGGGGCCTTTGAGAAAGCGCCCGTTGAGCAGGTTGAGCGCCTGATTGTCGGCATGACCGTAGACGATGTCGTAAATAATTTGGATTGGCCCGGTGGGAAAATTGTGCAGCGTCTCAATAAATTCCACCAGTTCGTGGGGTCTGAGGGTGCGCAGAACGGAGGGATTGGTGGCCGAACAGCCAAAAATAACGATGTCATAGCCCCAGTTCTGAGTATCTGGCTTTTTCAGCGTAATTTTAAGGTTGCCTGCCTCGTGCTCAATCCCTTCGGTTTCCGGGTCCATCTCGGCTTCGTCAGCTTCGTTGAAGATAAAAAAGCCGTGTCCCAGTTCGTGTTTGCCCAAATACTCAACCGTGGGTTCAATCGGCAGGGGCTGGATGGCATCATAGCCAATAAAGTTTTGCTCAGTTGGGGTCAGCGGTTCTTGCTGCCTAATTTTTTGGGCGATCTGCTGGTAAACCTCGGTCAGCCCGGCGAGGCTGCCATCGGGGGAGGCGGTATTGACGTGGAGCTGCAAAATACTGCTGGGAGGCTGCACCTGAATAACGCCGTCTGACGCCGCTTCCCCTTGGGCAAAGTAAGTCAAGTCGGCGCGATCGCGCTGCAGGCTTGCCATGTCGTAGACTTCAGCCGGAGCATAGACGCCATAGGGCAAAGAGTAAGCAAGGCAGTCCCCGATCACCTTCACCTCGTTGGTATTCATGTCGAGGTAGCGCAGCCAATAAAACGAGCCAAAGCTGTCTTTAGTTCCGGCTTTAACCCCAGAGAGGACTCCCCAAAAAAACTCCCCCTGCTTCTCTAGCTGCACTGAACTGCGGCGAAAGGCAACCTGCTGTAAAGGCCGGAGCGGATCAATTGCCTGCTTGGGGGTAAAAATTTCCAAATAGATGTTTTTAGGCTGCACCATATCTGCGCCTAGCTCAGGTGCCCAAAAGCCAATTTCAGTCAGGCCATCTTCAGGGCGATAGTGAGCGCCTAAGCGCGTAGCTAAAAGCTGAGCCTTTTCAAACAGGGAGCGATCGCAGTGATGGATCTGATCTGCCCAGTCAAGCAGCTTTTGAGTTTCGTCGGCAATCAGTTGAATTTGAGCCGGAGCGGTAGCAACCATAGAGTTTTCAAGATATGTAGTCTGCACTGGCAAAGCCGTCAGCGAATAGCTTAACAAACGTTCACTCGCGGTCATAAGATAACGGCTACATTGAGGCAATGCTGTTTGGCATGAGCATCTTGACCGTCTCTGCAGAGTGCAGATCGATTATGGGCAGGTTTGGGCCGTCCTCAAACCCTCTATCGGGAGATATGGCGGCGAGCCGATTTAAAGCCAAAAGTAGCTGAGGGACTTGATCATCCTTCAGCTACTTTTAGCTAAATTCTGCGGTAAAAGCGATCGCGGGTAGCTAAATGCCTGGGTAGGGATAGTCTGACTGCCCTTCCGGCTGCCCTTCTGGATAGCTGACAGGGCGATAGTTAACGTAATCAGCATCGGGGCTTTCATCGCGGGGCGGCTGATTTCTGGGGCCGCTGCGACGAGGGGGGACGCGATCGCCCGGTAGGGGGCGTCCGCTGTCGCGGCTGGCGGGAGGAACGCTGCGGCTAGGCCGGCGAACAGGTCCTTCTCCCCAAGCGGCTTCATCCCGAATATCGGCATCGGGACGAGGCGGACGGCGACGGCGAATCCGATCGCTGCTAGGATTCAGGCGGCCAATCGATTCGCTACGCTCAGGGCGGCGATAGTCATCGTCATAGTCATCCCGGTAGCGGCTGCGGGAGGCCGGAATGCGACGGTTGCGCGGGGCGCGATCGCCAAGCTGGTCTAAATCATCTAGCTCAGCCCGGTACACCCGGCTCACAGGTCGATCATCGTCTACCACAGGCGTGCGCTGCTTGGCCTGCTCTGTGGCGACTCCGCGCAGTCGAATGCTCTCAACCGCAAAGAAAATAGCCGAACCGCCCAGCATTAACTGACCAAACTGCAGAATCGGATCGAGCCGCCAGCCGTTAAAGAAAAGAATGCCGCCAGCCCCTAACGCCACCGCCGCAAAAAAGACGTCGTGGTCGCGGGCGAGATTGGGGCGAAACGATCTTAAAAAGTACAGGGCCGCGCCTGACACTGCCAGCGCAATGCCAATAAGACTGGCAAAGGATAGACCGACATTAACCATTGATTTCTCCGGGATTGAGCCTAGATTTTAGCGGGTCTCTCGCTAGGGGCTTAATTTCTTAAGACCTTCCTATAGTTTAAAGGGGGTCACTCAAATGTGCCCCCTCCAATCTGCAGAACTCATACAGCACTCATACAGTCGTTAAACTTAAGAGCGCTGAATTTTGTCCCGCTGGCTGATGAATACAAGCCCCACCACAACGGGGACAACTACGATAGCAGCCCCTGCAGCCAGGCTCAACAGAAAATTCGCTAGAGAGGGTGTCATGAATTTTTACCTGCTTGACGAAAGATGGAAAAATATTATTTCTGTAACTTATCTTATCTGGCTGTCTCAGCCTTGGGAAGCTGATAGTCTGACAAATACGCTTTTTGAACCAAAATATTGCCTCAGCTAGGCTGGTTAATCGAAGCTATTGAGCGATGTCTAAAGTAAAGCAAGCTGTCAGTTAAGATGAGAGGAGCTAGGTTTACAAAGCTTAAACATCTAGCGCTGCGGTATTGGAATGATCACGACTATGAGCCTATCTGAGATTGCTAGCGTGACTGGCTGGATTGTTGGCCCCCTGCTAGGGCTGATGACGCTGCTATTTATTTTTCGGATTGTTTTGACCTGGTATCCCCAGGTTGATCTCAATCGTCTGCCCTACAACCTAGTCGCCTGGCCGACCGAACCTTTTTTGATTCCGGTGCGTAAGCTGGTTCCTCCCATTGGCGGCGTGGATATTTCGCCGGTAATTTGGGTGGCCATTACGAGCCTGCTGCGAGAGCTGCTAGTGGGCCAGCAGGGCCTGCTGAAAATGTTTTAGCCCGTTCAAGCGACTAGAATCACTGTGGCATCATCACCTGATTGACAAAGTTAGTGTAGACCTCGCCCTCTAGAAATTCTGGGCGCTCCAAGACCTTTTGGTGAAAGCTGATGGTGGTGGGCAAGCCAGTAATGGCGCATTCTCGCAAAGCCCGCTTCATGCGGCGGATCGCCGTCAGCCGATCGGGTCCCCAGACAATTAGCTTGCCAATCAGGGAATCATAGTAGGGCGGAATCTCATAGTCCGTATAAACATGGGAATCCATTCTGACCCCCAGTCCGCCCGGTGCTAAGTAGCCGCTGATGCGTCCGGGATTGGGCCGGAAGTTGTGATCAGGATCTTCAGCATTGATCCGACACTCAATGGCGTGGCCCCGCAGCTTGATATCTGCCTGCGTGAGAGAAAGCGGCTCTCCTTGGGCAATGCGAATTTGCTCGGCGATCAGATCTAGCCCCGTTACCATCTCGGTGACAGGATGTTCCACCTGGATGCGGGTGTTCATTTCCATGAAGTAAAACTCGCCGGAGCGATCGAGCAGAAACTCTACCGTCCCAGCCCCGACGTAGTTGATTGACTGGGCCGCTCGGACAGCAGCTTCCCCCATAACCTGACGCAGTTCGGGTGACAGGGCCGGACTGGGCGCTTCTTCTAAGAGCTTTTGGTGGCGGCGCTGAATTGAGCAGTCTCGTTCACCCAAATGAATCACATTGCCGTGGCTATCTGCCAAAATTTGAAACTCAATGTGGCGCGGCTGTTCGACAAATTTTTCTAAATAGACCCCCGGATTGCCAAAGGCTGCTTCTGCTTCTCCCTGGGCCGCAAAAAAGGCTTTGCTTAGCTCCTCTGGATTCCGTACCAGGCGCATCCCCCGACCGCCGCCGCCAGCAGTGGCTTTGATGATGATGGGATAGCCAATTTCTTTAGCGATCGCGGCTGCTTCCTGTTCGTCGGTCAGCAGGCCATCACTGCCCGGCACCGTGGGTACCCCCACGCGCTGCATGGTTTCCTTCGCGGTAGATTTGTCTCCCATAGCCAGCATGGCGGCTGGCGTAGGGCCAATGAAGGCAATTTGATGGTCAGCGCAGATCTCAGCAAACCGGGCATTTTCGGCTAAAAACCCATAGCCGGGATGAATTGCGGTGGCATTGCGCGTCAGGGCAGCGGCAATAATGTTGGGAATGTTGAGATAGCTTTTGCCGCTAGAGGCTTCTCCAATACAAACGGCTTCATCGGCAAGCTGCACGTGCAAAGCCTGACGATCAACCGTCGAATGAACCGCCACCGTCGCAATGCCCATTTCTTCACAGGTGCGAAGAATGCGTAGAGCGATTTCTCCCCGGTTGGCAATCAGAATTTTGGAAAAGCGCATCTGCTAGCTCAGTTGAAGTGAAAATAAGGGGGCAGGCCGACCTGTTGGCCCCTGGCGATCGCGGCTAATCGCTAGTCAAACTCCTGGCGATCGCGCGGCTGACGATATTTCTGCATCATATGACGGAAGCTGATTTTATCACGCAGCCGAGGCCGCAATTATTTTGACAGCCCGTGTTTCCAATGCTGACAATGCGATCTATAATCAGTCTCTGTGGTTACGTTTCCCTGCGGATGTGGTGGAATTGGTAGACACGCACGCTTGAGGGGCGTGTGGCGTATGCCTTGCGAGTTCGATTCTCGCCATCCGCATTAACTTTAGACCCGTTTTTGAGGGGGCCGAACATCATGCTCGGCCCCCTTGAACGTAGCTTCTCCAGCAGGGTAGAGAACACTGCCCCCAAGCTGAGCCGTTCGCCCACAGCAAGGAGATTGGCGGCCCTGCTGCGGCAAGGAGAAAATCAACGTATTATGATGGTTGTAATTGAAGTTTTGTAACAATTCGTTTTGACTTCGGCCTATCAGCAACTAGAAGATGCAGCCCTGCCCTCAACCTGGCTTGCCCTCGACCCGATCTGGCAGGGGAGTGAAACTGTTGTCCAAAAAGGACTACCCCATCACCAGCTAGCCCCCGCTTGGCAGATTCTCCTGTTGGGTGACGGCTCTCCTACCCGTCATCTCCAACTGCTGACGCGAGAGCGCACCGAGGTTGATGTGATCGATATGTCTCCGGTGGGGATGCACCTAGACGGTGCCCCAGCGCTGATTCGCATGGTACCGGGGCCGCGCCTGCGCCGCCAGGTTTGGTTGCGCACGGCCTCAGGGCAGCGCCTAGCCTACGCCACATCCTGGTGGGAGGCCAGTCACGTAGACGAATATTTGCAGAATCGTTCGCTGCCAATCTGGGCCAGTCTGGCCCGCCTACGCACCGAGCTTTACCGGGACATCCAAGGGATTCACTACGGCGAATCAGCTCATTTGGAGGCCGCCTTTGAGCAGGAGGGACCGTTCTGGGGCCGTCACTATTTGTTTTGGCACGATGGTAATCCGCTGACGCTAATTTATGAGGTCTTTTCCCCCTATCTAACCCGCTATCTGGGGCCGACCCATGTAGAGAACAGATAGCGTGGGCAATGCCCACCTGACAAAAGGGTTATTGGTTACGAGCTTGGCGCGATCGCTCAATCAGTTGCCTGCAGTTGATCTCGCCGGTCATTTGCTGCAGCAGATCAAGCTGTTTGCGCTCGTCAGTTTCGTAGTGCAGCTTTTGCAAGGTCTGCCGCCAGCTCCGTTCACGGCTGCAAACCGACTGCACCATATCCTGAAACAGGCGCGCTAGCTGGCCGATCTCGTCTTGCCGCTGGGTGATTTTACCAAGCTGTGCGATCTCTAGAGCCTCATCAGCTTCGCTATCAATCTGTTCATTCGAGAGCCGCTGGGCCGCCCGCGCCATCGGCACAATCGGCTGAATCACGCTGCGCCGTAGCAGCCAGTTGATCAGCAGAATCACCAGTAAAAAACTGCCGACAAACACCCCCATCATCAGGGCGAACTGCCGACGATAGCTGCTAAAGACCGCTGTGGCAGGTACGTACATAATTTGGGCCGCCACCAGCTCATTGAGATGCCAGCCAAAGCCGTTTTCATCGCCGTAGGCTTCAATCAGGCTCTGGGGAGCGCGATCGGGGGTGCTGTGGCAGACGAGGCAGCTTTCTTTGGCCACGCGCATGGGCCGGGCGACATAGAACAGGGAATTTTCCCCCACACCGCGAAAGCCTTCTGTCTCAGTCAGGTCGTCTTGCTGGCGAAATCTCTCTAGGACGCCCAGTTCAAAGCGATCGGCGCGATCGCGCAGGTTGGTGGGATTGAACGAGGCTTCTTTATACAAGAAATTCTGGTAGTTCTTTTCGGTGCGAACGCTCTCAAAAATTTCTCTAGCTGAAAAAGTAGGCAGCGATTCGGGGATGAAATCTTGTTCGGTGTCGTACTTAGCGGTGAGCAGCGGGTTGATGCGGCTATTGGTATAGTCCCGAATGGAGTTCATGGTTTCCATCATCAGCATGGCCTGATCGGCTACCTGATGCTGGGCGCTGAGATTGGCTGTCCGCGAGAGCAGCAAACCGCTCAGCAGTGAGCTAACCACAAAGACAGCTCCCAAGATCAAAGAGAATTTCAGCCCTAGCCGTAACCGTTTAATCATGGCGCTCTCCCGCTGGCAGTGCATTCACCCTAGTGAGGGAAAGGGGAGAAGCCGGGAAGATAAAGTTTGAGCCTTGATCCCCAATACTCCCAAACCCCAGTGGGGAACCGGAGTATACTAGAGCTATGTCTGAATATCCTCATCACTCCTGGGCTTGTGGAACTTACCTGTAAAAGCGAATATGCTCTGATGGCGCTGTTAGAACTGAGCGCGCATTACAGCAGCGGAGAGCCGCTGCAAATTCGCCAAATTGCCAATCAGCAGAATATTCCCGATCGCTACCTGGAACAGCTTCTAGCAACGCTGAGACGGGCCGGACTGGTTCGCAGCCAGCGGGGAGCCAAGGGAGGCTATTTGCTAACGCGGGAGCCTTGGCAAATTACGCTGCACGAGGTGATTTGCTGTATTGAGGGGTTAGATGCCCAAGCAGAACCGGAGACAACGCCTAAAACCGCAGAGGGCGCTGTTGTCTGCGAGGTGTGGCAGGAGGCCCGACAGGCAGCAGAGGCGATTCTGCAAAAGTATACGCTGCAGGACTTGGTAGATAAGCGCAACGCCAAACGACAGCTAGACCTGATGTATTACATTTAATCACTATGAATATCGCGCAGGACGTGACTCAACTGATTGGCCGCACGCCGCTGGTGCGGCTTAATCGTATTCCCCAGGCAGAGGGCTGTGTAGCCGAGATTGTGATCAAGCTAGAGGGGATGAATCCTTCGGCTTCGGTGAAAGATCGCATTGGCATCAACATGATCGAAGCGGCAGAGCGAGCCGGGGATATCACGCCGGGAAAAACGACGCTGGTCGAACCCACCTCTGGCAACACGGGAATTGCCCTAGCAATGGCGGCAGCCGCTAAAGGCTATCGCCTAATTCTGACCATGCCGGAAACCATGAGTTCGGAGCGACGCGCCATGCTGCGGGCCTATGGGGCCGAGCTAGAGCTGACGCCGGGAATTGAGGGGATGGGCGGCTGCATCCACCGGGCCCAGGCAATTGTCAATTCCACGCCGGATGCCTACATGCTGCAGCAGTTTCGCAATCCGGCTAATCCTGAAATTCACCGCCGTACTACAGCCGAAGAAATCTGGCAGGATACCGACGGCCAGGTGGATATCTTCATTGCCGGGGTCGGTACGGGCGGGACGATTACTGGGGTGGCTGAGGTAATCAAGGCGCGTAAGCCTGAGTTTCAGGTCATTGCTGTGGAGCCATTGACCAGTTCGGTGCTTTCCGGCGGACAGCCCGGTTCCCACAAGATTCAGGGCATTGGCGCGGGCTTTGTGCCGGAGGTGCTGCGACAGGATCTCATTGACGACGTAGTGACGGTGACGGACGAGGAGGCGATCGCCTATGGGCGGCGCTTAGCGAAGGAGGAAGGGCTACTCTCTGGCATTTCCACTGGTGCCATTCTGTGTGCAGCTATCAAGGTTGGGCAGCGACCGGAAAATCAGGATAAGCTGATTGTGATTGTGCAGCCCAGCTTTGGGGAGCGCTATCTGAGTACACCATTGTTCCAGGATGTCGAGCTAATGGCGCCTGCTACGCTGGGTTAATGATTTACCCAAATCACTATCAAACTCTAGAAATTACTGAAGCTGCCACCCAGAGTGAGGTGAAGCGGGCCTATCGTCGCTTAGCCAAGCGCTATCACCCCGATCGCAACTCCGTAGAATCCAGCCACGAGCAGATTACCTCGCTCAATGCGGCCTATGAAGTTTTAGGCGATCCGCAGCGCCGCTCGCAGTACGACCGCGATCGCCAGCAGGCACGGGCATGGGGCGGCAGAAGCAGCACTTCAGTGCGCGATCGCCAGCAGCGCACCGCCGACTTGCAAAACCTCTATCGCCAGCAGCGTCAGCAGGCTAGGGCCGCAGATACCCACATTGAAACCTGGCTGCGTCAGGTCTACGGCCCGGTGGATCGGCTAATTGCTAAAATTCTTAAACCGCTGCGATCGCAGATTAAAGAACTCTCTGCTGACCCCTTTGACGACGAGCTAATGGAGGCTTTTCAGGCTTACTTAGAAGAATGTCGTGACTGGTTAGAGCAGGCCAGAGCTAAATTTGCCTCCATGCCCAACCCGGCCAACGCGGCAGGGGTCGCGGCCAATCTCTATTACTGCCTCAACCAGCTAGAGGACGGCATCGAGGAAATGGAGCGCTTCACCTACACCTACGAAGAAAACTACCTACACACCGGGCAGGAGCTGTTTCGCATTTCCAACCAGCTCAAACGGGAGGCTAAGTCGGGGACCAGCGCCATGTAAGCCAGTCCGGTAGGACGTGTTAGGCAAAGCCGTAACGCCTCGTTCTGCAAGGTTTTGATGCATTCCGCTAAATTCAAAATTCAGAACTGTTACGAGGCCCAAGCCGCACGAGCTGATAGGGAGCTGGATCTGTCAGTACCGTCGCTGAGCGATCGCCCCAGTCAACTTTTTCAATCTCCGGCGATCGCCCCACCAGCAGCACCGAGTCGGTCGCGGCTTCAGCAGCCAGATAGGCCTCAACCGAGTCAGCACTTTGCAAATAGTTCACCGGACGCTGGGTGTAGAATACCAGGCTCGGTTTCTTAAAGCCCGTCATCACAATGGGTTCTCCCGGCTGCTGCTGCGCCACGAGGGTGGCGGCAATCTGGCGTAGGGGGAACTGCCGTTCAACATCGGCAATCTCTAGGGCAGGCACCATCGTCAGGCAGACAAAAGCAGTAAAAGCGACCAAATTGACGCTCCAGAGCCAGCGCGTCTGCCGAATCCCTACCAGCAACAGACCGATTGCGGCGGCTAAAATCCAGATGATCGCGCCGTGTAGCATAATGCCGGATTCACGCACCAGCTGGGGCAGATCAGGCATAGCCGGATCGTCTCCCATCCAGTTGGGGCTATAAAGGGCTGCTCCTGCCAGAGCCGCTAGCAGCAGTAAATTAGCGGCCACGCTGAGCCAAAAGCCCCAGCTAATGCGGTTGGGTTTTAGCGCAATCATGCGATCGCTCCACAGCAGCCCCACTAGAATCGCCGCAGCGGGCATTAGCGGCAGGACGTAGCTGGGCAGCTTAGTGACGGCAACGCTGAAAAAGATGAAGATGCCCAAAAACCAGGCCAGAGCAAACAGGCCCAGATGGGCCGATCGGGGCTGAGCCCGCCAGTAGTTTACCTGCCAGAATTTCAGACGGGCGATCGCCTGGGGTAGAAAGACTGACCAGGGAATAAAGCCCACCAGCACCACTAAAAAGTAAAAATACCAGGGGGCCGAGTGACCATTGACCACGCTGGTAAAGCGATCGACGTTGTGATAGCCGAAAAAGGAATCAATGTACGTCTGTCCATTTTCTAGAATCACCAGCACATACCAGGGCACCGTAATCACTAAAAAAATCAGCAGTCCCCCCAGCAGCCGCATTTCTCCCAGCACCGCCCGCAGCCGCCCTAGATAGAGCAAAAAGCCGATGACGATCAGGCTGGGTAGCACTACCCCCACTGGCCCCTTCGTCAAAACCGCCAGCCCCATTAATATATAAAAGCTGAAATACCAAAGGGTTTGCCGCTGAGGCCGATCCGGCTGAGCGTAGCCCAGAAAAAATGACAGCAGCGCCGTTCCCATGCAGCCGTTCAGCAACATATCTGAGACGCCGATCCGCGCCCACACCATCGTTTCCGGATTGAGGGCCATGATGGCAGAGCCGATCAGCGCCGACAGCCATAGAGCATTCTGGCTGTGATGGCTGAGCTGAGTACCCGCAGTGTCCGTAGTCGCCTGAACCAAACCCGGTTGGGGAAAGCCAAAGCGCCGCAGAACGTAAAAGCCTGAACAGGTGAGGGCGATCGCCGCCAGGGCTGAAGGCAGCCGCACCGTCCACTCGCTGACCCCTCCTAGCTGAAAGGCGATCGCCATCAGCCAGTAGACCAGCGGCGGCTTGTCAAAGCGGGTTTCCCCGTTGAAGTAGGGCGTCACCCAGTTGCCAGTCTCATACATCTGGCGAGAAGCTTCGGCAAATAAGGGTTCGGTTTCATCTATTAGGCCAACATTTCCTAACTTCCAAAGAAAGGCTATACCGCAGGCGATCGCCAGCCATAGCAGGGAAAAAGCAGCGGCAAAGCGCGGATCAGTGCGGAGCAGCTTGAGCAACGGGCGACGGACAGATCGTTTCATGCTGTGAGAAAAGGAAACCCGCTCGATCGTATCAGGCGACGGTGCCTCGCTGAGCTTCTACAATGGGTGAATGGGTTTTTGTAAAAAGAAGAGTCGCCCGATCTATGCCGCTGCCAATTGTTGCTATTGTGGGACGCCCCAACGTGGGCAAGTCAACCCTAGTGAATCGCCTCACTGGCGAGCGGGAGGCGATTGTACACGATCAGCCCGGCGTCACCCGCGATCGCACCTATCGTCCTGCTTTCTGGGGCGATCGCGAGTTTATGGTCGTCGATACCGGTGGGCTAGTGTTTGACGATGACAGCGAGTTTTTGCCCCACATTCGCGAACAGGCGGCTATGGCTATGAGCGAGGCTAGCGCCGCTGTTATGGTCGTGGACGGGCAGCAGGGGCCAACCGATGCCGACACTGAGATTGCTGACTGGCTGCGGCAGCAAAATGTGCCGGTGCTGCTGGCGGTCAATAAGTGTGAGTCCCCGGAGCAGGGCCTGATCCAGGCCGCTCAGTTTTGGGAGTTAGGCATTGGTGAACCCTATCCGGTTTCCGGTATTCATGGCAATGGCACTGGCGAGCTGCTAGAGCAGCTAGTGGAATATCTGCCGCCGGTGATTGCAGATGAAACCGATGACGAAATTCGCGTGGCGATTATTGGTCGGCCCAATGTGGGTAAGTCCAGCCTGCTAAATGCTTTTGTCGGCAATACGCGATCGATTGTGAGTCCGGTATCAGGAACCACCCGCGACGCCATTGATACCGTCGTGACCCGGGGAGAGCAAACCTACCGGCTGGTGGACACCGCTGGAATTCGCCGGAAGAAGCAGGTGGAATATGGCACTGAATTTTTCAGCGTCAACCGGGCCTTCAAGGCAATTCGCCGCTCTGATGTAGTGCTGCTGGTGATTGACGCCATTGACGGCGTGACGGAGCAAGATCAAAAGCTGGCAGGCCGCATTGAAGAAGACGGTAGAGCCTGCATCATTGTGGTAAACAAGTGGGACGCGATTGAAAAAGATTCCCATACCATTTACGACCACAAGCGCGATATCAGCGCCAAGCTCTACTTTATGGACTGGGCCGAGGTGATTTTTACCAGCGCTCTCACCGGCCAGCGAGTGACCAAAATTTTAGATTTAGTGGATTTAGCCGTGGCCCAGCACCGCCGCCGCGTCACCACTGCGGTTGTCAATGAAGTTTTAGAAGAAGCAACCCGCTGGCACACCCCCCCCACCACGCGCCAAGGCCGACAGGGCCGGATTTACTATGGCACCCAGGTGACGGCCCAGCCGCCTTCTTTCACCCTGTTTGTCAATGATCCCAAGCTGATCACCGAGAACTATCGTCGCTATGTGGAGCGACAGTTTAGAGAAAATTTGGGCTTTGAAGGGACGCCTATTCGCCTGTTTTGGCGGGGCAAGAAAATGCGCGAGCTAGAGCGCGGCAGCGCTAACCGAGCAACTAAGGTCTAGGGCATGGATTTACTGCGATCGCTGCCTTTAGGACTCTACCTAGAGCAGCCGGTTACCTGGCTGCACCACCTCGATCCCCGAGTCAAAATGGTCTGGCTGATGAGCTTTTTAGCCGCGCCGATTCTGGCCAATGACCTGTGGCGCTGCATTTTGGTAGCTGTTCTCATAATGCTCACCCTCAGCGCTCGCATCCCGCTGCGGGTTTGGCGACAGCAAATGGGCTGGCTGCTGCTGTTGGGGACGCTGGTGTTTTTGCTGACCATGATTACCCCCGATGGCTTGGCCATTGATCAGCAGCCCCGCTTGCCCACGCCCGCAACAATCGCAGAACTCGATTCTCCCCCGGAAACGTGGCCTACTTTTCCCCAGCCGACAGGCTACAACTATATTTTGTTTGAGCAGGGGCCAATTACCGTCAGCCAGCAGTCTTTTGCCCTAGCGATTCGGGTCAGTACGCTGCTATTCACGCTGATCTATGCCACCAATCTGTTTTTACTGACCACGGCCCCGGAAGAAATTACGGCGGCCCTAGAAGATCTGATACAGCCCCTCAAATATATTGGTCTGCCAGTAACTGAAGTGGCCTTAACCGTGACGCTAGCGCTGCGCTTTATTCCCCTGGTGTTAGAAGAGGTGCAAAACCTGGTTCGCTCGGTGCGGACACGGGCGATTAACTGGAAAAAGCTGGGGCTGAGGCGAGCGGTGCAGATCTGGCTGATGGTGGCAGAGCGGCTGCTGGAGAACTTACTGCTGCGGGCTGAGCAAATTGCCTCAGCGATGCAGGTGCGGGGATTTACTAGCCCTAATAAGCATCAGGTGGCTTGGCACCAACTGCGGCTGCGCTTTTGGGACTGGATCGCCTTTGCGGTTCTGCTTGGCTTTTGGTGGATGCGCCTATTTTGGGGTGGAGAAGCAATTTGACTGCACTGCCGCCTTGGCACTGGCGATCGCTGCCCCTTCTAAATCGAACTGGCTCAGATGTCTTTGCCGCCTTGTTTTGGCCTGCGGCCAGCTCAGCTACCGGATTGAGCCAGATAGCTACCCTGCTGGAAAGCCCTGCTGCTGCCAGTCCGCTCAGCCGCTATTCTCTCTGCGCCGGATCGCCTCGCTGGGTTGAGGGTCAGCCTCAGGTGTGGACACCCTCGATCGGGCATATTCTGCCGCTGCTGCGATCGCGCCTAAGTCAGTCCCGCCAAAATCCCCACCCCGATCTGCCGGTAGATTTACCGTTTCAAGGGGGCTGGCTGGGCTGGCTGGGCTATGACCTAGCCTGGGAAATTGAGCAGTTGCCCTGGCTCAAACCGGATGGCCTGCCGTTTCCGGTCGCCTTTTGGTATGAACCGGCTGAGTTTGCCATCCTCGATCAGCAGCAGCAAACTTTGTGGCTAGCAGCGACTGAAAAAGAACGCTTGACAACGCTAGCCCTGCAGCTTGAAAACTACGATCCCCACGCGATCGCTACCCGTTCCCCGCTCAGCTCTGAGCCGCAAAAGCTCAGCCTGGAATCGACTCAGGCCCAGTATGAGGCCGCTGTACGTCAAGCTCAGCAGCATATTCAAGCCGGAGATATTTTTCAGGCCAATCTCTCGCTGCGGTTCTCCACTCAGATTTGCCAGCATCCCTGGCAGGTTTACTGTCAGCTCCAGGCGATTAACCCTTCCCCCTTCGCTAGCTACTGGCATACGCCTTGGGGAGCCGTTGTGAGCTGCTCGCCAGAGCGCTTAGTGCAGCTAGAAGGGCGTCAAGCTCAGACCCGCCCGATTGCGGGAACGCGATCGCGTGGCAGCAGCCCGCAGCAAGACCAGGAACGCGCCGCTGATCTGCTGAGCAATGAAAAAGAGATTGCTGAGCATATCATGCTGGTGGATCTGGAGCGCAACGATCTCGGTCGGGTTTGTCAGTGGGGATCAGTGACCGTAGACGAACTGTTGAGCATTGAGCGCTACAGCCACGTCATGCATTTAGTCAGCAACGTCACGGGCAGGCTTAGCCCCAACCAGGACGCTGTCTCCCTGATTCAGGCACTCTTTCCGGGCGGCACCATCACGGGCTGTCCTAAAGTACGCTGCATGGAAATTATTGAGCAGTTAGAACCCGTGCGCCGCAGCCTGTTTTATGGCTCCTGCGGCTATTTAGACTGGCGGGGACATCTCGATCTCAATATTTTAATCCGGACACTGCTGCTGGCACCGCAGCCAGACTCACTCAGCTATCAGGTTTGGGGGCAGGTTGGCGCTGGTATTGTGGCCGATAGCAATCCTACCCGTGAGTGGCTAGAGTCTTTGCAAAAAGCCAAGGCGCAGCTGCTTTCACTGGGATCGCTAGAAACATTTCCTCTAAGATAGTTTTGAGCTGCCAGGAAAACTAGCCAGCCGCGTCAGGCAGTCAAGGCATTTGCAGACACAATACCTAAATTTTTGCCTTTACAAAAATAAAAGCGACTTTTTATGAGTTAATACTGCTAAATAGCAAAAATATTCTGTAAACGCTCATATCTGCAGCCTCAAAGCTCTAGGCTTGATAGTCTTTTGTGACCAGTTTGACATAAAGTATTGAGATGATTTGGCCTTTCTACAGTGACTGCGTCTGAATGAGCTCTGAAAACTACCTTAATCACCCCACCTTCGGTCTGCTCTTCAGAGTTTGCTTGGTAGACGGCTCGAAGGAGCTGTTTGCCACGCTCTATGCCCAGCGGCTGTTTTTCCTAGTTACCACTAGCAGCACCAACGGCCTGATTTTTGAACCCATTGGGCGCGGCGATGCCCGCATGTTGCTAGAAAATCGCCTGCGGATTCTGCGGCGGGCCGGTCAATATTCGGAGTACGATCAGCTGCAGAAGACATACCAGCAGACGTTTCAATGACTTCTCCGGCTACCGCTAGCGATATTGCCGCTCGCATTCATCAGGTCCAAAAGGAATTGCCCCCGACTGTTCGCCTGGTGGCCGTCACCAAAAAGTTTCCGGCGGCGGTCATTCGAGTGGCCTATGAGGCAGGCATCCGCGACTTTGGCGAAAGTCAGGTGCAGGAGGCTGAGCAAAAACAGGCCGAGCTGGCGGATTTAACCGATATCACCTGGCACCTGATTGGGCATCTGCAAAGCAACAAGGCCCGCAAAGCGATCGCCTCATTTCAGTGGATCCATTCAGTTGATAGCTTAAAGCTAGCCCAACGCCTCGATCAGATTGCGGCGGAACTAGAGCGATCGCCCCGGTGTTGTCTCCAGGTTAAAGTCGCCTCTGATCCCAACAAGTATGGCTTCACTGTTGCCGAACTGACCCAGGTTTTGCCCCGCTTAAACCGACTACGGCATCTAAAAATTGTGGGGCTGATGACAATTCCGCCCTATGGTTTGGCCGCTGACGCCACCCAGGCCATTTTCAATCAGCTGCGTCAGCTC
The DNA here is from genome assembly GCF_030405905.1 of Sphaerothrix gracilis Ecp01. Classification (NCBI taxonomy): domain Bacteria; kingdom Bacillati; phylum Cyanobacteriota; class Cyanophyceae; order Nodosilineales; family Nodosilineaceae; genus Sphaerothrix; species Sphaerothrix gracilis. Next base: position 102,777 of record NZ_JASATW010000007.1, read on the forward strand.
CAGGCCGAGATCAACCAGCAGGCGCTACCCAACATTCAAGTCAAGCAGCTCTCTATGGGAATGTCGGGCGACTATCCGATTGCGATCGCCGCTGGCTCTACCATGATTCGACTCGGCACCCAGCTTTTTGGTTCCCGTCCTAGCCCATAGAAAGCTGCTCGCAAATCCCCGCTGTCACCCTCGCAACTGCTTGCAAAACCTTACTTTTTAACTAAATATTAATTACTCACCATCCCAAAGATTTTCATGTATACTGTGGACTCAATGTTCCGCGATCGCAGGGGCAAGGGTAGAGCAAGCTGGCCAACGTCGTGTAAGTTCTACATTTAAAATTTTGATTTCAACGCTGATTCGGAGACAATTTTGTTCAATTTAAAGCGCCATTTGTTTTTTTCGGATCTATAGTATGGAACGGGAAGGATGGCTGCAGTTGAACGTTAAAGTCTCTCAAATCTTTTGATAGCCGCTGTGCGTCAGAAGATGAGTTTGCCAAGTTGAATCTATTTATGATGGAGTGTAAGCCGTGAGTAATCTGTTTTCTAAATTGCGGGACTTTGTTGGACTAAACGATCCAGCAGATTACGAATATGAGTACGACGAAATGGACGGAGGCGAGTATCAGAGCCTCTATCAGGAAGAGAACCCAGCCCCCAGTCCTGAAGTGGCTCCTCAGCCCATGCCACAAGCTATGCCGACCGAAGAGTCTCGTGCTCGTCGTCGCCCCGTCCGAGAGCGCATCATGTCTACTGAGCCTGGAATGGTTTCTATGAATAATGTGATTGGTATGCCTGGAGCAATGAACGGTGTTTCCGAAGTGGTGGTCATGGAGCCTCGCTCCTTTGAAGAAATGCCACAAGCGATCCAAGCGCTGCGAGAGCGTAAGTCAGTTGTGCTCAACCTGACAATTATGGATCCCGATCAGGCTCAGCGAGCCGTTGACTTTGTAGCCGGTGGCACCTATGCCATGGACGGTCATCAAGAGCGCATTGGGGAGAGCATCTTCCTGTTTACGCCCAACTGCGTCCAGGTAAGCACGCCTTCTGAGATTGAAGACGATATGCCCATGACCATGCCCCAGGTTCCGCAATCTCCTGCTCCTCGTCAGGCTCCCCCAACTCCCGCCTGGGCTTCTGAGCAGCAGGCTCGCATGGCCTAAAGGCCAGGTGGCAGCTCATTGTGAATTGATCCAGGCATTCTAGGAAAGTTGCCTCAGTTTAAGTTTGACGCATTGGTCAGGAGGCAGAGAGCCAGTTGCCTGAAAAACTTGGCATAATCGGTGGCGGGGTAATGGGGGAAGCCCTTTTATCCCGCCTTATTGCAGAGGAACTCTATCAGCCCAGTGAGGTTCTCGTCAGCGATCCGGCAGGTGAGCGGCGACAACAGCTGATAGATCGCTATGGAATTAACGCTACATCGAACAACCATCAGGCTCTCAGCACTACTGAAGCGGTGCTGCTAGCTGTCAAACCGCAAATTTTTTCGGCGATCGCAGCCGAGGCCGCTGAGACAGCGGCAACTGCCCAACCGCTACTCATTTCTATTATGGCTGGGGTGACTCTGTCTCGCTTAGAAGCCGCTTTCCCTGGCTGGCCTATCGTTCGCGCTATGCCCAACACCCCCGCTACCGTGGGCGCAGGAATGACGGCGATCGCGGCGGGGAAAAAGGTCACGTCTGAGCAGCAGCAGCTCACCCAGCAGATCTTTCAGTCCGTAGGCCAGGTTGTGAGCGTTTCTGAGTCCCTGATGGACGCGGTGACGGGCCTTTCCGGCTCTGGTCCCGGCTATGTCGCCATCATGATTGAGGCGCTGGCGGATGGGGGAGTAGCTGCTGGACTGCCCAGGGCGATCGCCCTGCAGCTTGCTATTCAAACCGTCAAGGGAACCGCCGAGCTCCTGCAGTCAACAGAACTCCACCCGGCTGTGCTGAAAGATCGGGTAACAAGTCCGGGGGGCACTACCATTGCTGGCATTGCTCGTTTAGAATCTTTGGGTCTACGGACAGCCTTGATCGAAGCCGTCCGAACAGCCTGCCAGCGCTCCCAAGAACTCGGAGAGTAGTTAGCCTGTGGACATCACTCAATTTTTAGTTCAGGTTATTATTGCCATCGTCTGTGCCGGCATCGCCAATATCCTGGTGCCGCGCCGCATCCCTGGCAAGCTAGTTGGGCTGATTTTGATTGGTCTGGCGGGCGTCTGGGTCGGGCGCTGGGTGGCCGACTATCTCAGGCAGCAGTTTGGCATTCGCTGGGAGTTTTTGCAGTGGCAGATTCAGGGCGTTGAAATTGTTCCGGCCATCATCGGCTGTGCCATCGTACTTTATTTAGTCACTGCCTTTCTCAGCTGGGGGCGCTACGGCGGTCGGGGCTAGTCGTGTTTGCGCTAAAGCGATAACGAAGGCCGTCGCTGGTCAGGCAGGCGGATGAACGCCATTCGCTCAAAAATTACTTTTCTCAAAAAATCGGCGCTTGCAGACGAAAAGCCGATCAATATTGAGGTATCCATCAGCAACCATTAAGTAAGCAGGACAAATCGTAATGGCAAGGGTACCGTTGGCTGGCGTTGAGCTGATCAAACAGTTTGAAGGGCTGCACCTGACGGCCTATCCCGATCCGCTCAGCGGCGGCAGACCCTATACGGTGGGCTGGGGCAGCACCCGGCGCAAAGACGGCAGCCCGTTCTACCTGGGCCAGCGGATTTCGCGGCAGGAAGCTGACGATTTACTGGTCTATCAGCTTGAAACCGAGTTTTTACCAGCGCTAGAGCGAATTCCAGTTTGGCCGGAACTCAATGACAATCAGCGGGGGGCTTTGCTCAGCTTTGCCTACAACCTGGGGGCTGGCTTCTATGGGGCATCTGGCTTTGAAACTATCAGCCGGGTACTGCGTAACCGCCAGTGGGACAAGATTGAGTCGGCACTACTGCTCTACCGCAACCCCGGCACCAATGTCGAAGAAGGGCTGCGCCGCCGCCGTCAGGCAGAAGCCGACTTATTTCTCACACCCTCCGGGCAGACGCCCCCCAAGGTATCTCCGACCACGCCCAGCGTTACCGAGGGTTCAGGCGATCGCCTGCTCTATCTCACCCAGCCCTACCTGTTTGGCGAGGATGTCAAAGCGCTGCAAAACGATCTGGCTCGGACTGGTGCTGGGGTGCTGGTAGACGGCGTGTTTGGTCCGGCGACTGAGCTAGCCGTCAAGCGCTTTCAAACGGTGAATGGGTTAAAAGCTGATGGTGTGGTCGGGCCACAAACCCTGACGCTGCTGCGGACGCGACCGCTCTATCTGCGCACGCCTTATCTGCAGGGCAGCGATGTTCTGGCGGTTCAGCGATGGTTACAGGAGGCAGGCTACGTCACCACGGCAGATGGCGTTTTTGGCCCGGCAACTAAGCGCACCGTCGAGCAGTTTCAGCAGGAGCACGGGCTAGTGGTAGACGGCATTGTCGGGCCGAAAACCCTAAAAATTCTCAGAGCCAAGCCGCTGTTTCTCAGCGATCCCTACTTGAGAGGACCTGAAGTCGTCGCGCTGCAGCAAGCTTTACAGCAGCAGGGATTTAATCTGATCGCCGACGGCATCTATGGCCCCGGAACTGCAATGGCGGTTGAAGCCTTTCAGCGTCGTCACGGCCTGATAACTGACGGCATTGCCGGACGCCAAACCTGGGCCAAGCTCTGGGGCTAAGCGACAGACTGCATCCAGTCCAGGCATTTCTGCATCTGGGTTTGCATAGTGGCGCGATCGCTGTGGAAGCGGCGACCGTGTCCTGGCAGCACCCACTCAAACGGGTATTGAGCCAGCCGCTCCATTGACTTAATCAGCTCTGACCAGGAATACCAGCAGGCCCGCCGAAAGGCATGAAGCTGCTGTAGCTGGGACGACCAGGCTAAATGATCGCCGCTGAAAAGAAACTTCTCCTGGTAGAGCAGGACCGTGTGGCCGCGGGTGTGTCCGGGTACGGGAATAATCAGCAGGTCGGGGGCAAGCTGCACCGGGTCGAGTCCGGCAAGCTGCATTTCAACCCCCCGCGTTTGAGGGCTAATATCAGCCTCATGCAAAATGCGATCGCAGCCAAAATGTTCGCGAAATTTTTGGTGGTCGGCTACGTCGTCGCGGTGGGTGAGATAGAGGTAGCGAATGCCGCCCATCGCCTCTAGCTGCTTCACCAGCGGCGGCGCAAAGCGGGGAGAATCCACTAGCACGTTGCCGTCCGGTCGCTGAATAAAATAGCTGGCCGCTCCGAATGAGCTTTCAGCATGGTAGCCGCAGTGATAGACATGAGCGGCAATCGGGCTGGGAAAGCTCTGCTGCACCTGCTTGATCTCAGCCGGAGGCGCTAGCGTGCCAATTGAAGCGGTGGGACAGGCCAAAAGCGCCTGCAGCGCCGCCCATCTTTCTGCGGCCTCCTCTGGCTGATGGTGGACTGCCGACTGACCATCACTGCGGGAAAACACGTTTGGAACCATCCAGCGGCAGGTATCGCAGTCGATACAGGTGCTATCTACATAGAAGTCACCGGCTACATTTTGGGGACGACGCTGTTTGAGGTGAGCCATAACTTTGACCAGTTTGCTATCTCTAGGCTAGCGATCGCTTTAGCAGTTTGTGGGTATCGCGGCTGTAACAATCGTCAAAAAAGAGAGGAAGCTATCTAAAAACTGCGGCAATATGTAAAAGCAGCCAGAGGAAAAGGGGATATGGGCTTATTTGACGGCGTTTTTAAAACGGAGCAAGATGTCGCGAATATCATGCTGAGTCCGGCTGAGGCATTTGCGGCAGTAGCGCTGGTGGCGATCGCGGCGGATGGCTACCTGTCTGAACAAGAAGGCCGGGAAATGACAATGGTGCTGGCGCGGATGCAGCTCTTTCGCAGCTTCTCCACAGACGTGATGCACCGCCTGTTTGACAAGCTGCTGGGACTGTTGAAACAGCAGGGGCCAGGCAAACTCATCAATTTGGCTAAGGCCTCGCTGCCGGAAGAACTGCGCCAAACCGCTTTCGCCATTGCCACTGACCTCGTGCTAGCGGATGGCACCGTAACGCCTCAGGAGCAGGCTTTCCTAGACGATCTCTATCGCATCCTGGAAATTCCGGGGGATACGGCCCTGCAGATTGTGCAGGTTATGACGATTAAAAATCGGGGCTAGAGCGGCAGCTTGGCCGGAATGCCTACCGGGCGGGGCAGATCTAACGGGGTTGGCTCAGTTTTTTGCAGATATAGGCAGTGGCGCTGACCCTGGGTTAGGGGTGTCGTGCCAGGCTGAATGTGGGCGATCGCGCCCCCCATTAGCTCCAGGGCAGGCGCTAGCGCCTCAGTGTCAGCCGCCGACCACTGCCCCCGATAGAGAACGGCGACTCCCCCCACCTGCAGCAGGGGCAGGGCATATTCGGCGCAGGTAGAGGCCGACCCCACCGCTCGCACCAGCGCTACGTGAAACTTTTGGCGCTGATGCCGCTGATGTCCCACCGTTTCGGCCCGGCTGGCTAAGCCCTTCACGTTGTTTAGCTGCAGCGACTCGGCCAGGGTTTTGAGAAAGCGAATTTTCTTTTGGGTGGAGTCTAGCAGCGTTACCTGCCAGTCAGGCCGCGCGATCGCCGCTGGCAGCCCCGGAAAGCCGGCCCCGGTGCCAATGTCGATGACTCGTAGCTGCGGCGATCGCAGCAGTTCCGGCAGCGGCCAGGAAAAATCCGGCGTCAGCCAGGGGGCCAGACCGCTGAGCGAGTCCCACAGATGCTTTTCCCAAAAGTCGCTCGGCTCAGTAATGCGCGTGAGATTAAACTGCTGGTTGGCCGCTAGCACCTCAGCATAGAGCTGCTGAAAGACAGCCTGCTGTGACGGGGCGGGCTGCCAGTTTAGGGTTTCCTGCCAGCGATCGCCATAGGCTGGGAGTTCAGTAGATGCCGTCATAGGGTTAGGAAATCGCCGGGGCTGAGGAATTGGCTAGCCGCTGAGCACTGGCAGCGTGCAGTTCACCATGCTGCAGCGTCCAGCAGCGATCGGCTAGCCCCACTAGCTCCTCGGCGTCGTGGGTCACTACCAGTAAGCTCCAATCTTTTTTGAGCTGGGCCAGCAGGTTAATGAGCTGCTGCCGCATTGACCAGTCTAAGCCCGCCGTTGGCTCATCTAGCAAAAGCAGATGGGGCTGGCGAATGAGCTGCACCGCTAAGGCCAAACGCCGCTGCTGGCCGCCGCTGAGGGCGTGCGGGCCTGCTTCTAGCCCTAACTGATCTAGTCCTACAGCACTGAGAGCCTGCTTCATCCGCTCAGCTGTCAGCTCAGGATGGCCCAGCCGCAGTTCTTCTAAAACGGTGTGCCCGCAGAAGTGGCGCTCTGGAAACTGAAAGACCAGCCCCCCTAGCTGCCGCAGCAGCTCTGGATTGAGTTCCTGACTGCGCCAAAAAATTTCACCAACTGAGGGAGCCGCCAGCCCCGCTAAGATCTCCAGCAGCGTGCTTTTACCGGAACCGCTAGGCCCAATAATCAGGCCCATCTGCTGGGGAGGTAGCTCAAAGCTGATGGACTTGAGAATGGGCACCGCGCTGGCGGCTGGGTGATAGGTCAGATTTTTGATACGGAGCATTCAGGTTTTAGACAGGCGCGATCGGGCACATAAACAGGATAAGTGTCTCTAGCATAGGCCAAGATACCCGACCTCGGCTCCGGTGTCTCACCGCTAGCCAGACCGCTGCGCAGTATACTGCTAATGCTTTCCTGATTCATGCCGCTATGCCTAAGCGAATACTGTTTCTCAGCAATGGTCACGGCGAGGATAATCATTCCTCCCACATTATTCGCTCACTGCAAGAGCTGTGCCCTGAGATTGAAATTGCCGCTATGCCCATTGTCGGTCAGGGCTCTGCCTATCGCCGCTTGAATATCCCCATCATCGGCCCCACCCAGACGTTACCCTCTGGCGGCTTCACCTACATGAACCGGCTGCTGCTGCTAAAAGATATGCAGTCGGGGCTGATTGGCTTAACCTGGCGGCAGCTCAGAGCCGTGCAAAAATACGCCCCTACCTGTGATTTAGTCCACGCCACGGGCGATCAGGTGGGGCAAGCCTTTGCCTATATGAGTGGTCGGCCCTATGTCTCTTTTATTTCACCCCTCTCAGCGCTGTACGAAGATCGTCTTTATCTAGGACCACTGATTTCCCGGCTGCTGAAGTCACCCCGCTGCCTAACGGTATTTACCCGCGACCCCTTCACGGCAGAAAATCTGCGGCAGCAAGGACTCGAAAAAGTGCGCTTTGGCGGCATCCCCTCGCTCGATCGCCTAGTGCCTACCGGCAAAGACCTACAGCTTCAGCCTGGTAAGCCAATAGTGTCGCTGCTACCGGGTTCACGTTTGCCGGAAGCAGTACGCAACTTCCACCTGCAGCTGCAACTGGTGCAGGAAATTTTTCAGCGCACTGAAGAGATCCAGTTCCGGGCGGCGCTGGTGCCAGATCTGATGCAGCAGCTACCGGCGATCGCGGCAGCGGCTGGCTGGCAGCAGGACGGGAACAGACTCTTTCTGTCGCAGCAGCCGGGGGCTGAGATTCTCTGTTACTCAGACGCCTTCAATGACATTGTTTGTCAGACTACTCTGGTGCTGGGCATGGCGGGGCTGGCGGTCGATCAGGCTGTGGCTCTGGGTAAACCCGTGATTCAGGTACCGGGGGCAGGGCCGCAGTTCACCTACGCTTTTGCCGAAGCCCAAACGCGGCTCCTGGGCCTTTCAGCTCAGACCGTGGGCAAAGGCCCCGCCACCGCCGCAACGCTGCGACTGGCGGCTGAGCGAGTAGTGGAAACGCTAGCTGATCCGGCTTATCTAGAAGCCTGTAAAACTAATGGCCGCCAGCGTTTGGGGCCGCCGGGTGCTTCTTACCGCATTGCCCAGCGGCTGCTGGCTTACCTGGGCGAATCGGCTGCTGCCGCTGCCGCAGAGGCTGCTAAAGCGAAAGAGGGAGAAATTAGGCCCGCATGAAAACTCGCGCTAGCTACTGGCAGCTACTGCCGTTTCTCAGACCCCACTGGGCGCTATTTCTCAAAGGAGGAGTCTGCATCATTGGCTATGTGCTGATGACTTTGCTGCTCCCCTATTTGGCGGGTCAGGCAGCTCTTTATATTGGTCAGGGAAACGTCACACAAATTGCCCGCTGGCTGGGGCTGGCAACGGTTGTTTTTCTAGTCCGCAGCGTTTTCCAGTATTGGGAAAATATCTGGATGATCAGCGCTTCGCTGGAGGTGGCTCTGAGTCTGCGTCAGCGGGTATATGCCCACCTGCACAAGCTGGGGCTGTCATATTTTGAGCGATCGCAGACTGGAGATTTGGCCTATCGCCTGACGGAAGATATCGATCGCGTGGGCGAGATTGTCCACAAAATGTCCCAGCAGTTTGTCTCATCGGGGCTGCAGCTCGTTGCCATTCCCATCTACATGCTGTACCTCAACTGGCCGCTGACGCTGGCCGGGCTGCTGCTAGCGCCGCTGATGGGCTGGCTCATCGGCAAGTTTGGCCGCCAGATGCTCATTCTGTCGCGCCGCAGTCAAACCCAAGTGTCTAACCTGTCGGCGCTGCTGACGGAGGTATTTGGCAGCATTCGAGTGGTGCAGGCATTTGCGGCGCAGGACTATGAAGTGGAGCGCTTCAACCGGGAGGCGGAGTATAACCGCACGGCTCGCTACCGGGCTGAGCGACTGAAGGCGGTGCAGTACCCGGTGGTGGGCTTTCTAGAAGCCATCAGCATCATGCTGCTGTTTTTTCTGGGAGGCTGGCAGATTGCTCAGGGCAATTTGGAGCCACAGGAGTTTGTCAGCTTTCTGACGGCGGTGGCGCTGCTGCTGCACCCCATCGACCTCGTGACGCAGCACTACAACGAGTTTAAGCAGGCTGAAGCCTCAGTGGAGCGAATTTTTGAGCTGACGGCGATCGCCCCTACCTCCCAAGACAAACCCGATGCGATCGCGCTGCCTACCGTCACGGGCAAGGTGGAGTTTCAACAGGTTAGCTTTGCCTATGCAAACGATCAGCCCGTCATTCAGGATCTGAGTTTGCGCACCTATCCAGGAGAAGTTGTGGCCCTAGTGGGAGCTTCTGGGGCGGGTAAAACGACGCTGATGAATTTGCTGCTGCGCTTCTATCAGCCCCAAGACGGCCAGATTCTCATAGACGGCATTGATATTCGCGATGTCAAAATTACCAGCTTGCGGCATCAGATCGGCGTGGTGCCCCAGGACACGACCCTATTTTCGGGCACCATCGCTCAAAATATTGCCTATGGCCGTCCAGCCCTGAGCCAGGAAGCGATCGAAGCTGCTGCCAAAACGGCCAACGCCCACGACTTTATCAGCCAGTTTAGCCAGGGCTATCAGACCTGGGTGGGAGAGCGGGGCGCAACCCTGTCTGGAGGGCAGCGACAGCGAGTGGCGATCGCCCGCGCCGTCGTGTCTAACCCGCGAATATTAATCCTAGATGAGGCTACCTCCGCGCTCGACTCAGAATCAGAAGCGCTGGTGCAAGAAGCCCTAGAGCGAGCCATGAGAGATCGCACCGTTTTTATCATTGCCCACCGCCTCAGCACGGTGCGCCGAGCCGACACGATTTTGTTTTTAGAAAAAGGCCGAATTGTAGAGTCGGGAACGCACACAGAGCTACTGGAAAAAGGTGGGCGTTACGCCAGCTTTTACGCTCAGCAGTTTGAGGGCTGACTTCAAGCTTCGGTAGTATTGCCTGAAGCAACCTGTTCCATCCGTCCTCGCTGCGCCTGCTGCTGAATTAAGCGCTGCACGCTGATCAAGGCCCGGTTCAGCTCTGGCCCCCGCCGCCGCGGATTCTGCAAGTAAGCCTGCTGTTCCTCCTCAATCATCACCACGTCCTGCTCCACTAGGCCGTCCAGCAGCTTCTGAGCTGAGCCAAAGAGACTGTCTCGCACCCAGCGGCGGAACCACACAGGCAGCTTATGCAGCCGGTGAAAAGCATTGAGCGAGGTGAAGTGAATCAAAAAAGCGCGGGTGCGGGTCGGTCCCTGGGGGCAAAAGAGGCAGCAAATGACGAAATCCTGGCCCAGGGTTGAGCGCCAGTTGGGATAGAGGTAGCTGACATCGAGCGGTTCGGGATGCAGCCGCCGCAGGGCTGGAAAAAAGAGCTGAGACACCGACCAGATTTTGTCAATTTTGTAATAGCTCTGGGCTTCGTAGTGGGCGTGAACCGCCTCATCTGTCTCTTCCAAGCCTTGCAAAACCGGATCGGCCCATGCCTGATAGCTGTCGTGCAGGTGGCCGTGGTACATGTCCATCAGGTTCTCAATCAGGAAAGAATAGTGGGCCTCAGCCTCAATGATGGAAACGGTGGCGATGTAGTTGAGATGCTCCCACTCCGGCAGGGATAGAGGAACTTTCGTGTTCTGGGCTGCGGCCTCACCGGGGAATATCCAAATAAAGCCGTTCTCTTCTCGCACCGGATAAGTGCGAATCTGACAGGTAGGCAGCTTTTGATTCTCGGCTAGATAGGGCACATGAGTGCAGGTGCCCGCATTGCCGAAGCGCCAGCCATGATAGGCACATTCCAAATCGCCATCAACCACCTGCCCGTGACTCAGCTTTACCTGGCGGTGGGGGCAGCGATCTTCGAGGGCCTGCACCTGCCCGGTGGCATCACGGTAGAGCACAACTGCCTGCTGCCAGAGGGTGACGGCTAGGGGCTGATCTTTTAGCTCACTGCTGCGGGCGACGGCATACCAGTGATTGAGGTTGATGCCGAGCTGGCGAATCTCAGCGATCGCGCTCTGGCCGTTTTCTGAGGTTTGGGGGGCTAACTGCATGGCGTCCATCGGCTCGACCTTAGATTTTCAACATGCCTTCGGGGTTGACAGACATCAGCGGGCGGCGCTGGAGTCCTTCTTTTTGACAGACCGCATTAGCCGCCAGTAGACCGCTGCTGACAGCCCGCTCCATCAAACCGCAGGGGAAAGGCATTTTCACCCAGTCGCCTGCAAACAGCAGATTGCCTGCGGCGGTAGCAGTTTCAGGGCGATTGGGATAGCTGCCGGGGGGGAATCCGGCAAAATTCTTTTGGTTGACGAGCTGGCGGTGCAGCATTTTAGCCTCTTTCAGCACCGGCACGATTTCAAACAGTTCGGCCTGGAAGGTGTTGAGCAGCTCTTGCTGGGTAGGAAACTCTTTTTCTTTGTAGCAGTAGGCGTGCAGCTCCACGACGCTGCCGCCGGTTTTGTTAGCCCAAGCGATGTAGTCTTCCTGAATGCGGTGGTAGAGGGTGATGCTGTCGGTGAGGCGGTAGCCGGAGAGGGAGGTGAACCAGCTATGCTCCCAGTCAAAATCGCGATCGAACCAGAAGCGACCCACAGCAAAGGGATCGGCTACTGCCAGTTCCGCGACCTGAGCCGTGACTGTGCTGTGGGGCGTACCCTCAGACAGAGAAAAGAGCTGCTTAATCCCCGGCACGTCCGCTGCCAAAATATAATAGTCAGCCTCTAGGGCCTCTTCCGTCAGCGTGTCAGGATCCTGGGCGATCGCCACCAACTGCACCTGCTCGTCTGCGCTTTCCAGCACCCGAAACTGAGCTAGATGCCGCTGGGCTGGGCCATTAACCACTTCGCCATCACTGTCATAAGCGGCGCCGTGACAGGGGCAGTAGAACCCGGTGTCTGTTTCTGCAACCTCCTGATGCACGCTACAGCCCTGATGCGTGCAGGTGAGAGACAGGGCGCGATCGCTGCCGGGTTTGCGCGCAAATAGGCGATCGCCCGCGCCGTAGTATTCCATCTGCTCACTGCTGAGCAGCGGATTGCGCTCGACCCAAAACGGTACACTGCTGCTGTTGCGATCGCCCTGCTGAAAGGTCAACCCCGTCAGCGCTCCGTCCTGCCAGCTCAGCCGACTGACAGTTGCCTCTGTGACAATACGCCCACCGTTGGCCTGAATTGATGCAGCGATTGGCTCTACTAGGCTGCGGCCCATGTCCTGGCAGGTGCCGTTAAAAGCCAGCCCTTCCGGATTGCCAAAAAAGTAAAAGTGGAAGAACTGCATTAGCTCACCCGCACTCATGGCGTCTGGCGCATTCAGGCTAGATTTGGCGAAGGGCAGGAAATACAGATCGTACAGCCCGCGCGGAAAATCCTTGTCTACCCATTCGGCTACGGAAATATCGTCAAGACGATTGAAGCTCTGCGGTACCCGAAACCCGGTAATTTCTCGAAAAACCTCTAAGTGTTTGATTTTGGCCAGATTAATGCCCCATTTGAGTCGGTTGGGCGAAGAGACGGCCAAATCGACAATATTCCAAGGAAAAGCGGAATGGCTGGGGCGGAAAACTTCTGGCTGATAGCGTTCTTTATAGACGACTGAATAGAAATTGAGGGACTTAAAATTCTGCGGAATGCTCAGCTCATCTACGAGACTAAACAGGTTGTAATACTGGGGAAAAAAGCCGTGAAAGCCGTGCTCCATCATCAGCGGCTCACCGTCTACTTCGATGGCCCAACTAGCAATCTTGCCGCCCAACTGGGGCGATCGCTCTAGCAGCGTCACCGCCACGCCGCGCTGGCTCAGCTCGTAAGCCGCCGCCAGTCCGGCCAGTCCGCCGCCGACCACCACCGCTTTTACGGGCCGATCCACCTGATGCGGCAGGGAGAGGGCATCTTTTTGATGAACGGTCGGTTGGGGCTTGGCTAGGCGGGTGTATCCTAATGCACTTCCAGCAGCCCCGACACCAAAGAGCTTGAGCACCGTTCGACGAGATAGGGGCTGAAGCAAGTTTGAATCGAACAACCGACCCATATAGAAAAACGCCTATCGTTGACAACTTGGGAAAGGATGAATTGTTTGTAATATAGACCAGCTTTAGAGTTGCCACAATCTAAACTGCGCAAATCCACCGGAATATTCAGACAATTCTTTGCCTTACGGCGGCGATTTACCGAAATTAGCGCTTTGCTTGAGAATTGACTAGAAATTGGAGATGAAGTTCTAGAGAAAACCGTTCTAACCTGAGTTTGCAGGTGTTTATCTGGGCGATCGCCTGGGGCATGTCCCCATCGGGGTTCCCCAATGAGCGCTTGGGGAACCTGAGTTGGCGACGGCTATTCCAGGCGCACTAGCTTGACGAGCAGGCTCATCACTTCGTCGGGTTCAGTGGTGAGGATAGCGCGGTTGTCGGGAATATCAATTGGGTGCGTCCAGCGGAAGGTTTCAGCGTAGCGGGCCTGGTGGAGCTGATGGATGGTGCGCTTGACTAGGGGCGGCGGGCCGATGAGGATATGGCGAATGGGCCGGGGTTTGGCGCTGGCGGCCAGCGTTGACTCAGTAAGAGCGGTCTGAATGCTAGCAGACTGTTGCAGCATGAGTTTTCCTATTTTTTGGGTGGGCAGAAATTGCCCGCTGCGATCGCCCCAACGAGAAAAAATCTGTCTAGAGCGCCGCAGCGAGCTAACAAACCCAAAAACAAGCCGCCCCAAACCAGCGCAAAGCGAGTCAGGGCGGCTAAGGAAACTGCTAAAATGCCTCTCAGCCTGCCGACTGGTCTGTTCAGTCTGGTGGGTTAGCGGTTCGGAGTTGTGTCACCAACTTCGGGCCGCGCAGCTAGTTTTTGGACAAGTCATGCAGAAGCTACGAAAGATGCGCATTTCTGCATTAGCTAGAGACATTACCGTATTTGGGCGATCGCGTCAACACAGTGGCAATCAGATTTTGAATTAAGAGAGAAAGCAATCATTTCAAGTTTCAAGACTTATGCAAACGACGCGATCGTGGACTTGGCATAACAACTTGACTTCAATCAAATCACCAACTTTGACAGAAATGGCTGAGAAAAACTGCAGTTTGATATCTGTTAAAATTCAGATCTGAACTGTTAAAAAAAATAAGATTTCGCAACCAGGTGTAAAAGATAAGAAGTAGTCTTTATTGTAGGCACTACAGAATTATGACAATTCGAGAAACGGCGATCGCTAAATTGCAGCGGCTACCTGAGTCACTATTACAACAGGTCAGTGACTTTATTGATTTTTTAGTCTCTCGACAGCAACCTAATACTGTTATTGATGAGCCAACAGATGACTTGACTGGCACATGGACGAGATGGTTTGAGTCGGTTGATTGCATAGAGGCTGCGTCAACTAGCTCGACCACTAACTATCAGCAGCATTTATTAGTCAAGTATCAACAGCAGGGTCTTGAGCTGTGATTCTTTGCGATGCTGGCGTCCTGCTTTGCTTAGTGGATCGTACTCAGCCTCAACATAAAGTATACCGAGGTAAAGTGATTCAGCTTTCCTCTCCTTTGTTAACAACCTGGTCTTGTTTCACAGAAGCAATGTATTTAGCTCTTCATCGCGGCGGATGGATGATGCAAAAGCAGCTAGGGCAGCTACTTTTAGACAAGCTGCTATTTATTTATGAGATTCAGCAGCAGGATTATCGTCGTTTGTTGGCGCTGATGGAGCAGTATAAAGATCGACCAATGGACTTGGCTGATGCTTCATTGGTTTTAGTGGCTGAAAGAACAAATTTTCGTAAAATCCTTACGCTTGACTCAGATTTTCTGTTCTACCGCATTGGGAATCGTGATTCATTTGATATTGTTCAGGTGCAGAAGTAGTACAAACTTGCTGATTTCATACAATTAGCAAGTATAAGTAGCAGCTACTTCATACAGTCTTTATACTCTAGCTTAGAGAAAATGCTGATTAAGCTTCCGTACTGGGAAATATAGGTGAAATTTATAGATCTGTTGAGGCTAGCATGAGCATTTTTTCCCGCCAAAGCAATAAAGAGAGTTCAATCAATGCAAAGACTGAAGCTATTCAAGAGCAGCTAGCAGAAAAGATGATGGGATTCTTCGATTCAGTGATTGAGGATCGAAGCAAGTATTATGCAGAACATCAAGATAAAATTCCTAATCAAGATAGTATTAAAGCAATCATTCAAACTTACGCTAGTAAAAATGCTCTAATTTCAGGAGGAGCAGGCTTAGTACCAGGTCCGTTAGGTATGCTGGCTGCTGTTCCTGAAATTGGCTTCGTGATTCGCAATCAGATTGAAATGATTTACGATATCGGCACAGCATATGGAAAAAAGCAAGTTTTAACTAAAGAACTACTCGCAGGTGTATTCAGCACAGCTATTGGCTCAGGTGCTTTAGGCTTGCTCACGGTTCAAGGTAGCAAAGTCCTTGTAAAAAGAGCATCTCTTAGATTTTTGCAGAAAGCTGTTCAGCTTTTAGCTGGAAAAGTGACGCAGCGTATGCTCCGGTCAATGGTGAGTAAATATGTGCCAGTCGCGGGTGCTGCTGCAATGGCGGCTTGGTCAAACTTATCTACACGAACTATTGGCAAACAAGCCACAATCATTTTTGAAAAAGAAATCACGATATCCTCGGAAGATCCTGAGGAGTTTTTGGAAACTGAAGCTTCAAAGCTACAAGATACATCCCAAATAATTGAAGATGCCGAGCAAAGTCTTGAAGAAAAACTAGATATTCTAAAAATTCAGTCTCTAATTAATCTGATGATGATTGATGGTCAGATTGAATCAGAAGAGCAAGAATACATCGGCTTAATTGTCGAAGGTGCTGAAATCAATGATCACATCAAAATGGACTTGATTGAGGCTATCACAGGTAAAACCAAATTCAAAATTGATTATTCTGAATTTACAAATTCGCCAGATGAGAAAATAAGTCTTTTGGTTGATATGGTAGCCCTCGCTAAACGAGACGGAGAATTTCACATTGCTGAAAAGCTTCTTATCAAGCAAGTTGGCAAAATTTTTGATTTTTCAACAGATGAGATTGAAGAAGTAATGGCGAGCTAAAAAAATAGCGCGATCGCTAATTTTGCAGCACAATCGCCTATTTTATAAGAGCCATCATGATGCATCGTTTTTTCTGTTGAGAATAGCAATTGCTTTGGTTGACTTGCAGCCCGCGATTCTAATTAGTTAGATATTTTTTAAGAATAGGGATAAGTTCGTGTAAATCATAGGTTATCGTATCCCACAAAATGTCTAAATCGATTTCAAAATAAGCATGAACAATGCGATTGCGCATACCTATCATTTTCCTCCAAGGTATCTCTGGAATTTGCTTTTGCCGTTCTTGAGAGACTTTGGAAGCCGCTTCGCCTATAATCTCTAACAATCTAACCAATGCTAAAGACAATATTCGATCTGAATCCAAATCTTGTCTAGTTTTGCCCTGGGAAAATTCGTTGGCTTCTTGTGCAGCCTCCAGCATGTGGCGTAGCCAAGTTGTATCATCAACTTTGGACATACTGAACCATAGCGATATCTAAAACATCTTGCCGGAAATATCGACTCAGCTCTGCTGGCGTTCTCAAGTCAACTGTACGTCCCACGATCGCTGCCAACTCCTCTTCCATTCCAGCTATATCCAAATAGCTAACCTTTGTCTGAGGCTGAAACTCTACCAGGAAATCAATATCACTCTCTGGACTAAAGTCTTCACGTAGGACTGAGCCAAAAATAGATAGCTTAGCAATTCGGTGCCGCTGGCAAAAATTAGCTATTTCCGTTTTTGAAATCTCGACTGGTAAAAGGCTCATAAGGCTCTTAATTAGAACGATTGTTAGGCGAATTTAGCGCAATCGCCGATCTTGTAAGGTGGTCACGACGCATTATTGCTTCAACATTTTTTTTGCAACAACAATTTTGGGAGCATTAGCTTCGAAATTCTAAATCAATTTCAAAATAAGCATGAACAATGCGATTGCGCATACCTGAATAGGCCCAATCACCAAATCTTCGCCAGCAGCAAACTAAAGCCAGATAGTTCCGGTTCACCGCTGACCTGCTCAGGATTTTCCAGCGCTTGAGGCGGTTGACCCGGTCGATAAATATGTACAGTCCGAATTAGAGGGGTTGTTTCGGTTTGGATGCGTAGCGTGGTGGTCATTTCTGACTTGCCTCATAGCCAAGGAGGTCGATCTGGCAACGGATAGCGATCGCCGCTCAGGACTCTTCCATTTCGTTCAATGGCATAAAGTCATTCTATCGCTAGGCCCAACTATCACTTGCTACCCCGGCGCCGCCAAAAGAGGCCAAAAAAGTCAACATCTCGCTGCATGGACGCCAGCTCGCGCTGATGTGCAGCCGCCGTTTCGTAATACCACTGGCAGTAAGCTTCTAGAGCTTCCCGGTGGGCCACCTCATAGCGAAACTCCTGCGCCACTTGCTGTAGCTCAAAGGTCTTATCAAATCGGACTTCTGCTGAATTGGGCGTAGAAACAGGATCGAGCATGAGATTAGAGCCAACCTTTAAGCCAATAGACGCCAATACCGATATATTCTTTCAAAGCGCGGGTGAAATGTTCAAGCTGCCCAGCATCAGGAATAAGGCCGAGAACTTTGCCCTGGGGCGTGGCGTTGGCTTCCTGCAGGGTTCGCTCTGTCACCCGAAAATCCACCGGCGCTGGAATTACCGCAATCCCCTGCTTTTGAAAAATCAGCAGCGATCGCGGCATATGAATTGCCGACGTCACCAGCAGAATCTGCTTAATCTGCTGGGCCTGCAAAATCCGTTTCACATTCACCGCATTTTCATAGGTGTTGAGCGAAGTAGGGTCTTCAAAAATGGCCTCATTCGGGACCCCTAGCGCTCTAGCCAACTGCGCCATATCCGCTGACTCTGGTGGGCCGCCGTCTTTCCAGTCAATCCGCCCACCGCTGAGAATTAGCACCGGCGCTTTGCCCGCTAAAAAAAGTCTAGCGCCATAGATCACCCGGTCGCCCGCCTCTGACACCTCCACCCAGGGGCGCGGCGGCGTGGCCGGATAGACGCTGCCCCCCAGCACCACAATTGCCTGAGCTACCGGCAGCTCTGCCACTGGCAAATAGCGCCACTCCAGCGATCGCACCAAGCTATCTGTCACCCAGCGATTGCCGCCTAGCAGCAGCAAGAGCAGAGCAACAGCGATCGCCCCTGCCGCCCAGCGGGGACGCCGCCAAATGACAACCAAAGCCGCTAACAGCAGCAGACAGGCCAGTCCCAGCGGATAGACAAACAGCGGCAGCAGCTTGGAGAGAAAGATAAACATTAGCGAGTGCGGCGGGCCCGGCGACGAGGACGCTGGCTGCGCTGCAGGTCTTGCTGCCCAAAGGGTAGACGTAAGCGACTAGATCGCTCCTTGAGCCGTCGCTGCACTCGTCGCAGCGGATTCTCGCTATCGGGAGCGGGGACGCCGCCAGGGGTTTGCCACCAGGCAGACAGAATGCCGCCCGCCACGCCACCGACCGCCCCAAACAAAATACTGGGGATGACGTCATACCCCACGACCAGCAGCGCCAGCAGAAAAGCTAGCCAGATTTTCAGTCCCGCTGGAATGGCCTTATCAACCATGGCACGCTCCGAAACCTAAGACCTCGACAGGCATGATTAAACATCAGTGCCGCTCTTTTGCCTAGTCTAGGCGATCGCTCGGAGCTGAGGCGTCAGATCCTGAGTGGTGTCAATAGTCTTCACATAGGGCTGCTCGGCGGGGCCAAAAGGCTCCATTGACTGCTGAGCCAAAATATCAGAGGTAGCATCGGCAATGTCATTTGTGCGCTGCTGTAGGCGCTGCTGCATTATGGCTTTGGGAGTATCGCAGTACAGAATTTGCAGCGGTATCTGCTTGGCCTCAGCCTGAGCAATCACGCTTTGTCGCCGCTCTTGCCGGTCGTATTTAGCATCCAAAATGACCGGGTAGCCCCGCTGGGCTAAGCGTATTCCCAGATCTAGCAGGCGATTGTAGGTTTTCTGGCTCATTTCGGCAGTGTATATTTCGTCACCGCCTCGCTCTGTCAGGGGAACACCCGCTAAGTGCTTGCGCACCGCGTCTGAGCGCAGATGCACCGCTCCGGTTTGCTGGGCTAGCTGTCGCGCCGCTGTGGTTTTGCCGGAGCCAGAGAGTCCTGACATCACGAAGATCCGCCCCTGCTGGGGCTGGGCATACTGCCAGGCTAAGCGATAGTAAGGAGCCGCTTTTTGACTGGCTTTGGTTTTCTCAGCCGCTGAGACGGAAGGATCGTTCAGCAAAAACGACGTGACTTTAGCCCGCACATAAGACTGACGGCTGACGTAGAGTGGCAAAATCTCCAGCCCTGCCCAGTCTCCCGTCTGCTCGGCGTAGTGATTAAGGAAAGCAGTGCGCAAATCTGGGCGATCGCCCGCTTCTAAGTCCATGACGATGTAGGCAATGTCGAACATGACATCGACAAAGCGAAATGGCTCATTGAACTCAATGCAGTCAAACAGATAGAGCTGGTCTTGCCAGAGACAAATATTGTTCAAATGCAAATCGCCGTGGCAGGCGCGGATACGATCCTGCTCAATTCGCTGCTGAAATAGGGCCTGCTCTTGCGCAAAAAAGCGATCGGTGTAGGCTTTAGTTTGTTCAAACTGGGTCTGCGTCTGCGGCCCGCCGATGAAGCCTTGGGTCTGCGCGTAGTTCTCGTCGATGGAGGCGCGAATCTGAGCAATTTCACCAAAGCTGCGGATATGCGCATCGGTTTTGGCCTCAGCGTGAAATTCAGCGATTGTCTCTGCTAGCCGCTGCAGCAGCTCTACCGTCAGCTCCCCCTGCTCAAACAGATGGCTGAGCAGCGCCGATTGAGGAAACTGCCGCATCTTGACGGCGTATTCAACCGCCGCGTCTTCCCCCTCAGCCAAGTAAAAGCGATCGCCCGCCTGCGCAATTGCCATCACTTCTAAATAAATAGGCGCAGCCGCCCGTCGATTCAGCCGCAGTTCTTCGTGACAAAAATGCTGACGTTTTTCCAGGGTTGAATAGTCTAAAAAGCCAAAGTCAACGGGCTTTTTCAGCTTGTAGGCAAACTCCCCCGTCAGCAGCACGTAGGAAACATGGGTCTGAATCAGCTCAATCGTCTCTGACACCGGATGAGAATAGAACTCCGGCTGCATCATTTGCTGAATCAGCGGCGGCAAGGCAGCATCAACCATAAAAATTTAGGGGCGCGTGTCTAAGCGTCTAATACAAACTCAATCGTCCTCCTTGGAGGACAGAAACTCGAATAGGAAGCTAAACAAAAAGCCAGGGATACGTCCCTGGCCTAGCTCGTTAGCCTAGCAGAGAAGCTAGCGCCTACGCTTCGGGGCTGGCAGCTTCATCCTCGGCTTCACTCTCAGCATCGGCTGTAGCAGCCTCAGGGTTGAGAGCCAAATCAACCAAATCAGGTTCTTCGGCGGGTTCTTCGCTCACGGTCGGCGCTAGCACCGTGACGACTGATTTTTCTGGATCAGCGACCGCCGTTACGCCCTTGGGCAGAACCAGATCGCCCACCCGGAGAATATCGCCCACATTTAGACCAGAAACGTCAATCTCAATGGTTTCAGGAATTGAGTCAGGCGGGCACTTGATGGCCAGATCGTTGATTAGGGTATCTAGGGTACCGCCATCTTGGATCACACCTGCGGCTTCACCCGTGTAGCTGAGGGGCACCACAACTTCTACTTCATCCTGGGCCGCGATCGAGAAGAAGCTGATGTGATTAACGATATTTTTCCAAGGATGAGTCTGCACCTCGCGCAGCAGGGCTTTGCCACTCCAGGAAATATCGGGTACCTTGACCGTTACCAACGTGTTATTGACAGCGGCGTAGCGCAGCAGCGTCTCTGCTTCTTTAGCATCTACGGTGAGGGCTACAGATTCAGCCCCCTTGTGACCATAGAGGACGGCAGGTAAACGGCCTTCCCGCCGAATCGCCTTAGGCTTTTGCGAAAAGTCGCGCTGTTGGCATTGAATTGACAGATCATCCATGAGAATTACTCGCGTTTTTTAGAGAAGTGGTAAACAAAGTTGAATCGGTTGGCGAATCAAAGGCGATCGCCTAAGCCACCTGGGGCGTACCATTTTCAAACAGCAGCGCTCGTTTGGGGCCGTGAATCGGATCTTCCACAATAATGGTCTGATCGCGGCTAGCTCCCAAAGACACAATGGCAATAGGCACTTCCATAAGCTCTGCCAAAAACTTGAGATAGGCCAGTGCCTGCTGGGGCAAATCCTCTAAAGAGCGGCAGTTGGCTGTTGACTGCTTCCATCCCGGTAGGGTTTTGTAAACGGGCTGGGACTGGGCGAGCTGACGGGCACTGACCGGAAAATCGCGGCGCTGCTGTCCGTCAATCTCATAGGCGACGCAGACCTGAATTTCGTCTAGCTCATCTAGCACATCAAGCTTGGTAATCGCCAGACAGTCTAGGCCATTAATCCGCACTGCGTAGCGACCAATTACGGCATCAAACCAACCGCAGCGCCGCTTGCGCCCGGTGGTGGTGCCAAACTCCGCGCCGCGATCGCAGAGGATCTGTCCCATCTCGCCGTGCAGCTCCGTAGGAAAAGGCCCTTCTCCCACCCGTGTTGTGTAGGCTTTAGCGACGCCAATAACGCGATCGATCATGGTTGGCCCCACGCCGGAACCAATGCAGGCTCCACCCGCCACCGGATTAGAGGAAGTCACGTAGGGATAAGTGCCGTGATCGAGATCCAGCAGCGTTCCCTGCGCCCCTTCAAACAAGATGTTCTTGCGCTTTTGAATGGCGTTGTAAATCAGCAGAGAGCTATCAACCACATGAGGTCGCAGCCGCTCAGCATACTGGACATATTCGTCAAAAACGGCCTGTGGATCTAAAGGCGGCAAATTGTAGAGCTTTTCTAAAACAATGTTTTTATAGTTGATCGTCCACTCTAGCTGCTCCCGAAAAGAAGCAGCATCCATCAGATCAATCACGCGCAGGCCCGTGCGCTCAGACTTGTCGGCATAGGTAGGGCCGATGCCCCGCTTAGTAGTGCCAATTTTCTGATTTCCCCGGCTCTCTTCCGCCGCCTGATCTAACAGCCGATGGTACGGCATCGTGACGTGGGCAGTTTCAGAAATAAATAGGTTTTTCGTCGAGATGCCAAGCTGCTCTAGCTTGTCCAGCTCGGCAATCAGCGCCTTAGGATCAATGACGGTGCCACTGCCAATCACGCACTGAGTTTCTGGATACAGAATGCCAGAGGGCGTCAGGTGTAGCTTAAAGGTCTGATCTTTAACTACAACGGTATGGCCGGCGTTGACGCCGCCCTGGTAGCGCACCACGACATCCGCCGAATTGCTGAGTAGGTCAGTAATTTTGCCTTTGCCCTCATCGCCCCACTGGGCGCCGATCACGATAACGTTTGCCAAGAGATTTTAAGGAGCTAGCGTTCACACAAATCACCATTATCGGTAGTGGAAGTGATCTTCGTCAACTTATTTTTTTGACGTTGCCAGGCGATCGCAGCTGAAGTCTGAGGCTTAAGAAATTAGGCCAGATCTGCCGCCAAGCAGCCAGATTTACGCTACAACAGATAAATTACTCTTTATATTTTTTAACTTTATTCTGACTTTTACCGAGGTGATCTTATGACACTTTATGCTGAGCTACACCGTCACCTGGGCGGTTCGGTGGTACCCCGCATTCTCTGGCGCTATTTCCAGCGCAATCGGCCTGATATTTCGGGGCGCTTTGGCGGGTACGACGAGTTTGAGCACTTTTACACCCGTCCCCGTAAGACCTTAGAAGAATATTTGGAGCTGCACACGCTGGTGGAAAGCGTTCAGACTCAAGAGGCGCTGCCCTACTTTATTTATCGGCTGATTCGCGGGGCCTATATTTTTGAGAATTTAGCCTATTTGGAGCTGCGCTATACGCCCTATCTGCGGACGCCGGAGCATCTACCTCAGTCTCAGCGGATTGAAAAGATGGCGGAGATTGTGGAAACCGTGGGCCGCGCTAGCCAGCAGACGGAGTATCCGGTGGTGACGCGGCAGATTCTCTGTATGCACTCCAAGCTGCCCTATGAGGTGAACCGCGCCATTGTCGATTTGGCAGCCCAATATCCTGACTACATTTGTGCCGTTGACCTAGCCGGCGGAGACGCTCAATACCGCGATCGCCTAGAGGAAATCATCGGTCTTTATGCCCATGCGCAGTCTTTAGGCATTAAGACGACCGGCCATCTCTATGAAACCGCCGATGGCTGCTACCCGGAGCTGCTGCCCTACCTGATGCGGATTGGCCACGGCATTCAGATTCCGCTACGGCACCCGGAGCTACTGCCGGAAGTAGCGGCACGGGGACAATGTTTGGAAATTTGCCCCACGACTTATTTAAAGACAGGCACCCTGCAAGAGATTCGCCAGCTCAAGCCCGTATTTGATCGCTGCTTTGATGCCGGGGTAGACATTGCCATCTGCACAGACAACGCCGGTTTACACAACGTGCGGCTGCCTTTTGAGTACGAAACCCTTTTAACCCAGGACGTGATTGGCTTTGACGGCCTGCAGGCTTGTCAAGAAGCCGCCTTCCGCCATGCCTTCGCTTGGCCCCACAACCGCCAGCCCGCCTCTATGCTCTCAGAACTGCTAGAGCGTCCCTGCCTGCCCCATCCCCAAGACGAAACTGCTGAGCCGGGACTGCTTAGCCAAACTTGGTTTCAGTAGCGATCGCGGGTTCTAGCAGGGCTTTGCCTGTTGTTATGTCGCAGGCAAATAGCTCCGTCGCGGCTGAATCTAGGCAATAAATTGCTAAGGGTGTTGCCACCTGGCAGACACCCTAAAAAACATTTTGAACGGTTAAGCAATGCTGCCATAATGAAAAAGTTTTGATATTTTAGCGAAGCCAGTCAGCGCCATGCGAACCCACTATTGCGGTCATCTGCGAGCAGAACACATAGGAGAAACCGTCACTCTGTTCGGTTGGGTCGATCGTCGCCGCGATCATGGGGGCGTCATTTTTCTAGACCTGCGCGATCGCAGCGGCATTGTGCAGATTGTCAGCGATCCGGAGCGTACGCCTGACTCCTATTCCTTAGCCGATCAGCTTCGCAATGAGTATGTAGTCAAGGTGGTGGGCCGGGTAAGCCAGCGACCGCCAGAGTCCCTCAACCCCAAGCTCCCCACCGGACAGGTTGAGATCTACGCCGATCAAATTGAGCTGCTGAACGAAGTGCGCAAGCAGATGCCCTTCCAGGTTTCCACCACCGATCAGGAGCCTGTGCGGGAAGAACTGCGGCTGCGCTATCGCTATCTCGATTTGCGGCGAGAGCGCATGAGCCAAAACCTACAGCTGCGCCATCAGGTGAACCAGGCAATTCGCCGCTTTTTGGAAGATCAGGAAGGCTTCATTGAAGTTGAGACGCCGATTCTGACGCGATCGACGCCGGAGGGAGCACGGGATTACCTAGTTCCCTCACGGGTCAACCCTAGCGAGTGGTACGCCCTGCCCCAGTCACCTCAGCTCTTTAAGCAACTGCTGATGGTTTCAGGGGTCGATCGCTACTATCAAATTGCCCGCTGCTTCCGAGACGAAGACCTGCGGGCCGATCGCCAGCCGGAGTTCACCCAGCTTGACATGGAGATGAGCTTCATGAGTCAGGCAGAAATTCTAGAGCTGAATGAGCGGTTAGTCTGCCACATTCTCAAAACGGTCAAAGGCATTGAAGTGTCTCAGCCTTTTCCGCGCCTCGCCTACGCCGAGGCGATGGATCGCTATGGGACGGATAAGCCCGATACCCGCTACGGGTTAGAGCTGGTTGACGTCTCTGATTTGGTGGCTGATTCCGGGTTTAAAGTCTTCTCTGGCGCAGTGAAAAACGGCGGCTTGGTGAAAGTGCTGCCCATTCCCAACGGCAATGACACGATTTCCAACGTGCGGATCAAGCCGGGGGGCGACCTGTTTAAGATTGCGGCTGAGGCTGGGGCTAAGGGATTGGCCTACATTCGCGTGCGCGGTGGCGATATTGACACCATTGGCGCAATCAAAGACAATCTCACGGCTGAGCGCAAGCAGCAGATTCTAGAGCGCACCGGCGCTCAGGACGGACACCTGCTGCTGTTCTGTGCTGATGCGGTAGAGGTGGTAAATCCAACGCTGGACCGGCTGCGACAGGCGATCGCGCAGGAAATGCAGCTTATCCCCGCTGACCAGATTAATCTGCTGTGGGTGACGGAGTTTCCCATGTTTGAGTGGAACGCCGATGAAAAGCGCTTAGAGGCGCTGCACCACCCCTTCACTGCTCCCTACCCGGAAGATGCAGCCGATTTAAAAACGGCGCGGGCACAGGCTTACGATTTGGTCTACAACGGCTATGAGGTGGGCGGCGGTAGCCTGCGAATCTACCAGCCGGATCTGCAGCAGCAGGTGTTTGAGGCAATTGGCCTGTCGGAAGCGGAAACATACGATAAGTTTGGCTTCCTGCTAGAGGCGTTTGAGTACGGTACACCGCCCCACGGCGGCATTGCCTACGGTCTCGATCGCCTCGTGATGCTGCTGGCTGGAGAAGACTCGATTCGCGACGCGATCGCCTTTCCTAAGACCCAGCAGGCCCGCTGCCTACTCACAGATGCTCCGTCCAAGGTGGATAACCAGCAGCTCAAAGAGTTGCAGGTCGCCTCGACCTATAAGCCAAAACCGAAAGAGTCATAGCAGCCAGCAAAAATGGGGGCATTGTCGCCGCGATCTTGGCTTAGTGCTGCTGGTGGCAGCGCTTTGTTTGGACGTAATCCCAGAGCAAGGTGGTGGAGCTGAGTCAGGTTTAAATCTTTTACCAAAAACTGTTGTTCGCTGGGCGCAGATTGGGAAAACTGAAGGACAAATGCTTCTTGGCTTACCCCAAGGTCAAAAAATGATGATTGCAGAGACTTCCGCAACCCAGCCACGCTCAGCGTCAAAGCCCCGAATGCTGGTAGTTGATGACGAGCCTGACAACCTAGATCTGCTTTATCGCACCTTTCGTCGCAGCTTTCAGGTGCTGAGGGCAGAAAGCGGCCAGGAGGCCCTCGGATTGCTCTCAGACTGTGGTGAAGTTGCTGTGATCATTTCCGATCAGCGGATGCCGGAGATGAAGGGAACCGAGTTTCTCAGCAAAACCGTCTCTAACTTTCCCGATACGATGCGCATCATCCTCACCGGGTTTACCGATGTGGAGGATTTGGTGGAAGCCATCAACGCCGGACAGGTTTATCGCTACATCACGAAGCCTTGGGATCCCGAAGAGCTGAAAGATGTCGTGTACCGGGCGGCTGAAACCTATGAGCTAATGCGGCAGCGCAATCAAGAGCTGCTAGAGTCTCGCCAGCAAACTCAGCTCATGCTGAATATTTTGGAACTGGTGAATAAAATTGAAACCTCGGCGGCAATCCTCAAGCCCCTGGCTCAGTCCCTACGGCAGGCTCTAGAGGCAAATGGCTGTCAGGTAATGCTGCTAGCAGCCCAGTCTATCGGTCAGCAGGAGAGCGACGGGGCAATCAACCTCTCTGAAACGCTGATCCAAACGGCGATCGCCGAAAAGGCGCTACAGCAGCAGACCTCAGAAACTCAGACTCAGGTGGTGCTGCCTGCCCTCTACCAGAAAGAACTCGTTGCTCTGATTGGCTTAGAGTGGTCGCCTTCGCAGATTTCTTCAATCGAGGCGATCGCCTGGCTGGAGGCGGTAGCCCGTCAGGTAGGACTGGCGCTGAAAAGTTTAGCCTAGTCGAGTTATTTCCTTCGGTCAGGGAGTATGTCAGGATGATCTTCACAGCCCCGCCTACCTCGCCCTATGGATCATCCTGCTGCCTCTGACTATCTTGGCAATGCTGCTCAGATTCGCGACTTGTTCAATCGCATTGCTCCTGTTTATGACGCTTTCAACCAGCAGCTCAGTCTAGGGCTGCACCGGGTTTGGAAACAGATGGCAGTAGACTGGAGCCGTGTCCAGCCGGGAGACACCTGTTTAGACCTGTGCTGCGGCAGTGGCGACTTGGCCCTGCTTTTAGGACGGCGGACTGGCCCCAGCGGACAGGTTTATGGGGTTGACTTTGCTGCCGCTCAGTTGGCAGTGGCTCAACAGCGATCGCAAAAAGCTTGGCCGCTGCTGTCGATTGAATGGGTCGAAGCAGATGCACTAGCGCTACCGTTTGCCGACGCCTATTTTGATGGGGCTACAATGGGCTACGGGCTACGCAATGTCGTCGATATCCCAGCGAGCCTAGCGGAGCTAAAGCGTGTCCTCAAACCGGGGGCCACAGCGGCTATTTTAGACTTTCATCAACCCAGCAGCGGCTGGATGCAGCAGTTTCAGCAATGGTATCTCAGCACGATTGTTGTTCCCACTGCTGAGGAATATGGCTTAGCATCAGAGTATGCTTACATTAGTCCTAGCCTTGATCGCTTCTTGAGCGGTGCTGAGCAAGTCGAAGCGGCACTGCAGGCGGAATTTAGCCATGCTGTCCACTATCCCATTGTTGGCGGCATGATGGGAGTTTTAGTCGCAGATCGATGACGCTCACCTGGTCAGATTTATTTTTACTTATTGGACCGCCCTTAGTCGGGGGGATCATTGGTTACTTTACCAATGACATCGCTATCAAGATGCTGTTTCGGCCCTATCGACCGCTTTACCTGTTTGGTCGCCAGCTCCCTTTCACCCCTGGCTTAATTCCCAGCAATCAGGAACGTCTCGCCAAGCGCATTGCCGATACCATTATGGGATCGCTGCTAACTCCGGACGCGCTGCAAACCCTAGCCAAGCGACTGCTGCAGACAGAGCGGATTCAAAGCGCTATCGACTGGCTCTTGCGCATGGCCCTCGACCAGGTACAGGCCGAAACTCAGGATAAAACAGCGCGGATTCTAGGCAATATTCTCAAAGACCTCTTCGGCCAGTCTCTACCCCGTTTACTCAAAGTTTGGGCTAGACAGGAAAATTTTTTAGAAGCCCAGCTTAACCAAATTTTTGATCAGGTACTGCTAGAATTTCAGCTCACTGACGAGCAGGCTAATCAGCTTTCCCAGTGGGGTCTGCAGGGCGTTTTGCCGCCCGATGCGATTCGGCAACTGATTGTGGATTTTCTCACCGATCGCAATATTCAAGTCATTGACGAAACTTTCCGCGAGAAAACCAGCGGTACCTACTGGGTCGTTGCCAACCTGTTTGGCCTGCGGAACTCGCTGGTACGGCTGCGCACGTTTTGTCTAGATGAGCGGGAGTCAAGTAATAAGCGAATTGCTGAATTGACTGAATCCCTAGGAGTCCAGGGACGCCTCAAGGAATGGCTGCAAAATTTCTCGCTGCAAAACCTGCCCGTTTCTACCGTACGGCAGCTACGCGACACTCTAAGAGAAACGGTGCGCGACTACGCCCAGACCCACGGGGCGGAGCTATTACAGGGCCTGAGCGAGTCGATTAACTGGCAGGAACTGGCGATTCAGCTGCTGGGCCGTCTGCAAAAGTCACCCATTGTCGGCAACTCTCTGGGGCTGGTTAGCGAAGAACTCACCATCATTTTGGAGCGATACCTGGAGCGCGATTTAGAAAAAATCGTCACCCAGGCAATTCCCATTCTAGATATAGACCAGGTAATTATTGAACGGGTGATGGCCACTTCACCGCGAGAATTAGAAGCCAATATTCAGGGCATTGTCCGCAACGAGCTGCAGGCGATTGTCAATCTAGGCGGCATTTTAGGCTTTACAATCGGCTGCTTCCAAGGTGTTTTCCTCTTTTTGCAGCGATAAGGCAGGCAATGTCCCTAAGCCTCATACAGCCTATGCCGTCGTTGCTTGAGAACAGAAGTGCCCCGTTAGGGTAGGGCGGGCATTGCCCGCCTCTATAGGTTGTTACACGCCTTTGAGTAAATCTAGCCGAAGCGACCGGATACGTAATCGCGGGTCTGCTCCTGCTGGGGATTGCTGAAGATTTTCTGGGTATCGTCAAACTCAACTAGGTAGCCCACTTTGCCGCCTTGATCAGTCGCTTCAGCGTTGAAGAAGGCTGTCTTATCAGAGACGCGAGACGCCTGCTGCATGTTGTGGGTGACGATGATGATGGTGTAGTTTTCCTTCAGCTCATGCATCAGCTCCTCTATTTTGAGCGTGGAGATGGGGTCTAAAGCTGAACAAGGTTCGTCCATCAAAATGACTTCTGGCTCAATGGCGATCGCCCGGGCAATACAGAGCCGCTGTTGCTGCCCGCCGGAAAGCGATAGGCCGCTATCCTGCAGCTTATCTTTCACTTCCTCCCACAGGGCGGCTCCTTTGAGCGATCGCTCAATCAGCTCATCCATGTCGCCCTGGTAGCCATTGATCCGGGCACCAAAGGCAATGTTGTCATAGATAGATTTGGGGAAAGGATTGGGCTTTTGAAATACCATGCCGATGCGACGGCGCAGCTCAATCGGATCGATACGCTTATCGTAAATATCCACGCCGCGATAGGTGATGCGGCCTTTAATATGGGCGCTAGGAATCAGATCGTTTAAGCGATTGAAGCAGCGTAGCACCGTACTCTTACCACAGCCAGACGGGCCGATAAACGCCGTAATTTTTTTGCCCGGAACCTCTAGATTGACGCCGCGAACCGCCAGGTTAGAGCCGTAGTAGTAGCCCGTATCTTGCACGTGGAAGATACGTTCTGTTTCCACAGCGGTAGAAGATGGAGATTGCTGAGATTGCATAAGGGAACAGCCTCTTACTGAACAAATGAATGGCAGGATTTTGGAAGATGCGATCGCACTGAACTAAAGGGATCTTTGAAACTTGTTGCGCAGCCAGATAGCCGTTCCATTCATGACGAACAGCAAAAGCATCAGCACGATAATGGCTGAGGCCGCAATGGCATGAAACCCATCTTGAGGCCGTCCAACCCAGCTAAAAATTTGAATGGGCATAGCGGTAAAGCTAGATCTCAGTCCGTCCAGGGAGAACTCCGGGGCAAAGGGCACAAAGGTAGCGGCACCCACTACGATTAGGGGCGCGGTTTCGCCAATGGCGCGGGATAGAGCCAAAATAGTGCCGGTCATAATGCCGGGGATAGCCTGGGGCAGCACATGACTGCGTACAGTCTGCCACCGCGTCGATCCCAAAGCCATCCCGGCCAAGCGCAAACTGTCTGGAACGGCCCTTAGTGCCTCTCGCGTAGCCACGATGATCACAGGCAAAATCAAAAGGGCCAGCGTCAGCGCGCCTGAGATGATGCTGCGGCCTCCGGTAAGCGGTTCAAAGATACGAGCAAAGAC
This sequence comes from Sphaerothrix gracilis Ecp01, assembly GCF_030405905.1. Taxonomy (NCBI): domain Bacteria; kingdom Bacillati; phylum Cyanobacteriota; class Cyanophyceae; order Nodosilineales; family Nodosilineaceae; genus Sphaerothrix; species Sphaerothrix gracilis. Next base: position 132,805 of record NZ_JASATW010000007.1, read on the forward strand.
GAACAATCCCAGCATCCCGTAGATGATTGAGGGAACAGCGGCTAAGTTGCTGATATTAATTTCAACAATCTTGGTAAATAGATTGTCACTGGCAAATTCTTCCAAGAAAATGCCTGAACCTACACCAATCGGAAAACAAACGAGCGCTGTAATAATGAGCAAATAAACTGTACCGATAAGGGCAGGCCAAATGCCTGCTTCTTCTGGTCTGCGAGAAGGCGGACTGGTGATGAACTCAAAATCCAAACTGGATAAGCCACTGACTAAAATACCAATCAATAGCACCGCTAGCACCACAATGCCTGAAAAAGTAGCAACCCAGCTCACCACCTTGAAAAACTTGTCAACACGGTAGCGACTCTGAAGATCGGGATTAAAATTCGTTTCCCTAGGCTCATGCAGTATCTCTCTGGGATCTTGCTCAGAAGCAGCAGACATTATTCGTATTTCTCCTGGAACCGACGAACGAACCAAAAGCTGAAAACATTCAGCAGTAGCGTAATCACAAAGAGGGTCATGCCGACCGCAAAGAGAGTCTTAAACTCAATTGAGCCGTAGGGCGCATCTCCCTTAGTAACCTGGACAATAAAGGCCGTCATTGTCTGGACGGCGCTGCGAGGATCAAGGGTTAGAGTCGGACTCTGACCCGCCGCGAGAGTCACAATCATTGTCTCACCCACGGCTCTAGAAACACCTAGGACGATAGACGCCACAATTCCCGACAGGGCGGCTGGCAACACTACACCTGTGACTGTTTCCCGCTTAGTAGCTCCCAAGGCGTAAGATCCTTGCCTCAGGCTAGCAGGAACCGCAAAAATGGCATCTTCGCTCAGAGAAGCGACGGTCGGCAGAATTGCAAACCCTAGGACAATGCCTGCACTCAGGGAATTGAAGGTCGATAACCCTGGCACAAATGTTTTTAGAAAGGGGGTCACCATCAGTAGGGCAAAATAGCCGAAAACAACCGTAGGTACTCCAGCTAGAATTTCTAGAGCTGGCTTCAACCAGGCCCGCAGCGACCTAGGGGCATACTCGCTCAAACAAACTGCCGAAAGTAATCCCAGCGGTACAGCTACCAGCAGGCCAATCACTGAGGTTAAAAAAGTCCCGCACAGCAGCACGATGATGCCAAACCTAGGATTAGCAAATGTCGGCGACCAGCGGGTTGCGGTGAAAAACTCCCAAGGAGAAACTTCTAGAAAGAATTCAATCGTTTCAAAAATAAGCGTTAAGACAATGCCAATCGTCGTCGCGACTGAGACAAAGGCAAAAGCGCCAAAAAGAATAACAATAAATTTCTGCGTTAGCTTACTGGCTGACCGGTTTGGCTGCCAGCGATCGCCGCGAACACTCTCTCCTAATGGTTTCGGTAAAACACTATCTGTCATTTTGACCTTCCGCTTTCTATCGGCAGGCTGATAACTCTATCAGCAAGCGTCTGCTTAAAATGTCCCCAAAGGCTATCAGAGCCAAGATTCCCAGAAAAAACCTCAGCTCTGACAGCAAACTCAGCGTCAGTTAAACCAACTACTCAACAGTCTTGACTTCGCCCGACTCAAACTTCCCTTGAGCCTCGGAGTACTTTTCATCCGCCATCGGCACATAACCTGTGTCGGCTACGTACTCTTTATTAGCCGGATCGAGGTAGAAGTCAACAAATGCCTGTACGGCTTCGTTTTCCTCAGCCGCCTGCTTGCTGACGTAGATACGCAGCGGACGGGACAGCGGCGTGTAGTTACCCTCTAGAACATTCTCTTCGCTCGGCTCGACGCAGCCTTCGCCAGAGTCGATGGCTACTGCCTTCATGCTGTCCTGATTCTCGAAGTAGTAGGCATAGCCAAAGTAGCCCAGCGCATTGGTATCGCCTGCAACACCTTGAACCAGAACGTTGTCATCTTCGCTGGCGGTATAGTCACTGCGGCTTGCTCCCTCCTCACCGTTAATCTCCTCAGTGAAGTAGTCAAAGGTACCTGAGTCAGTGCCCGGCCCGTAAAGAACCAAGGGAGCATCGGGAAAGCTAGGATCAACCTGATTCCAGTTTTCAACAGTGCCTTCAGCTTCAGGGGACCAGATGGTATTGAGCTGATCGATAGTGAGGCACTGAACCCAGTCGTTATCAGGATTAACCACAACGGTTAGAGCGTCAGTAGCCACCGGCAGTTCGATCATCTCGATGCCGTTAGCTTCGCAGTTTTCAATCTCTTCTGGCTTAACTTCGCGAGAAGCATCAGAAATTTGGGTTTCGCCATTGCAAAACTTCTCAAAACCACCGCCAGTTCCAGAAGCCCCTACCGTAATCTGCACGCCAGGATTGGCTTTCTGAAACTCTTCGGCCATTGCCTCAGAGATCGGGAAAACTGTGCTAGAACCATCAATAGCAATGCTGCCAGAGAGTTCAGAACCGCCTTCAGCACTAGCTGTTTCAGATGCACCTTCTTCAGAAGTGGTGGTTTCACCACCGCCACAGGCTGCTAAGCCAGCTAGCAAAGCTACCAGAGAAACCGAATAAGCAAAACGCATAGTCCGCAAATTAAAAAACATCAAGTACCTCACTCCCTCACAAAAATTGATTCTGAACCGTTCAGAATTACTCACATACTCGTGACGAAATCTACACCCTGAACGTAAAGATCAGGTTAAGAGCGGCCAAAAATCTGTCTTCGGTATCATAGGCAGGCAGCCAAAAAAGTTCATCTGGCTACGAATATTCTCACTGTAATATTTTTATGCACTACTTTTTATGCACTACGTAATCTACGACGGTAACTGCAATCTCTGCACAACTTTAGTGCAGCTACTGGAGCGACTCGATCAGGGACAGCGATTTCGTTACGTGCCCATGCAAGACGCAGCCACCTTAAACGAGTATCAGATTACGCCAGATGACTGTGAGATGGGCATGATTTTGCTAGATGCTGCGAATCCGCAGCGTCGCTGGCAAGGCAGTGACGCTGCGGAGGAAATTGGTCATTTACTACCGGCAGGCAACATCTTCATCAGCGCCTATCAGGCTTTACCCGGTGTGAAATGGGCGGGCGATCGCGCCTATGAGCAAGTTCGGGACAACCGCTATGCGCTTTTCGGCAAACGGGACAGCACTTATACGTCAGCCTATCCGGTCTGCGCCGACGATAGCTGCGGTCAGTCCTTTGCCGAGAAACACTAAAACAGGCTGCCCGCGTCTCCCTCAGCATCTGGTGCTCAGCTAAAAGATGTGTTTGGCTTTCGATCGCTCTATGCAGCTTCCTTTGAATCTAATAAACCCAAAAACTAGCGATCGCGCTTATGGCAAAATCCCAAACGCGATCGCTAGCTCTGACTTTCAAATTCTTAGGCGGCTCCTCGAGTGGGATAGTCGTTTTGCAGAATGAAGTCTAGCCCGTCTAAAAGATCGTCGAAGGTAGGACGGGCGAACGGGGCGTTATTGAGGCCGACATAGTACAGCTCGCCTGTGGGACGAATCAGATACAGAGCCGGTTCACCAAACAGATCAGGTTCTTTGTCAGCAGCACCCGCTGAAATATAAAGTCCCCAGCGGCGCATATCATCAATGCTGAAGTCGTAGCCAACTGTAAGGGCATTGACGTCCCAGTCTGAGTGAGTCTCTTTGGCTCGCTCAGCACTGTCACCGCTGATGGCAATTGGCTCAACCCCGATCTGGGCAAAGCGATCGAGCTTTTGTTCCAGTTCCTCTAAATAGGTCTTACAGATAGGACAGTGGAGTCCTCGGTAAAAAACGACCATCGTGAAGTTTTCAGGGGACTGGTTAGCCAGGTTCCACGGCTTGCCCGCAACCGTCTTGACGGTCAGCTCAGGGGCGGGAGTGCCCGGCATCAGTTTTGTCGATGTTGTCATAAGGTTTAAACATGTCCTGCTGGCTCAGATTACCGAAGGCCAGCGGCAGCTCGCCTCTACAAAGCGGCAGACAGCCGACTAGATGCGGTTAATCTCTTTCTAAAGCGGTAGACAGCGTTCGGGGACAGCTGTTGTCCTCTCGGTTACGCACATTTGCCGTAAGCTTAGTAATTTCAATCCTAGGCACAACGCCGCTACGGCAGACACTAAAGCTGAGCTAACCAATGAGGATAGGCATAGGAAGCGGATAGTTCCAACTGAGGTAGATTTTGGGTTGATGCTGACAGCCAGGATAGGGTTAGCTGCAAAGCCGCTAGGGACTGCTGCGAACTGCCGGAAGCTTCTAAGCCAACTGTCCACCAGGCTTGATGGGCGGCTTCTAGCTGAGTGAGTTCTAGGCTACAGGCTTGGCTGACTCGCTTTTGCGGCTCAGTTGGCGTAACCTGATTGTTTTCAACCTGGTAGATGCGCTGCGATCGCGCTTTTGTGACTTCGATCCAGCTTTCACTCTGCAAGTACGCCTGCAACTGAGGATGGTCACGACTGGCTGCATCCGTATGACTCCACTTAATCCAGCGCTCTAGCTGACCTGCCCAGCGATCGCCTGCCTGCGCCTGCCCCAGCGCCGCCTGTCGCCACTTCACCTCTAGACTGCCTTGACGAAACTTCACCCCTAGAAACGTGTCGTGGGGGAGTAACAGATAGCAGTCTGTTCGCCTTTCTTGGGCAATCGGCACAGCCCCTAGCTCTGAGGCAAACCAGTCAGTCAGCGATCGCGGCAGCTTCCCGGTCTGGAACCAGCGCACTTCCGTTGTTAGCAGCATGGGCGATGCAGATGAATTTCAGCTTTGCCCTTTATCATTAACGTGAATTGCCAACGGTCTTCAAACTCATGCCACAACCCATCGATCTTTATTACTGGCCTACCCCTAACGGCTGGAAAATCAGCATTTGCCTGGAGGAAATGGGCCTGCCCTACAACACCATTCCGGTCAACATTATGGCAGGGGATCAGTTCAAGCCAGAGTTTCTTCAAGTCAGCCCCAACAATAAAATGCCTGCCATTGTAGATCCAGAGGGGCCAGAACAGGAACCCATCTCCCTGTTTGAGTCCGGCGCAATTTTGCTCTATCTAGCCGACAAGACCGGGCAGTTTATGGCGGAAAGTTCGGGCGATCGCTACGTTACGCTGCAATGGCTGATGTTTCAGATGGGCAGCATTGGCCCCATGTTGGGACAAGCCCATCACTTTCGCCAGTACGCACCGGAGAAAATTCCCTATGCGATCGATCGCTACACCAATGAAGCTGCCCGTCTGTATGGCGTTTTAGATAAGCGATTAGAGGAAGTTGAGTATGTCGCCGGGGACTATTCAATTGCCGATATGGCCATCTTTCCCTGGCTGATTTCCTATGAAAATCAGGGCCAAAATTTGGCTGACTACCCCCAGGTGAAGCGCTGGTTTGAGGCCATTAATCAGCGGCCTGCGGTACAGGCAGGCTTGGCCCTGCTGCGCGACGAACGCAGCCGGGTCAAGATGGACGATACCGCGCGGCAAAATCTTTTTGGTAAGCGCAGTTGATGTCTCAGTTCCAGCAGTTTCTTAAAGCGCTTCATGAAAAATATCAGCCGTTGACGGACGGGCATGCTGCTAGCTACATCCCAGAGCTGACTAAGGCTGATCCAAACTGGTTTGCCATCAGCGTGGTGACGGTAAACGGCCAGACCTACGAGGTGGGTGACTTTGAGCAGACCTTCACGATTCAGTCCATTTCTAAGGTCTGCACCTACGGCATGGCCCTGGAAGACCACGGTCGGGAAGCCCTATTGCATAAGGTGGGGGTTGAACCAACGGGAGATCCGTTTAATTCTCTCATCCGCCTAGACGAAGACTCCAAGCGCCCAGACAACCCCATGATCAACGCCGGAGCGATCGCCACCACAAGCCTGATCAAAGGTACTGACCCCACTGAGCGACTGAATCGGCTGATGGCGATGTTTCGCCGCTATGTCGGCCATGAAGTGTTCATCGACATTTCCACCTTCATGTCCGAGCGCTCCACTGGGCACCGCAATCGGGCAATGGCTCATCTAATGCTGAATTTTGGCATGATTACTGGCGCAATTGAGGAGGCGCTAGACCTTTATTTTCAGCAGTGTGCGCTTTTAGTCAACTGCCACGACCTAGCGCTGATGGCAGCTACGCTAGCGAATCGTGGTATTAACCCGGTGACTCAGGAACAAGCAATCAATCCAGACTATGTACGCGATATTCTCAGCGTTATGTACACCTGCGGCATGTACAACTTTGCCGGGGAATGGGCCTACCGGGTGGGCATTCCGGCGAAAAGCGGTGTTTCCGGTGGGATTTTAGCTGTAGTGCCCAATCAGGCGGGGATTGCGGTGTTTTCGCCGCTGTTAGACAAAAATGGCAATAGCGTACGGGGACTGCGGGTATTTGAGGAACTGTCGCAAAAATATGGGTTTCACCTGTTCGATCTCTCGATGGGCAAATGTAGCTTTCTAGACTCTTTAGCGGAGTAGCTTCTATGTCGGCTACATATTTTATCCGGGGTATTTGGGGTATTTAGATTTTTGACTCCAGACGGTAGCCGCCTGGAGTCGATGGGTAATCGCATAAGCTTTGTCTTCTCATGCTGCTCCGGTTATCTCAGTCTTTGCCCCGGCTACCCACTTGAAACAAACTCTGGCAGATAGCACTCTTTAAATATCTGCTTTACCCAATTGTCTTTGATCATCAACTGCTTTAGGGCTTCAAACAGGTATTCTTGAGCTTCTTCTAGGGTTAGGCTGTCAACTTGCTGTCTGAGAACCTGTAGCCTAAACTGTTGCTCTATCGTCAATACATCTGGCTTATTCATAGTTTCCCCCTGGGTTTAATAAAACCTGCAACCAGCCTTGAAACACCGATTCACGGGGAATCTAATCCTCAGCCATTAGGGCAAAAATGCTCTAGCCGGAGCGATCGCTAATGGTCTGAAGGTAACTGTGTCGTAGTCCTATAGTCTTGAAGCTGTTGCAGCGTGGTTTGAACTTAAAGAACACGTTTATCTCTAGACTCTTCTATTTGCATTATAGCTATTCCGATATTCTGTTGACAGTTATTGCTCAATGTTTAGCAACAACTTGTCCACTATAAAAAGCATTCCCTGGAGATTACAAAACTAAAAGCGGAAAGCGATCGTTGCTCAGCTTATCGCCAGTTTGTAGGCAATAAATTCTAAAAATGTTTCTATGTTCTGCAAATAAAGCATTTGAGGGCTGATTACTCTTGAAGTGTCAAAAAATTGTTTTGCTATTTCTTCCGGTAATCGTTTAGCCAGAGAATACGTCAGGGATCATTGTCGAAGCATCTCAAAAGCCTTTATTTCGTTGTTTTTATGCTCAGGTCAGCATCTACATTCAGTCCAAAATATTTCTTGAAGCTTAAGAAATCTAAGCAATCGCCGCTTTTTATAACTTCAGATAGATGCTTCTATAAATAGTTAAACTATCTTGATGAAATCAGTTTGATTTGCCAGCATTCTAAAAATTCCGGAAATTTTCACATCTTTTTACCCAAGCTGAATTGTATATTTCAGTCTATAAGCAGAGGATGTCATAGCCCCATCTGCTCAGAATTTGCAAGCTTACTGCTTCGTAAACGATGCTTTCGCGCAGCACTCGCTCCCCTAGGAAAGTAATAGTCTCCTGAGTCAGGCTGCAAGGATATTGTCTTGAGCGTAGATCTAAAAATAGCTCTCTAAAGCGCCTTTTCAAACCACTCGACATCCCAGTAGCGATCAAACTTGCGCCCCACTTCTTGATAAGTTCCTACACTCATGAAGCCAAACTTTTTATGCAGTGCGATCGAGGCGGTATTGGGCAAAGTGATTCCGGCATAGGCCCGATGTACGTCTTCCTTCGCTAACGCCTCAAACAGGGTTTGATAGAGCTGACTGCCAAGCCCCTTACCATGAGCTTTTGGATTGAGATAGACGCTAGTTTCAACGGAGGTGTCATAGGCAGCTTTGGTGCGGAGCTGGCTACTGCTGGCATAACCAACCACTTCACCTGACAGTTCTGCCACGAAAAGCTGATGCCGCCCGGTTTCGGCGTAGTGATGAAACCACCGCGATCGCTGCTCTACCGTAAAAGGCTCAACGTCAAAGGTGATGGCAGTGGTGCGAATATAGTGGTTGTAAAGATCAGTGAGAGAGGGGACGTCAGAAACGCAAGGCCGACGAATGAGGATAGACATAAAATAGTGTCGCAGCGTGCGACATGGCTAGGACAGGTTGGAAGTTTGACGTCCGCCTAGCCTTTGCCCCGAAGCCGCAGGTAAGACATTCACAGAAATTGTGGCATAGGGAGTTTTCATTTGACCGATCAGCATGAGTCGAATAAAGTCCCCTAGCCCCTCTACCAGGCGAGCGTGACGTAGCTCCCCACAGTCAACCGGAACAAAGCCAATCTCTTCTGCTAGCTGCATAACTGTTTGACGAGCTTCACCATCATCAGCACAGACGAAAACGGAAACTCCATAGTCCCTGAGCGGATCAGGCGCTAGCTCAAATACTTCTTGAGCCATCGTATTGAAAGCTTTAACCACTTTTGCCTTGGGCGCTTCCATAGCCAATTTTTCAGCCAGAGACTGCTCAATCGGAGGATAGGCAAATCCCTCTGGAATTTCAGAGTTATTGCAGTCGATCAGAATCTTGTCGTCCAGGATGTCAAGGGAGGTAAAGACCTCTGCCGGATTAATCCCGCGCGCCGTGTAGAGCAGCACATCGCCGAAGCTAGCTGCTTCGTCGTTAGTACCTCCCTGGGTTCCGTCTTCGGCCAGTGCAGCGACTGACTGCCCCTTCTCTTGAGTCCGCGAACCAAAGAAAACTTCATGCCCTTGCTCAGCCCACAGCAATCCTAAAGAACGCCCCATGTTGCCACTGCCGATAATCCCAATTTTCATAGCTGCTTTAGCCTTTCATTGAACATGAACACATCAGGCAATGATGACTCTACTATTCTTCTAGGATTTCAACTAAGTCATCCACTATTACATCAAACGCCAGGGCCAACCGTCGGATTGCGGTGTAGTCCGTCATACTTTATGGAGTCTCATTGAGCGATAAAACAAAGAGCGATCGCTAAAGTCTTAGATTATATCGCTAGGGGCAGTAATCATATCCTTGAAGATCTTTATCCAAAGACCAGATAAAAATGCGACGGTTAGGTATCTTGTTTTTGAGTTTTTCCCATTCTTTAATGATAGATAGATCACCGACTCCAGCCCCTCGCATAGCTGAGTCAGGAAAAGCGTTTAGCCATCCTTCAATCTCTTGTAGCGTGGGTACCTGAATTACTTGCCAGGGTGCTTCGCCTACGATAGCTTTTTTGACCTGCCCAATAAACTGCTCTGCGTGATGTCGGCGGTTGCTACCGCTTCTATTTTGTGTTTTGATTTGCGCTATGTGATTACCCGTCTCATACACTGCGGCCATCGGTAACAGTAAGTTGGTATCTGATTCCAAATACTGTTTTAGTTCTTGCATTACCTGAGCGCGATCGCTATTCATTTTAGGAATATCCAAGACATTGCAGAAGACTGAGGTATCTACAATAGCCACCGCGCGCATTAGGCAGATTCTCCAATTTCACTAAGAGATTCTAGCCATCTCATCGCATTTTGTCTCTTTTGCTCCGCTCCTGGATAGTGTTTAACGAATCGCTCTAAAAGCCCTTGCGTCATAAGCTGCCCAATAGAGCCTTGAGCAATTAGTTCAGGATAATCTGGAATGTCTTGCAAGCGTATCAACTGGCTCGAACCATTTTCTAGACTGCGGTAACAAAAAACAGTTTCTGGAACGGCGCTATCAGGTAAGGCATCCAGGAGCGCCGGATTATGGCTACTGATTAAAACACGTAGATTGCGCCGCTGAGCAATCCTAGAAATACGTTCCAACAAGTCAGCGGCTCTACTTGGATGTACGCCATTATCAATTTCTTCAATCACAACTAGGCTTTCCTCTGGTGCTGAAAGCAGGGCTGCCGCAATTGCAAGAACTCTCAAGGTACCGTCGGAGAGAATGGCCGCATCACAAAGGGTTGCAGTGCCTCCAAATGTTTCGGTCAGTCTCAGCATCACCTCATCACGAGGCGTTTCAATAAAGCTAATGTCCTGAATATCTTGTTCGGGAAGACTTTGAATAAAATCCAAAACCTCGGTTTTGAGTCCCAACTCACGGCATAGTCTGTAGATTACACCTGAGAGATTCTGACCATGCTCTTCCAGAATCTTATCTGTTTTATGGCCATAAGCACGCATGGTACTTGGTGCAGGCTCCAGAAAAACAATACTGCTTAGCCAGCGCACATATCTTTCAGCTACTTTTGGAATAATCTCACGACTTTTAGTGTTTTCTGGGCGAAAACGAATATCACTGAGAAGCTGCGTAAAGATAGCCATATGGCTGCTACAGACAATGCTTGGCTTTTTCCCACCACGAGCAAAGTTATTGTAAGTAACAAAGACATCACCGCCAGCACCTTGAGGTTCGCTGGTAATTTCGTATAGAGGAACCTTCGAGTTCGAGCTAGTCACCTTCTCCTGGGTAACGTGCAGTTCACCTGTTTCACTGAGACTCAGCTCAATTTCAAGGTTTTGCCAGTCTGTTTCAGTTGTAGTGCAGGCCAGCTCAAAGGATTTAACCCCCCTGTAGCCCAAATTTTCTACCTCACCTCTGAAAATACGATCTTCTGACTGATGAGCGCCACCAATAAAGGCAAATCGCTCTCCTTTGGCTAATCTAGACAAAATGCGTAAAGCTTCAATAGCATTGCTCTTACCAGACGCATTTGCTCCAATCAAAACCGTCAGTCTTGCTAGTGGCAAAGTACTGGATTCATAGCTCTTGAAGTTTTTAAGCTGAATTTGAGTGAGCATTACTCTCCCTCGCGATAGCCCTGGATATTCTCTGGCTCAAACTGCCGCAAAACTCTCGTCGCGCGGTTGATCTGGGCATCCGTACCCTTCACGGCAACCAGATACTTACCCGCATCAAGGCGATTGCGATAGGAGAGAGCATCGCCGCTGCCAAAAGCCACCCCTGCGCCGCCACCGACCATAAAGCTGCCCAGCGCCCCGGAAGCTGCCCCCAGCAGACCGCCAATCGCCTGATTGCCAAAGCGTCCAGCCCAGCTAAAGGTGTCGAGTCCAGTGATCAAATTAAACGAAAAGCCTGCGATGAAGCCAAAGGGCACCAGCCACAGCGCCATCAGCTTGATTTGGTTCCAAGCTTTATCTTTGGGGTCGATTAGGCCATATTCATCGGCGCTTTTGTAGCCTCTGCCTAAAATATCAACCTTCTCCATCGGAAAGTCTGCTTTTTCTAGAGCCGAGTAAGCCGCTTCCGCCTGAATCCGATCGCCCAAAACAGCGATTAAATAATTCATATCTCTATATTGCCGCCTAATCTTTTTTCTCTATTATTGCGAAGTGAGCGATCGCGCCCCCATTGATTATCTCAGCCAGCGCTGTTTCCTGTGAGCAAACCAGACCTCAGCCTTGAGGCAGATAGCGGCTGCGGGCCAAGTCGTCCTTTGGATAAAGTCGAGTTCTCCCCTGGGAGTGATCGCGCCAACTGGCTTTGACGAAATCATAGAAGTATCCGATTTATCACTTTTTAGGAATTTTTATGGTTGCGACTACTAGCCAATCTCAACTCGCAGCGATCGCTACCAAGCTAGCTGACATGCGGACGTTGCAAGATCTCATGCTAGAAAACGAGCGGACGCTGATGGGTGCCTGCAGCGGCGATAAGAAAATTGTCGAGCGGCTGGAAAATATGATGGCAGACGATCAGAAGAACGTCACCGCGATCGCAGAAGCTCAGACCAAGCTAGGCATTCAGGCCCAAGCCGATAGCAAAACCACCGAAATGGTCCAGAAGCTGCGGCAGATGATGGGGGGCAATGAGCTGACACTGTACGAAAAAGCCGTCCAGCACGAAGCTCTGAAGCACGAGCTAGTGATGACCGGGCTAACTGTCCACAAGGCAGCTCAGACCACAGGCGGCGATTTAGAAGAAACCATTGACCCGATTAATAAAGTCAACTTTAGAAACCGGGCACACCAAGAGCAGCTTAAAGGCATTTTGTTGACTTTGGGCACCCGTGAACTGGTCGGTCAAGATCCTGACGACAGCATTTGGGCCCAGGCAGAAGACGCGATCGCTGCCCTTAAAGGCGCTTTTGGCGGTATTGCCGACTAGACTTCAACACTCACTCCTTCACTCAGGTAGCATTAGGCATTCTGCGGAATGCCTTTTTTTATAGACTGCTTGCACCTCATTTCTGATCACGCTCCCTTCAGCGATCGCCCTTCGCCTCAGCCTGATAGATCAGCTTGTGACGCGATCGCAGGGAAAATCGTTTTTATGAACCTGCTCTATCGATCGCATCGATACCGAGCTTGAATAATTTAGATACCTGACTCAAATCGGCCTGAGCCATGATTGAGAACAAATTATGCTGTTGAGCACTATGTTTCCCGATCGCATTTGTCAGCTACCCAAGTACGATGGCCCCTTTGAAGCCTTCCATCTCGCTGCCCAAAACTGTCAGGTTTATTTCGCGAGTTATCCGGCGGGCACGGTCATTGAGCCTCACGATCACGAAACGGATAACTATGGTCTGATTACTCAGGGAGAGCTGATTTTGATAGTAGGCGATCAGGAGCAGCGCTTTGGCGTCGGGCAGTGGTACCACGTTGCCGCCAAGCAAAAACATGCGGCCCGATTTGATCAGTCAACGGCAGAAGTCGAATTTTGGTTTGATGCGCCGCTTTAATGAATAGTTACGGCTGGCTGAGCGTAGTCGCAGCCAGCAATCCCCCTGCAAGTAACCGCAAGAGTGTCCCTGAACAAAGCCAAAAGGGACAGATGCCACCTACAACCAATGAGCACCATGCCCCAAACAACTTTTACTATCAGCCAGGTTGATGCCTTCAGCGATCGCCCTTTTGCCGGTAATCCTGCTGCCGTCTGCGTACTGGCTGAAGCTGCAGACGAGCGCTGGATGCAGGCCGTTGCGGCTGAAATGAACCTCTCCGAAACCGCGTTTCTCGTCCCGCAGGCAGACGGCTACGATTTGCGCTGGTTTACTCCCGCCGTAGAAGTGGATCTATGCGGCCACGCCACCCTTGCCAGCGCCCATGTGCTGTGGGATGAAGGACATCTCTCAACCGAGGAGACTGCTCGTTTTCACACCCGCAGCGGTTTACTCACAGCTACCTATGAGGCAGGCTGGATTACCCTCAACTTCCCAACTCAGCCCGTCAATGCCGTAACCCCTGACTCAGAGCTGCTTAGATCGCTACGGGGCGCTGAGCCTCAGTTTGTGGGCAAGAATCGCACAAACTATTTTGTCGAGCTGGCCTCTGAGCAGCATGTGCGTCTGCTACAGCCCGACTTTACCCTAATGCAACACCTGCCGGTTCAGGGCGTTATTGTGACCAGTCGCGCTGAAGATCCCAGCGTCGATTTTGTGTCTCGCTACTTTGCGCCTGCTGCCGGGATCAACGAAGACCCGGTGACAGGCTCGGCTCACTGTTCGCTCACTCCTTACTGGCATCAGGTTCTAGGAAAAAATGAGCTACTGGCTCACCAGATTTCGGCGAGGGGAGGGGTTTTGAAGGTTAAAAGTTCAGGCGATCGCGTCGAAATTAGCGGTCAGGCAGTGACGGTTATGCAGGGCGAACTGATAGCAGCGCCGCTTTACGATAGTTAATCAAGTTAACAACTTGATGATTCGTAATAAATCAGGCGATCGCACTCACCTCAGCCTTTTTCTGGCGTTCAGTTCAGCCTCTACTCAGCCATTGCCTAAGTCGATTGCCTAAGCAGTCCAATCGGCATTACTAACCTCGTGCTTCAGCCAACCGGGCGCAGCGATCGCCGGACTTATGGCGGTTAGGTTGCTCTTGGTTGCCCCCAATCTCTGGGAAAGCCGCTAGCTGGGCGGATGAGCCTGTCTGACGATGCGCCGTAGGTAGCAGGCTGTTTGTAGCGGGTATCTGGTTTATAGAGCCGGAAAAATAGGCTTTTGGGCGATCGCTTGCCAAAGTTCGAGCCGGTGACTGGATCTAGTGAGCCTGGTAGTCCCAGCTAACTAGATCCAAAGCCTTCTTTTTTTCTTTTGTTCTCTTTTTAGGAAATTAAAATCCAAAAACTGAAAAATTATTTTTTTGAAATCTCAAATTGACTTTTCCCGCGATTTTTGACGTCGATGTCTTTAATCAAAGACCTAGCTGCTCCTAAGAGGGTTAATTGTTTTGAAGCTCCCCTTCCCTATTACCCGGTGGGTTTCCCATAATGCAGTCAGCGAGTCGAAACCCGCGTGTTGGATTTGGCATCGACACGAGGCAGTTTCAAACAGACGTAATATTGGAGACGACTAGCGTGAAACTCTCTGTTTATGGCAAAGGCGGTATTGGTAAATCCACCACGAGTTGCAATATCTCGGTCGCTCTAGCTAAGCGCGGTAAGAAAGTGCTGCAAATCGGCTGCGATCCCAAGCACGACAGCACCTTTACCCTCACCGGCTTTTTAATCCCCACCATCATCGATACGCTGCAGGAAAAGGATTATCACTACGAAGACATCTGGCCGGAAGATGTTATCTACAAAGGCTATGGCGGCGTGGACTGCGTAGAAGCAGGTGGTCCTCCGGCAGGTGCAGGCTGCGGCGGCTATGTGGTCGGTGAGACCGTCAAGCTGCTGAAAGAGCTTAATGCCTTTGATGAATACGACGTGATTTTGTTTGACGTTCTAGGTGACGTAGTCTGCGGCGGCTTTGCCGCGCCGCTGAACTACTCGGACTACTGCATGATTGTGACGGACAATGGCTTTGATGCCCTGTTTGCCGCCAATCGTATTGCCGCTTCGGTACGAGAAAAGGCCCGGACGCACCCCCTGCGCCTAGCCGGACTCATCGGCAACCGCACCTCTAAGCGCGACCTGATCGATAAATATATTGAATCAGTGCCAATGCCGGTCTTGGAAATTCTGCCACTCATTGAGGACATTCGGGTTTCTCGCGTCAAGGGCAAGACTATCTTCGAGATGGCCGAAACCGATCCTTCTCTAAAGCCTGTCTGCCAGTATTACCTCAATATTGCCGATCAGGTGTTGGCCGCTCCCGAAGGTGTGGTGCCTAAGGATGCTGCCGATCGCGAACTGTTTGCCCTGCTGTCTGACTTCTACCTCAACCCGCCGGTAGAAACTCAGACCCAGGAAGATGAGCTAGACCTGATGATGGTCTAAAAATATAAACTCATTTGCGATCGCGCCGGACGGTGATAGATTGCTGCAGTATCATCCTGTGTACGACTTTTTGTCGCCAACTGAATGATGTAACTGAACCGCAATCTAGAGTGAGGCAAACCTATGGCATTCTTTGAAAACTTTACCTCGGTCATTCGGCAAAAGTGGCTGGACTATGTTCAGGCCAATCGGCCCTGGTTAGAGCTACAGATGCGCCAAACATCCGTCCGCACGCCCGATGGCGGTCGCCGTCCTTCCTCATTCTTGGTGCTGGGCGTGGTCAACGCTATTGAGCCGAAGCTATCCAACTTGATGGTGCCGTTTTATCAGCTCAATGCCGATGAAGATGCCTTAGTTGAGGTTTTAGGACTCAACTTTGATCCGGAAATGGCCTTAGACAACGGTGGCACGCCCCAAACGATTGAAGCTGAAGACGCTGGAGTCACCCCCATGCTGCCGGATGCTCAAGATGCCTTTGAGTAAGCCCCAAAAATTAAGCTTTTTAGCTTATTCTCAACAGCATTACATGAGTTGAATCCAGACTGAGGCTGATGTGAATACAGAACAACTGCGCCAAGCTCTGCGCCAAAAGTGGCTAGATTACTATCGCGAAAATCGTTCTTGGCTGGTGCGTTTGGGGGTGTGGGTAACCTGTCAGGGACAACGGCGCCCGTCTTCTAGCTTCATCCTGGCAACCCTGGCTATTTTGGAACCACAGCTAGGCCAACTGCTGCCGTTAGTCGTCGATCTCAGCAGCAATCCGGATCGGATCGTGGCGGCATTGGGCCTGAACTTCAATCCCGATGAGGCGCTAGAACATTTGCCAGAGCAGCCCAGAATGCTGCCAGAGGGGGCACCCCCGCCATCAGATTTTGACCTGAATTCTTCGCGCCAGCCCCTACCGCGAGAATTAGATGAATCTTATGCTCACGTTCGGCCCCGGCCCAAAGTCCCTTCCTAGCGATCGCCTAATTAATACCAACTCGTTTTTGTTGAGAGAAACTTATTTATCATGACGCTTGCTAACACCCAACCCCAAGCCCTGGAATTTGAATGCGAAACCGGGAATTATCATACTTTTTGTCCGATTAGCTGCGTAGCCTGGCTCTACCAGAAAATCGAAGACAGCTTTTTCTTGGTTATCGGCACTAAGACCTGCGGCTACTTCCTCCAGAACGCTATGGGCGTAATGATCTTTGCTGAGCCTCGCTATGCGATGGCTGAGCTAGAAGAGGGCGATATCTCAGCTAAGCTCAACGACTACGATGAGCTCAAGCGGCTGTGTCTGCAGATTAAGCGCGATCGCAACCCTAGCGTTATTGTCTGGATTGGCACCTGCACCACTGAAATTATCAAGATGGATCTCGAAGGCTTAGCCCCTCGCCTCGAATCCGAAATTGGCATTCCCATTGTGGTAGCCAGAGCTAATGGCTTAGACTACGCCTTCACCCAGGGAGAAGATACTGTCTTAGCGGCAATGGCCCACCGCTGCCCTACTCAAGCCCCGGAGGCGGAAGCTGAGAAGGAGGAACGCGGCGGTATCACCAAGCTGCTGAATTTTGGCCGTAAGAAAGAAGAGGTAGCGGCCTCAGAGTCTGAATATGTGGATCATCCCCCCTTAGTCCTGTTTGGCTCCGTGCCCGATCCAGTCGTGACTCAGATGACCCTGGAGCTGAAAAAGCAAGGCGTCAAAGTGTCCGGCTGGCTACCTTCCAAGCGCTATACCGAGCTGCCTGTTCTAGAAGAGGGCTATTATGTCGCGGGCATCAATCCCTTTCTCTCTCGCACCGCTTCCACGCTGATGCGCCGCCGTAAGTGCAAGCTGATTGGCGCGCCGTTCCCGATTGGCCCCGACGGAACCCGCGCCTGGATTGAGAAAATCTGCTCTGTGTTGGGCATTGAACCTCAAGGCATGAAGGAGCGAGAAGCCAAAATTTGGGAATCGCTGGAAGACTACCTCAAGCTAATTCGCGGTAAGTCAGTCTACTTCATGGGGGACAACCTGCTAGAAGTCTCGATGGCCCGTTTCCTCACCCGCTGCGGCATGACCGTCCACGAAGTTGGCATTCCCTACATGGATAAGCGCTATCAGGGAGCTGAACTGAAGCTGCTGGAGCAAACCTGTCATGAAATGGGTGTGCCTACCCCCAAGATTGTGGAAAAGCCCGACAACTATAATCAGATTCAGCGGATCTATCAGCTAGAGCCTGATCTGGTCATCACGGGTATGGCCCACGCCAATCCGTTAGAAGCACGCGGCATCAATACTAAGTGGTCAGTCGAGTTTACCTTTGCTCAAATTCACGGCTTTAGCAATGCCCGCGATATCCTAGAGCTGGTCACCCGTCCCCTACGCCGCAACAACAACCTCAAGGATCTCGGCTGGGACAAGCTGGTCAGAGAAGAGGCAACTGCTGAAAGCTAACGAGTCTGAGCCAGTAGCCAAACTAAATTTGTAGAAGCTAAGAAACCGTTCTGTTGTCGAAACATTGGCAACAGAACGGTTTTTAAGCATCTTATTGGCTGAAGAGCTGACTGCAGCCGCAGTTGGTTAGAGAATTTTGTGGGCAGAATAGCTAATAATTCTGCGATCGCGTTCTCTTGAGTTAGCTTTTTAATATGAACTGCCTAGCGTTTGCTGAACAGTTACTCAGTCAAGTACCAGACCCAGCTTTTGTCCAAACCTTTCAGCAGCAGCGAATTTTTGTGAACGAAGCCCTGTGTCAACAGGTAGATGGAAAACAGGCTTGGTTAGATCTAGATAAAGATCCCTTACACGACACAGAGGGGGACGCTGTCGCCGGTATTTCAGACACCTACGAAGAGATTACAGCGCTCAAACAGGCAGAAGCAGATCTGCGCGATCGCGAGCAGTTTTTGCGCAGTGTTTACGAAGGCTCTGAAACTTCCATCTTCGTGGTTGATGTGCTGGAAAATGGAAAATTCCGCTTTGCCGATATCAACCCTGCTGCAGAACGAGCCTTACAGATTAGTCGGGAAGAGATGAGGCGGCGATCGCCCAGCATCGAGATACAGCAGAACTATCGGCGCTGCACCTCTTTGGGGCAAGCTATTAGCTATGAAGAGCGGTTAGTGCTAGAGGGGCAAGAAACCTGGTGGTTGACAACGCTTAATCCAGTAAAAGATGGAGCTGAGCGGATTTATCGGATTGTAGGCACAGCGATTGATATCACAGAGCGCCGAAAAATTGAAAGAGCTTTGCGGCAAAGCGAACAGCGCTTCCGTGACGTCAGTGAAGCCGCAGGTGAGTATCTGTGGGAAATTAACTTAGAGGGTGTCTATACCTTTGTGACCGAAAAATCTAAGTCTGTTAAAGGTTATGCGCCGCCTGACCTGTTAGGTCACTCCCCCTTTGAATTCATGCCAGCTGAGGATGCTACTGCCGTCAAAGTTATTCTACAGCAGGCAGCTGTGGCTAAAACCAGCTTTATTTTGGAAAACCGGAATGTGCTGCCCACTGGCGAGATAGTCTGGGAGCGGGTGAGCGGTCTACCGCTGCTAGATTCACAAGGTCAGATTATTGGGTTTCGCGGCACTGGGCTTAGTATTACCCAGAGTAAACAAACCGAACAGATGCTGCGAGAACAGGCTCAGCTCTCTGAGTTTAGGGCCAGCATCGACTCAATTCTGGCCCGCGAAAATGACCTCAGCCCGATACTACAGCACTGCTGTGAAGCAATTGTGCAACAGTTGGGAGCTGCTTTTGCCCGCATTTGGACGCTCAATCCTCAGGAGAACATGCTGGAACTCCAGGCCAGCGCTGGCATGTACACCCATATTGACGGTGCTCACAGCCGTGTTCCGGTAGGGCAGTTCAAAATTGGGCTAATTGCGGCTGAGCGACAGCCTCATTTAACTAACGATGTCCCCAACGATCCACGGGTCGGTGATAAAGCTTGGGCGCGGCGAGAAGGCATGGTGGCATTCGCCGGCCATCCCCTGATTGTGGGCGATGAGCTGTTAGGGGTTGTAGCGCTCTTTGCCCAGCATCCCCTGAGCAACTTGGTTTTAGAAACATTGGCTTTTATTGCAACCGAGCTAGCCTTGGGTATTAAGCGCAAACAAGCAGAGCTTTCCTTGGTTCAATCAGAAGCTCGATTTAAGCATCAAGCTCATGAATTAAAGCGGGCAATCGTAGAGCTGCAGCAAGCTCAAATCCAGCTTATTCAAAGTGAAAAAATGTCGAGCTTGGGCCAGCTTGTAGCAGGTGTTGCCCATGAGATTAATAATCCTGTGAACTTTATTTTTGGGAATTTATCTCATGCCAAAGACTATACCCAGGATCTACTTGAACTTATACAGCTTTATCAAATTCATCATGCAGAACCCGCACCGGCTGTTCAGCGTAAGATAGCAGACATCGACTTAGATTTCACAACTGAAGACCTACCTAAACTGCTTCATTCTATGGAAGTAGGTGCCGAACGAATTCAGCAAATTGTGCGATCGCTGCGAATTTTTTCGCGCATGGATGAAGCTGAGGTCAAAGCGGTTGATTTGCACGAAGGCATCGACAGCACGTTGATGATTTTGCAAAACCGTCTCAAAGAACAGCCTGATCGCTGTGCCATTGAGGTTATTAAGCAGTATGAGCCAATACCTGATGTGGAATGCTATCCAGGGCAGCTAAATCAGGTTTTTATGAACCTCTTGAGTAATGCAGTTGATGCGATAGAAGAATCTCTCAAACAGCCTGCGACTCATTGCAGTCATATGACTCTTACTCATCAGCCCAAAATTACGATTGGTACCTGCCTCGCGGACAGTCAGCATGTGATGATTGAGATAGCTGACAACGGTGTGGGCATCGCTCAGGAAATTCAGCAGCGAATTTTTAATCCCTTTTTCACGACCAAGTCAATTGGCAAAGGCACAGGTATGGGCCTTTCTATCAGCTATCAAATTATCACTGAAAAACATAGAGGTCAGTTGACCTGCACATCCGCTGTCGGTCAGGGAACCACTTTCTCAGTAATCATTCCGCTCTGCCAGATGGCTGCTAGCCCAGGTCAAGCGGTAGGGGATGCAAGGCTTGTGCGATAGCAGCTAGGCATCTACTAGCTGGCGCTGTACTTTATCAGCTTTAAGCATGTGGTAAGTAATCATGAGCTGGGTCAAGGCGAGGGGATAGCTTTGCAGCGTCTCTCCGGTTGTGCCAGTAACCTTACCAATGCTCTGGTTCTCTTCTAGGCTGCAGAACTGGCTGAGATAGGGCACCTCGTTGCAGAGGACTCGTTCTAGTTCTTGCACCTGCTCCGATGTAGCATGACCATCAATTTCTAAAACATCAACCGGCTTACCCATGTCGCGATCTAATCCCAAGCGAATCGCATCGCCTAGATGATTGCCCTTGTCATTCAAAATATGAGTGAAATCTGGATGGGGAATTGTTGGCCGCAGGATAAGCTGCACGTTTAAAAGCAGATCATCCTGTTCTTGATTTTCATCGGGCGGATAAAAGCTGACGATGACGTCCGACCATTTGCGCTGCGGCCTAATAAAAGCTTCTGAGTCGGGTTCTCGCTGGTCTAGCTGTGTTCGGACCTGCTCTTCACTGTAGCCGCGTTTTCGGGTATCGCGCTTAATTTTCCAGCTATAGCGTAGGGATTCTGGGGGGGCTAGATAGACCTTAACGTCATAGTACTCACGGGCGATCGCGGTGGAGTAGCCTAGCAGCCCTTCTACAATCACAAACTTCTTGGGCTTGATATATTCCGGCGGATCAAACTTGCCCGTACTGTGGTTATAAATAGGCTTAAGGATGGCCTCCCCTTCTTGCAACAGGCGGAGATGCTGCTGAATGATATCGACATAGTTGCAGTCTGGATGCAGCGCTGAAATTCCCATCTCTTTGCGCTGCTGGCGATCGTAGCGATGATAGTCATCCGTGCAGATGGCGGTAACTTGATCTTCTCCCAGAATCTGGGCAATGCCTCGCGTTAGCGTTGTTTTACCGGCAGCGCTATCTCCTACGATACCCAAAATAATGGGACGACTCATGGTTCCTCCGAGGCAAGTGAATGAAGATTAAGCGGACTGGTCTAATTGTAGGGAGGAACGGGACGAGGCTCAATGTTTTCTTAATCTTCGTCGGCTGGTAGCGGCCCGAAAACGATAACTGCTGGTACTCCAAAAACTATAGAAGAGGTTCTATGGCTAGGTTGCGAAAACGTATCAGGGCAAAGCGGCTGTGTGCGCAGACGCGATCGCTTGCCTACAGCAAAATGATCAAATTCAAAAAAATATTGAGACGTTTGCTTACTCACCTTGGCATTTTAAAAAGAAGTGATATAGTACAGAGGTACTGCTGGGGACAAACTTACCCAAAGCATCCTAGGGGAAGACCTATGACGACAGCCACTCAGTCTAAATCGACAACTAAGCGCCGCGCCGCGACCAAATCTGCAGAGGCCACTCCTGAGGCAGTCAGCGCTGGGGTGACGCGGACGCTAGCTTTAGATGCAGGCAACTACGATCTTAAGTTTTTTGACGGTGTCAGTCACCCCAAAGCAATTCGCTCTGTGCGCTATCAGCTACCACAGGGACGCGATCCTGTCCGCTATTCAGAAGCTTCACCCTTAATTGAACTGCCTGATGGCAGTCGCCATCACTTTGGGGCACAGGCTTATAAATATCGGCGACAGCAGCAGACCGTTATTGAGAACAAAGTGGAGCTAGCGCGGCTGCATCTCTACGCCTGCCTAGAGCCGATAAACGCTTCTCTATCAGAATTCCCGCTGCATCTCTACCTCTCAACCCCCGAACCCGCTAAGCACGCGGCGGCGCTTCAAGAACAGCTCCTAGGTCTGCACCAGTTCAATCGCAACGGTTTGGATTTCCGCATTGAGGTGGAGTCAGTAGCGGTTGAGCGCGAGGGTATGGGCGCTTACTATGCGGCTAAGCATCAGGGGCTGATACCTGACAGTGGCTACACCATTGTGATTGACATTGGCGGCGGTACCTGGCTGACGCGGCTAGTCGATGCCGAAGGCGAAGTCATTGACGAGAACGTGATGAACCGTGGCGGTACCTATGAGTTGGCAACGGCTATTAGCTTCGATCGCCGTTTGACTAATGACCTCGGCACCACCGCCGATCCTAGCGTCGTCATGGACGGCTTTCGCGGCAACCATGTCTATGCCGACACCGAGTTGAGCTGGGCTGACTGGCTAGATGAATATTTAGACCCCTGGTTCAAGGGGATCTTTCAGACGGTTAAGGCACAGTACACCCCCTATATGCCGCGTGTCACTCGTTTCTTAGTCACCGGGGGCGGCTCTCACCTAATTGCCCACCGCTTAGAAGGACGCAAATTATTTGCGGTTCTGGGCGAACCGCAGTTTGCCAATGTGCGCGGCTTGTTTTCACTTTCTACGGATACGCAGCTATGCATGACAACAAAGTAAGACTCAGTCCCGATATTCTCGATAAGGCCCAGCAGATTGCTAATGAGTGGGGCTTGAAAAACGCTAGAGCCGCAGTTGAGGCAGTCTTCCGCAAGTATTCAGACGAATATCTGTACGGTAGAGCGCGATCGCCCGAAGGGTTTGTTGCCATTACGCCGGCACCTCCTAATCAAGCGGCTAATGCAGAACCAAACTGCGAAGCCTTAGATGCCCTTGATGACCTTTTGGCCCTCTAGCTGCTGATCGAATTTACAAATTGATGGGCTAATAGGGCGATCGCCAGCAGGTAAGAGTGCGACAGGTTTTGCCCTCCCTTACCTGCTATTTCAGCAAAACGTTTCAAGACCGCTTCCTTCATATCAGATTCAGAATCGCTCAGCGCTATACAGCTAAATGCGGATAGCGCTGAGATTAATCCCTAAACCGAACTCAGCACCTTATCTTCTTCAGATAGCTCCGGGTTCGCCTCTGGCGTTTCCGCTTCAGACGGCGGCACCACCTGCCAGAACTTGGGCAAATAGTCAGACCAGTTCGCCAAAATCTGCGCCGCTTTCTGGCTGCCTGTACGCTCAGCGTGGGCCTCAATCATTGACTTGAGCTGCTGTTCACCCGCCGTTGTTAGCACCCGCTGTACCTTGACGATTTCGGGATTTACCTTTGTAGGAAAGCCGCCTTCTTCATCCAAGAAATAGGCTAAGCCCCCAGTCATCCCGGCCCCGACATTGCGACCTACTCGGCCCAGTACCACAACCGTTCCGCCAGTCATGTATTCACAGCAGTGATCGCCTGCGCCCTCAATCACTGCCTGACCTTTAGAGTTACGCACCGCAAAGCGCTCACCCGCTTGACCCAAAGCAAATAGGATACCGCCTGTAGAACCATAGAGGCAGGTATTGCCGACAATCACGTTTTGCGACGGATCGTAGCCTGTGTTGCTATGCGGTTTGATAATAATCTCGCCACCGTGCATTCCTTTGCCGACATAGTCATTCGCCTCACCCTGGAGCGTCAGCGTCATCCCCGGCAGGTTAAAGGCTCCAAAGCTCTGTCCGGCACTGCCCTCAAAGTTGAGATTGAGCTGGCCTTCAAAGCCGCTATTGCCGTACTTTTTAGCGATCGCACCTGCGATTCGGGCACCCACCGTGCGATCGGTGTTAATCACAGAAACCGTTTTGGTAACGCTGCCCTGGTTCTGAATGGCCTGCTGAATAGCTTCATCAGCTAGCAGTTCATCGTCTAGAACCGGACCATTGCCGTGAATTTCACCATGCTGCAGCCAAGCGCGATCGCTGCGGGTATCCGGCAGACTGGTGAGACAGGTGAGATCGAGCTTTTCAGTTTTGGTCAGATTGACATCACTGCGGGGGATTAGCAGATCGGCCCGTCCGGTAATGTCGCTGAGCTGGCGGTAGCCTAGCTTCGCCAACAGAGATCGCACTTCTTCGGCCACAAAGTAGAAGAAGTTAACTACGTGCTCAGGAATGCCGGTAAAGCGCTTGCGCAGTTCTTCCTTCTGAGAAGCGACGCCCACTGGGCAGTTATTGGTGTGGCAAACCCGCGCCATGATACAGCCTTCAGCGATCATAGCAATGGAGCCAAAGCCAAACTCTTCTGCTCCCATCAGCGCTCCCATAATTACATCCCAGCCGGTTTTGAGGCCGCCGTCTACGCGCAGCGTGACGCGATCGCGGAGCTGGTTAATCATCAGCATCCGGTGAACTTCGGTGAGGCCCAGTTCCCAGGGTGCACCTGCGTGCTTGATCGAGCTGAGGGGAGAAGCGCCCGTACCGCCATCATGGCCCGAAATTTGAATCACGTCAGCATTGGCTTTAGCCACGCCTGCAGCCACCGTGCCGATACCAATCTCAGCTACCAGCTTGACGGAAACGCCTGCCTTGGGGTTGATTTGGTGTAGATCAAAAATGAGCTGGGCCAAATCCTCAATGGAGTAGATATCGTGGTGCGGCGGCGGCGAAATGAGGGGTACTCCTGGCTTAGAACGACGCAGCATAGCAATGTAGGAGCTGACCTTCTTGCCGGGAAGCTGACCGCCTTCACCGGGCTTGGCACCTTGAGCAATCTTGATCTCGATTTGCTTGGCCTGCATGAGGTATTCCGGCGTCACCCCGAAGCGACCTGAAGCCACCTGCTTGATAGCAGAACTAGCCGTATCGCCGTTGCGCAGCCCCTTCAAATGCGGGAACGTCGGCGAGTTACCGGACTCATCTACATCCCCTAGCACCTCAAATCGCACCGGGTCTTCACCTCCCTCACCGGAGTTAGACTTACCGTTAATGCGGTTCATGGCGATCGCCAGTACCTCATGGGCCTCCCGCGATAGCGCTCCCAGAGACATTCCCCCCGTGCAGAAACGCTCCATAATTTTCTCGGCACTTTCTACCTCTTCTAGGGGAATCGAAGGGCGATCGCTGTGAAAGTCCAGGAGATCTCGTAGCGCCGTCGGTGGGCGATTGGCTAGCTGGGCTTTGTAGACCTCATAATGGTCATGCTGCTTGCTTTCTAGGGCTTTGTGCAGCAGCTTAGTCATGGCCGGGTTATTCATGTGGTACTCGCCCTTGGGCCGAGCCTGAATAAAGCCCATATTCTCTAAACGCTTGCTGGTCAGCTCTGGGAAGGCCCGCTGATGGAAGGCAATGGTTTCTTGGGCTAGGTCGGCCACGTTCAGCCCGCCCAGGCGCGAGGTCGTACCCCGAAAAGCCAGCTCAATTAGATCAGCTCCTAAGCCAATGGCCTCAAAAATCTGAGCGCCCTGATAGCTAGTCAGCAGGGAGATGCCCATTTTAGAGAGAATCTTCAGCAGTCCGGCTTCGATTGACTTGCGGTAGTTGGCCTGAGCACCATTGAGCGTAGTCACCGGCAGCTTTTCAGTTGCCATTAGCTTTTGGGTGCGGTTATCAGCCCACCAGTGCCGTACCGTCTCAAAGGCTAGATAGGGGCAAACCGCGCTGGCTCCATAGCCCAGTAGGCAGGCAAAGTGGTGTGTACTCCAGCACTGTGCTGTATCAACCACTAGGGAGGTCTTCATCCGCAGTCCTTGGCGGATTAGATGGTGGTGGACGGCGCCAACGGCTAGCAGCGGAGGGATGTAGGTCTGCTGAGCGGTGATCTGAGCAGAATTCCCGGCTTCGTCAACGCGATCGCTGAGGATCAGAATTTCCTGACCGGCCTTGACGGCGGCTTCCGCCTGCTGACAAAGGTCAGCGATCGCCTGCTTCAGCCCTGCTGGCCCCTGTTCCAAACTGTAGAGCGTTGAAAGTGTGGCATTCTCAAAGCCAGACTGACGAACAATGTCCAACTCATTTTCATTGAGTACCGGCGACTCTAGCTTCAGCAGCCGAGCATGTTCAGCCGACGATTCTAGTAGGTTGCGACGCTCGCCTAGCTGAGTTGCTAGAGACATCACCAGACGTTCTCGCAGCGGATCAATGGGCGGATTGGTCACCTGGGCAAAGCGCTGCTTGAAATAGTCATAGAGCAAGTGGGGCTTCTCAGACAGCACTGACAGAGGAATGTCATCTCCCATGCAGAAGGTCGGCTCTTTGCCCTGAGCCGCCATGTCCTGAATGATCATCTCTAGATCTTCAGCGGTGTAGCCAAACGCGGTCTGCTGGGTTAGGATCTGCGAGTTTTCTAATAAATTGGTTTCGCTGAAAAGCTGCGGCTCGATATCTTGCCGGTGCTGCCGAATCCACTCGCCATAGGGCTGCTGCTCCGCCACTCGCTGCTTGATGGCCCAGTTATGCAAAATTTCATGGGTCTTCAGATCCACAGCAATCATCTGTCCCGGCCCCAAACGTCCCTTTTCCAAAATCTCTTCGGTGGGAATATCGACTACGCCTGCTTCTGAAGAAACGACGATATAGCCGCTCTTGGTAACGATGTAGCGGGCCGGACGCAGGCCGTTGCGATCCAGGGCAGCGCCAATCTGCTGACCATCGCTAAAAACAATGAGTGCGGGGCCATCCCAAGGCTCCTGAATGCCGCTGTAGTACTCATAAAAATTAGTAATTTCAGGATGACTCACCAGATCAGGCTGATTCATGTAAGCTTCTGGCACCATCATCATCAGGGCCTCTAACGGACTGCGCCCTGAATGCACCAGCAGCTCCATCACGTTGTCTAAGTTGGCTGAGTCGCTGTTGTCGGCATTCACGGTGGGCTTGAGATCTGGCAGGCGATCGCCCCAGACTGGATGGGCCAAGTCTGCTTCCCGCGCCTTCATCCAGTTGAGGTTGCCAATTAGGGTATTAATCTCGCCGTTATGTCCGACTAGGCGCATGGGGTGGGCCAGCGGCCATTTCGGCATAGTGTTGGTGCTAAAGCGACGGTGGTAAACCGCAAACGGACTGACATAGTCGTCATTCTGTAAGTCTGTGTAAAACAGTCCTAAGACAGCCGAGCGCACCATGCCTTTGTAAACAATGGTCTGATTGGAAAGGGAGCAGACATAGACCTCCTGTAGCGCCTGAGCTACTTCCGGCGATCGCTCGCCAGCCTGTTTGCCAAGCTGTTTGCCTACTCGCCGCCGCAGCAAATAAAGCTGACGCTCTAGCTCTGGGCCAGCAGTTTGCTCAGTCGATAGCAAAATCTGCTCAATGTGAGGCTGGTGTTTACGAGCTTCCGGGCCAAGCACCTCCGGCTTCACGGGCACTATCCGCCAGCCCAACACCTCCATCTGCAGCTCCTTTGCCACTTGGGCAAAGGTGTCGCGTACAAGCTGTGAAGCTTCCTCATGCTGAGGCAAAAACACCATGCCCACGCCCACTCGCTCGGGTTGAAAGCGATCGGCGCAGCCCTGTTCTATAGCCCACTGCTGCAGCATCTGCCAGGGAATCGCCGTCATCACCCCGGCCCCATCACCAGAATCCTGGTCAGCACAACAGCCGCCGCGATGCTCCATACAGTCCAAAGCACCGAGCGCCTGCTGAATCAGTCCGTGGCTGGCCCGCCCGTACTGATCGGCAACAAAGCCAACCCCGCAAGCGTCTCGTTCTTCAACCAGCCATTTAGGCCCCCAAGCTCTCACCAGCGCTCTTTGGTCAGCGAATCGATTTTCGTTTGCGTGCGTGTTATTCATAGGGCGGTTATGTCTTGGATGATCTATCTACAAATGGGTGGCCAGCGGCAGTGGTCATTGACCGATGCCGCCAAGTTTTAGAAAGAGCGAAGTGGCCAAACAACGAAGTGAGCCTGGGGATAATGCTGAATATGACTTAGATGAATTTCGTAATCATAATTTAATGATCAATATTCTAAGGATGTAAAGCTGAGCAGACAACTCACAATTGCTATAGCTTTGTAGCCTGCTCAGTCGCTAGCTTGAGTTCTGTTTAGAGACAATAAAAGGTTGTTACAGTAGCCCAGTCGAAATCTCCCTCAACTGTTATTAGCCACTGCCTCGAAATCGTTAATAGTCGAGGACATCAATTGTAACAGTTGAGTTTGCTAAATTTTTGTATTGCTTTTAGCAGACTCAGTCACAGACTTTGGGTTCAGACAGCCTCAGCCCCAAAAATTATCAGCTTATCTGTGCTCGCTGCCAGCTATTTTCCAGCCGCGTCAGCAAGGCCGAGCAGCCAGTTAAATATCTGGGAAGGGCACTAGATAGTCCGGATATCTAGCGCAAAGTGTTCGTAAACTGAGTATAGCGTTTCCCCCTTTTTTTCAGCCCTTTATTTAAGGAAGCAGGCAGCGAATTGATGAAGATAGGCCCTGTTACTCGCAACGTCTCAGCGATCGCGCAAATAGTCTTTATCAGCTCAGTTGCCGTTCCCTTGCTGGCTCGCTCGGCCCTAGCCGGTAAAGGCTTCTACTCGATGTCAGCTCATTTGAACCAGCCTGTCACCGCTACGGCTCTATTTCTGCAAGCGATCGCCTCAGTCCCAGTGGCAGTTCCGCCTGCACCTCAGCTGGCAGTGACGACCTCGTCAGGCAGCCAAATTTCTCTTAATGGTCAGCTCATGTCCCTACCCTGGCAGATACGCCAGCAGCAGATTGGGCTAGCTGATATGGATCTAGCGCGGCAGTTGGGGATTCATCTATTTGACACACCAGATCCCACCCGGCAGCCGATTCAGTGGTTTTCTGATGAATCAGATCGGCCCGTTCTCGGTGCCTGGCACGATCGCCAGTTTCGCTACCTTGATATTGCTTCTCTAGCGGCCACTCACAACTGGCAAATATGGCCTGCGGGTAATGTTCTCCAGATTCAAATGCCGCCCGCTCGTATCTTAGGCATTCGTCACGGTCAGCAGCCCCAGAGCGATCGCATTGTTTTAGATCTAGCTCAGCCTGCCATCACCCGGCTGAGGCAAAGTCCCGGCGAATTTAGCTTGACTATAGAAGCGCAAGCAGAAGCGGCGGTCATAGCGGCTTTCAACCGCAATCCTCAGCTTGAATCTCTGCAGATGACCGCCAGCGGTCAGCAAACTGTGCTGCAGGGCAGTATTGAGCGCGATCGCCAAGTACGGGTCTGGTCGATGACCAACCCCAACCGTCTAATTATTGATATTCGCACCGCTGCTCTAGTCGCTCAAAATGTTCAGTGGGCACCGGGGCTGAGCTGGCACCAGCAGTATCTCGCGGTTGCCGATCAGCCTTTTCCGGTCTACTGGCTAGCCATCGACCCTAAGCATCCCCAGATTAAGCTGCGGCCTATCTGGAGCGATCCAGTCACCGTAGTCGGCACCACGCCTTTAACCACAATGGCTCAGCGCTGGCAGGCCACAGCCGCTATCAACGCTGGCTTTTTCAACCGCAATAATCGTCTGCCCTTAGGCGCCATTCGCAACGAGGGTCGCTGGATATCAGGGCCGATTCTAGGGCGCGGGGCCGTCGGTTGGACAGATACAGGCGAAGTCCTGATCGATCGCTTAGCCCTACGCCAGCAGCTAATCACCTCAACCGGAGAAACCATTCCGCTACAGGGAATCAACACCGGCTATGTGCAGGCAGGGGTAGGACTTTATACCCCCGACTGGGGTGCGACCTATACTCCCATCACGGGTCAGGAAACTTTGGTGCTGAGCGAGTCTAATCAGGTAACTCAGCAGATCCTGGGGCGGCAGGATACGGTGACGGCAATTCCGCTATCTGGCAGTCTCTTAGCCGTCAGAACTCATCTAGCCCCTGCTAGTCTGCTGCAGCCGGGTATCCAACTCGCCTTAGAAAGCGAGGTCATTCCCAGCGCCTTTACAGATAAACCTTTCATTGCCAGCGGCGGGCCACTTTTGCTGAGCAACGGTACAACCGTCCTCAATGCTCCGGCTGAAAGCTTCAGCCCAGCCTTTGCCAACCAGGCAGCAGCCCGGAGTGCCATCGGGCTGACAGCATCGGGGCAAATCCTCACTGTGGCTGTTCACATCGGCCCTAATGGTCGCGGCCCTACTCTAGCTGAACTAAGTGAAATCATGCGGCAGTTAGGTTGCGTAGAGGCTCTCAATTTGGATGGCGGTAGCTCGTCTAGCCTGTATTTAGCCGGAACGCTGATCAACCGTCCTCCTCAAACTGCTGCCCGAATTCACAATGCCATCGGCATCTTTTTTGAACCCTAACCGTCATTATTCCTAAGCTCAGGTAGTTTAGGAGAGGAAATTATTTTTTTGAAGACAGACAGCGATCGCCCCTTCATAAAAATTTGGTTCAGGCTCAAGGGACCTGAATAAAGAATTAGTGTAGATACCTGTTTTTACAAGCGCTGCGCTGCCGCCAGCAATTGAGGACTGTTATATTTGCCTGCAGTGGGCTTTCCAAGTTTACGTGTTTGCGACTGATTAGGTAAGCGGCGTAGTAAAGTTGCAGTCCGCTAGGGGAAAAATAGTCTTGTTGGTCATGCGGTTTCAGTTTCAGTTTTGTCTTTAAGCAGTATTGGTTCAAGGAGAAGTTCAGTGGTTCAGACTAAAGAGCTTGCACAATCTAGCGCACTACCCGCAAATGCTCCTAATGCGAGTAAAGGAATTGCCGCAACAGAACTCAGACCTTGGGGGTCATTTACCATCCTCGAAGAAGCCAGAGGCTACAAGATTAAGCGAATTGAAGTTAAGCCCGGCCATCGGCTTAGCCTGCAAATGCACCATCACCGTAGTGAGCACTGGATTGTAGTTTCCGGGACGGCAAAAGTAACCTGTGGCGAAGCCGAGATTTTGTTGTGCAGCAACCAGTCCACCTATGTTCCCCCCTGCACCTTGCACCGCCTAGAGAATTCTGGCGTCATTCCTCTGATTTTGATCGAGGTTCAGAATGGCGAGTACCTGGGTGAAGACGACATCGTGCGTTTTCAGGACGACTATGCTCGCGCTGAGTCTGCCAAATAGGGTACGCGTCTAGCTGCAAGAGTTTGGTAAGTGAGTATTTCCCCATATAGCAGTAGACTGGCGAAGAGAAAGCTCTCTTCGCCTTGTTTTTTGGGCTTAGCCTGATGGCTTATCTGAATCAGGAGTTCCGCAGTTCAAAATTTAAGACACTAGCAGTAGTACCAGTCTATGGTTTGAGGGACTCTTGTTTTGAGAGACTATGGTGAAAGATCACGACGAACTTTGTTGAGCTAATGATTCATCTAAGTCCTGCCGCCGCTAGGGAGATCAGCCGTCTTCAGTCCCAGTCAACTGAGGCCCGTTGCCGCATTGGCTTTGAACCGGGTGGCTGCTTGCAGTGGTACTATACGCTCTCTTTTGATCAGTCTTCTGCAGCCAGTGACGATATTGTGTATCACTCAAACGGGGTTCAAATCGTAGTGGGTTCTCAACATGTGCCCCATTTAGAAGGGCTGACAATTGACTACTCTGAAGACCTTATGGGCAGCAGCTTTCGATTTCATAATCCCAACGCCTCCGAGCACTGTGGCTGCGGCAGTTCTTTTTCAGTGGGTCTAGCAAGCTGATACAGCGACTTACAGCGGCCTGCACTGCCTTGCGATTTTCAGGAAATTGACAATTTGCTCTTCAAAAAGATACTATTAGAGCTTGTGAAAACTTAAGCCGAAAGAGCACTTCATTCTCGCAATCTATGCCCACGATTCAACAGCTAATTCGCAGCGAACGCCAAAACGCTAAGAAGAAGACTAAGTCACCAGCGCTCAAGAGCTGCCCGCAGCGTCGGGGAGTTTGTACTAGGGTCTATACAACGACTCCGAAAAAGCCCAATTCAGCCCTTCGTAAAGTGGCTAGGGTACGTTTGACATCGGGATTTGAGGTCACTGCCTATATCCCAGGTATCGGCCACAACCTGCAAGAGCACTCTGTAGTAATGATTCGGGGCGGACGGGTTAAAGATTTGCCGGGTGTGCGCTATCACATCATTCGCGGCACGCTTGATACGGCTGGCGTCAAGGACAGAAAACAGGGGCGCTCGAAGTACGGGGCGAAGAAGCCTAAGTAACTGCGATCGCAAATAGCCGTTTTCTTCAGCTGGCAGTCCAGCCCCCTAACCTTATGGTTGGCGAGCAGCGACGAAGGCTAATTTGTCAGCGATAACATCACCGGCTAGCGATCGCGATAGGGCCTTTCGGTTTTTGGTCGATTGAGTTTGCTTATTTTTCAGGTTAGAGCAGCCAGATAGCTTTGCTCTTGCCATATTGTCTAAAAAGAGTTTGTTGCTTTCTTAAAAGGTTTCTTATGTCTCGTCGTTCTACGGCTCAAAAACGCCCAGTTCCTCCCGATCCGGTATACAACAGCCGTCTAGTCAGCATGATGGCGCGTCGAATCATGCGCAGCGGCAAGAAATCCATTGCTAATGGTCTAATCTACGACGCCTTCAAGGTGATTGAAAGTAGAACCAACGGTGATCCCCTGGAGGTCTTTGAAACAGCCGTTAGAAACACGACGCCGCTGGTAGAAGTTAAAGCCCGCCGGGTAGGGGGAGCGACCTATCAGGTGCCGATGGAAGTGCGGCCTGAGCGTGGTACAGCACTGGCATTGCGGTGGCTGACTCAGTTTTCCCGGCAGCGGGCAGGGCGCAGCATGGCCAGTAAGCTGGCTAACGAACTAATGGACGCGGCCAACGAAACGGGCAGCGCCGTGCGTAAGCGAGAAGAAACACACCGCATGGCTGAAGCCAACAAAGCTTTTGCGCACTACCGCTACTAGGCTGGAACGTTGTTGCAACTAAATGCCAGCATATAGAATCTAAGCAGGGTCACGGATCCAGTCAGGGTTTGTGATGAGGTATCAAGGAGGTA
Source organism: Sphaerothrix gracilis Ecp01 (assembly GCF_030405905.1). Taxonomy (NCBI): domain Bacteria; kingdom Bacillati; phylum Cyanobacteriota; class Cyanophyceae; order Nodosilineales; family Nodosilineaceae; genus Sphaerothrix; species Sphaerothrix gracilis. The sequence continues at coordinate 165,603 of NZ_JASATW010000007.1, forward strand.
GCTGTGGCACGAAAGATTCCGCTTGAGCGAGTCAGAAATATTGGAATCGCTGCGCACATTGATGCGGGCAAAACCACTACAACAGAGCGGATTCTGTTCTACTCTGGCATCATTCATAAAATTGGTGAGGTACACGAAGGTAGTGCCGTCACCGACTGGATGGATCAAGAGCGCGAGCGCGGAATCACAATTACGGCTGCTGCCATTACGACTAGCTGGCAAGACCACCAGATCAACATCATTGACACCCCCGGCCACGTAGACTTCACCATTGAGGTGGAGCGCTCTATGCGCGTTTTGGACGGTGTGATCACGGTGCTCTGCTCGGTAGGTGGAGTACAGCCGCAAACTGAGACGGTTTGGCGTCAAGCCGATCGCTATAAGGTACCTCGTATCATCTTTGTCAATAAGATGGATCGCACCGGCGCTAACTTTCTCAAGGTCTATGAGCAAGTGCGCGATCGCCTGAGAGCCAATGCCGTTCCGATTCAGCTCCCTATCGGCAGCGAAGATAATTTTCGGGGAGTTGTTGATCTAGTCCGAATGCGGGCCCGTCTCTACAACGACGACTTGGGCGTCGATATGGAAGACACTGAAATCCCAGAAGAGATTCAATCTCAGGTCAGCGAGTTTCGCAAAATTCTCATCGAAGCTGTCTCTGAAACAGATGACGAGCTGATGCTGAAGTATCTTGAAGAAGAGGAACTGACTGAAGCGGAAATCATCTCAGCGCTACGGAAAGGCACCCTCAAGGGCACAATTATTCCCATGCTCTGCGGCTCTGCCTTTAAAAACAAAGGCGTCCAGCTACTGTTGGATGCGGTTGTTGACTATTTACCGGCTCCGACCGAAGTACCCCCGATCCAAGGAATTTTGTCTGATGGCGAAACCTCGGTTCGGCACGCTGACGATGAGGAACCCCTGTCAGCCCTAGCCTTCAAGGTCATGTCCGATCCTTACGGACGACTGACCTTTGTCAGAGTTTACTCTGGCATTCTGACCAAAGGGAGCTACGTCTTCAACTCTACAAAGGGGCAGAAAGAGCGCATTTCTCGTCTAATTGTCCTCAAAGCCGACGAACGGATTGAGGTGGAAGAGCTGCGAGCGGGTGATTTAGGCGCAGCCCTGGGTCTGAAGGTAACTTCTACGGGAGACACTATCTCTGACGACAAAAGCCCTATTGTGCTGGAGTCGCTTTATATTCCTGAGCCTGTGATCTCAGTGGCAATTGAGCCTAAGACCAAGCAGGACATGGAAAAGCTCTCTAAGGCGCTGCAGGCTTTGTCCGACGAAGATCCAACTTTTCGGGTCAGCATCGATCCAGAAACCAACCAGACGGTTATTGCCGGTATGGGTGAGCTACACCTAGAAATTCTAGTAGACCGGATGCTGCGAGAGTTCAAGGTTGAGGCAAACATTGGTGCACCTCAGGTTGCCTACCGAGAAACTATCCGCAAATCGGTTAAAACAGAAGGTAAGTTTATTCGTCAAAGTGGAGGTAAGGGACAATATGGTCATGTCGTGATTGAGCTGGAGCCTGGAGAACCCGGCAGCGGGTTTGAATTTGTCTCTAAAATAGTCGGTGGTGCAATTCCAAAAGAATACATCGCTCCTGCCGAGCAGGGCATGAAAGAATCTTGTGAATCTGGTATCCTAGCTGGGTATCCAGTGATTGATTTAAAAGCGACCCTTGTCGATGGTTCCTACCATGAAGTAGATTCATCCGAGATGGCTTTTAAGATCGCTGGCTCTATGGCTATCAAGGATGCCGTCATCAAGGCCAATCCTGTTCTTCTTGAGCCTAAGATGAAGGTTGAGGTCGAAGTTCCCGAAGAATTTTTGGGAGACGTTATGGGCGACCTCAATTCCCGTCGAGGCCAAATTGAAGGTATGGGGTCTGAAGAAGGTCTCGCCAAGGTCACCGCCAAGGTTCCTCTGGCTGAGATGTTTGGTTATGCTACCGACATCCGCTCTAAGACGCAGGGTCGCGGCATATTTTCAATGGAGTTCAGCAGTTACGACGAAGTACCGCGTAACGTGGCTGAAGTGATTATCGCTAAAAGTAAAGGGAACGCATAGATAGGTAGGGATACGTACACTCATGGCACGCGCAAAGTTTGAAAGAACCAAACCTCACGTCAATATCGGTACCATTGGTCACGTTGACCACGGTAAGACAACTCTGACGGCTGCTATCACAATGGCTTTGGCGGCTGCGGGTGGTGCTAAAGCTCGTAAGTATGACGAAATTGATGCAGCACCTGAAGAGAAGGCACGAGGAATTACGATTAACACGGCTCACGTTGAGTATGAGACTGGCAATCGCCACTATGCTCACGTAGACTGCCCTGGACACGCCGATTATGTGAAGAACATGATCACGGGTGCAGCTCAGATGGATGGTGCCATTTTGGTGGTTTCCGCAGCCGATGGCCCTATGCCTCAGACTCGGGAGCATATTCTCCTAGCTAAGCAGGTAGGCGTACCTAGCATTGTTGTTTTCCTCAATAAGCAAGATCAGGTTGACGACGAAGAACTGCTAGAACTCGTAGAGCTAGAAGTTCGTGAACTACTCAGCTCCTATGACTTTCCGGGAGATGATATCCCCATCACGGCTGGCTCTGCTTTGATGGCGGTTGAGGCACTCGCTGGTAATCCCAAAATCAGTCGGGGTGATAACGAGTGGGTTGACAAAGTGCTCTCACTGATGGATCAGGTAGACGAGTACATTCCCACTCCTGAGCGGGATGTGGATAAGCCCTTCCTAATGGCGGTTGAGGACGTATTCTCAATCACAGGCCGGGGTACCGTAGCCACTGGCCGAATTGAGCGGGGGAAGGTCAAGGTCGGTGAAACAGTTGAGCTTGTCGGTATTCGAGATACTCGCAGTACCACGGTGACAGGCGTTGAGATGTTCCAAAAGGTTCTTGACGAAGGCCAAGCTGGCGATAACGTCGGTGTGCTGCTGCGAGGCTTGCAAAAAGCCGACATTGAGCGCGGTATGGTGCTGGCTAAGCCCGGTAGCATTACCCCTCACACCAAGTTCGAGTCTGAGGTCTATATTCTTAAAAAAGAAGAAGGGGGGCGTCATACGCCTTTCTTCCCGGGCTACAAGCCTCAGTTTTATGTCCGGACAACTGACGTAACTGGCAAAATTGAGAGCTTTACGGCTGACGATGGCAGCACTGCTGAGATGGTCATGCCTGGCGATCGCATCAAAATGAACGTAGAGCTAATCAACCCGGTTGCGATTGAGCAGGGAATGCGCTTTGCGATTCGTGAAGGTGGCCGTACGGTAGGGGCTGGAGTAGTCTCTAAAATCGTTCAGTAATCTCATCTGAGATATCTCATAAGGAAGTAGCACCCCCAAGTGTGTTACTTCCTTTCTTTTCTAAAGCTTTTTCAAACCAGAGCCTGCGGCTGCGATGGCCCACTGGTTTTCTCTGAACCTTGATAATTGAACAACGGTAGCTTCTAATGGCAACAATTCAACAGCAAAAAATTCGTATTCGCCTCAAGGCATTCGACCAGCGGCTGCTCGACACCTCTTGTGAAAAAATTGTCGATACCGCTAATCGCACCAATGCCACTGCGATTGGTCCCATTCCTCTACCGACTAAGCGGCGCATCTACTGTGTTTTGCGATCGCCTCACGTCGATAAAGATTCTCGTGAGCACTTTGAGACTCGCACGCATCGCCGCATTATTGATATTTATCAGCCTTCTTCCAAGACGATTGACGCGCTGATGAAGCTAGACTTACCCGCTGGGGTAGACATCGAAGTGAAGCTTTAGGATCACGGTCAGAACCCCTCTAAGATTTAGTCAAACTAACCTGGTATCTGGGTATTGCGCATAGTACCCAGATATTTTGCCGTATTTAGAATGCCGTTAGAGAAATTCATGGCTGAGTCTTACGGGCAGGCTGATTTAGCTGTAGCCCCGGAACTCTAAAATAGATGCGATAAGATAGAGTTATAGCCTGCTAAGGCTTGTAGAGACGCTGACTTAAGCAGACCTTATTTAAATCTTTTTTAGAGTACCGCCTTCCAATCTAAAGCCAATAATGACATCTTCATCCTCGATTGCCGTTCGAGAACTTCCTCTGTTTCCCCTGCCTGATTTAGTTCTGTTTCCGGGTCGTCGTCTTCCTCTCCATGTCTTTGAATTTCGCTATCGTATCATGATGAATACGATTTTGCAGGGCGATCGCCGCTTTGGCGTGCTGATGATTGATCCGGCTACCGGGCAGCCTGCCAAGGTGGGCTGCTGTGCTGAGATTGTTCACTATCAGCGCCTGCCTGATGACCGCATGAAAATTTTAACTATTGGCCAGCAGCGATTTAGAGTTTTAGACTACGTGCGTGAAAAGCCCTATCGGGTTGGACTGGTTGAGTGGATGGAAGATCAGCCCACTCAAACCGATCTTTATCCCCTGGCTTCTGAGGTTGATCAGCTGCTGCGAGACGTGGTTCATCTTTCTGCTAAGCTGACCAGTCAGGAAATTGAGCTACCCGACAGCATTCCAGAACTACCGCTAGAGCTTTCTTACTGGGTTGCTGGCAATTTGTATGGCGTTGCCGGCGAGCAGCAATCTTTGTTAGAGATGCAGGATACAGCAGGACGCTTGGAGCGAGAAGTTGAAATTCTGACCTCTACCCGTAACCATTTAGCTGCCCGCACCGCCCTAAAAGACGTTTTAGAATAAGATCTGGCGGAGATTGAGTGAAACTGGATTGGCGTCGCTCAGTCGGTAGAGGCGGGTGAAATAGGGGCTAATTCGGTTTCGCTGATTTGCATAGTGCCATAGCTGCCAAAGATTTTTAGCGTTTCAGTGCAGCGCTTTAATCCTTCCAAGGCTTTTTGAACTTTGCTTTGGCTAGCATCAGCCTCAATATCGACAAAGAAAAGATAGTCACCTAGGGAGCGTTTGGTTGGCCGAGATTCAATCCGGCTAAGGTTGATATTCTGATTAGCGAAAATTTCCAAAGTCTTAAGCAGGGCACCGGGAGCATTTACTGGCAGACTAAACGCTAGCGAGGTCTGTGTTCCCTGTCCTGCCTGAGACTGTCCCACAACCCAAAATTTAGTGCAGTTCTCAGCATGGTCATTGATTGGGCAGGCCAGAACGGGCAGATCATAGAGCCGAGCGGCCCAGCGCGAGGCGATCGCCGCCGCCTGTAAGTCTGTTGAAATATACTGCAGAGCATCTACGGTTGAGCGCGTCGGTACTAGCTGGGCCTGCGGCAGATACTGGTCTAGCCAGCCCTGACACTGGCCCAAGGCTTGGGGATGGGAATAGACTCTTTCAATCGTTGACCAGTCCTGAGCTTTAGATAAACAGGCATTGAGAATTGGTAAGACGAGTGCCTGCTGAATTTGTAAGCGATCTAGCTGCCAGAGGCTATCTAGTGTCGAAGTGACTCCCCCCTCAATTGAGTTTTCAACCGGCACAACCGCTAAATCAGCTTCGCCGATAGTGGTTGCTTTGATGGTTTGCGTAATACTGGGATAAGTCTGTAGTCTGGCGGATTGGCTGTGATTTTGCTCAAGCCAGCTGACGTAGGCGACAGCGGCAGCTTCTGAATATGTTCCCCGAGGGCCTAGATGGGCAATAACAAGCGACATACAATGAGTTGATAGTTACTGTGAGTCGGTAAGTACCTGCTTAAGCCAGCATAGTGCGATCGCTCAGTAAATAGACCAGACAGACAGGCTACAAGCGCTAAATTCTATAAAGACTCTCTGATTGGTATAGCGCTATTTCGATTTATGTTCTTCTAAAAATGCTCCAGTTTTCAGCTTCACAATCAGTCAATATGGCGGTGCCGACAAAATCCGTTCCGATCAGGCACTACCTGCAAAAAACCCGGCGGCTTGTACAGGCATTGATGAACCCTGAGCAGGTTGAAACCTTGGGATTTGATAGGTTTCGTTTCAGCCTGCAGCCGTTCAAGTTTATCGTTTTGAAGATTCAGCCCGTTGTGGATCTAGAAGTCAAGGTGAGTGAGGCTGGCAGCGTCAAGCTACGCTCAACTGACTGTGAAATTCGCGGTAACCAATACATTAATCAGCGTTTTGATTTGGATTTGCAGGGGTGGCTAGAGCCTCGGTCTAAGAATGCAGAAACACACCTAGTCGGACAGGCTGATCTGACCGTCAAGTTTGAGCTGCCGCCCGCGCTTCGGTTCACGCCCAAATCTTTAATCGAGTCTGCCGGCAATCACCTGCTGCGCGGCATTTTAGCAACTATCAAACAGCGTCTTGTTCAGCAGCTACTGGTAGACTACGCGCAGTGGGCAGAGTCAGAACCAGCCGCCGAAACCTGCTCCGAAGCTAATTGAGTAGTTGCCGGTTAACCGCCTTTGACGCAATGTTCCCATCTTGGCAGGGCTTAAATGATTTACGGTGCTGGCGGGTTGGCCCTAGCCTTAACAGGGCGGCTCGGTGTTTAGCGCTGCCATATCCTTTGTTAGACGCTAGGTCGTAGTGGGGATAGCGCTGAGCTAAGCGAACAATGAGGCGATCGCGCCAAACCTTAGCTATAATGCTGGCTGCCGCGATCGCTACCGAGCGCTGATCGCCTTTAATCCAGGTTTCCTGATAAATAGGCAGATTAGGAATAGCTCGATTACCGTCAATCAGGCAAAGCTGCGGTGCCGGCGACAAGCTTAGAATCGCTCGCCTCATTGCCAGGAATGTAGCCTGCAGAATATTGACGCGATCAATCTCGTAGGCCGAGCTAATGCCAATTCTGCAGTCAACGGCGGCAGCTAGAATAACCTGATAGAGCCGCGATCGCCGCTGGGGTGTCAGCTGCTTGCTATCCTGCACACCAGCAGCGACAAGCGGTTCAATGCTGGCTGCCGTTAGAATTACAGCCGCCGCTACCACCGGTCCAAATAAAGCCCCCCGGCCTACCTCGTCCACCCCGGCAATTTGTTCAGACGTAAGCTGTGGTTTTGTCTCAGAGAGATCAGTTAGCCTCAGCGGTAGCTGTTTCGGCTGAAGACCGCCGCCGCCGTCGCCGCCGCACGATGCCATTGTCACCCTCACCGCTATTCTCCTCTGAATTCTCTGCTTTAGCTGCCGCGGCAGCATCACCAGGGTCCGAAGTAGCCACGGCAGCATCCGCGCCAACGCTAACGCTAACAGATTTTTTAGGAGCGGCCACTGTCTGAGCCGTGTCAGCCGTCTCTGACTTGAGCTTGGGTTCTGCCACTTTTTCGCCAGGTAAGACCACTGAAATAATTGCAGAGCGAGGATCTTTGACTTCCTGGTTGGAGAGCACCAAAGGCGAGATACCCATCATGGCATATACTTTTTGCTCCTCCGGCGTCATCTCAACCGCGATCACCTCAGGGGGTTGCTTCCGCTCATTGCGACCGTTACTTTTGAGTTTGCTAGGCTTACTGGTTTCTGCCGCTAGCTCTGGTTCAGTAGTTTTATCCTCAGCCGGTCCACTCTCTCGCTCTTGCTCACGCGGGCTACGGCTAGGTAAGTTATCAGCAGGCCGCCGCCGCCGCCGATGACGATTGCTGTTCTTGGTATTCCCCTTCTCCTGATAGCTAGGATGGTTGACTAAATCAAGCTCCTGCAAATCTGCCTGTGGCTCCAAGTCTTCCGTACGACTGTCTAGCTTGGGGGCTGGCACGCTGGAGGCACTGGCAGGAGCAGCAGGAGCGCCTCTATACTCTCGCAGCGCTTCCGTCGGTTCCGCGCTAGCTCTGACTTTCTCGCCTGGCAGATGAACTAGATGCCCTAAGCCATCACAGGTCGGACAGGGTTTCCCAAACAGCTCATAGATATTTTGACCCTGACGTTTGCGTGTCAGCTCTACCAGTCCAAGCTCGGAAAGCTGAGAAATTTGAGGTCTGGCTTTATCGGATCTCAGTGCTTTACTAAAGTGCTCTAGCACCTGCATCTGATCGCGCCGAGAGTCCATGTCAATGAAGTCAACGATGATTACACCGGCCACGTTTCTGAGCCGTAGCTGCCGCGCAATCTCGGCGGCGGCTTCACAGTTGGTCCACAAGACAGTTTCTCTGGCAGTGGCTGAGCGCGTAAATGAGCCTGAGTTGACGTCAATCACTGTTAAAGCCTCAGTTGGCTCAATGATGATATATCCGCCAGAGGGCAAATCTACTCTGGGTTTCAGGGCTTCGCGAATAGCCGCATTCACGCGGAAGTACTCTAAAATCGGAACGCGATCGCGATGATGATCAATGAGAACTCCCTGAGGCGACTTGCCTGCATTCCAGTTAGAAAGATGCTGCTTTACTCGCTTCAATCCGGTATGAGAGTCAGCCACAATGCGATTGACATCTGTGCTGAAGACATCTCTCAACACCCGCTGGATAAAGTCATCGTCTCGGTTTAACAAAGCGGGCGGACGGCTGGAAAGCGCTTCTTGTTGAATACTTTCCCACTGTCGCTGCAGGAATTCTAGATCTTCAATAATCGCTTCTTCAGGTATCCCTTCGGCCTCAGTGCGCACCAGCAGTCCCATGCCGGCTGGCTTGATTAAAATTGCCAGGGCTCTCAGGCGATGGCGCTCATTTTCATTGCGAATGCGCCGAGATAAGTTAACTCCACGGCCAAACGGCATGAGCACCAGGTAGCGGCCCGGCAAAGTAATGTTGCCAGTCAGGCGTGGGCCTTTATTGCCGGTCGGCTCCTTCATGACTTGCACCAGCACCTTCTGCTGGGGAGCCAGCAGTTCAGTAATAGAGCCAGCCGAGCGCTTTAACCGCAGCGGCCCCAAATCGGTCACGTGCATAAAGCCGTTACGTTCGCTGTCTCCAATATTGACGAAGGCAGCATCAATGCCTGGTAAAACATTCTCTACAGTCCCCAGGTAAATATCACTAACCTGGTGGCTGCCGGTGGCTACAATCAGCTCTTGAATCTGGTCTTCCGAAAAAACAGCAGCAATCCGATGCTGCTCAGCAATAATAATTTGCTTTGGCATTCAATTTCCTCAAATACTATCACCAGCTACGGCATTAGTAAGATCCTTGCAACGAATTGACTGGTGTAAGGCTAAAATACGGGTCGATCGGTAACAGAAGAATTCTAGAGAATCTCCTATTAATGAACTCAATCCCCACAACTCTGTGAGAATTGAGTCTGCGCTAGTAAACTCAGCCAAAAGGACATCACGTCCGCGTGAAAAGGGCACGATTACTACATGCAAGATCTGGAGGTCAAGCCGGTGCCAAAATTCAAGAAACTCTGACAGAAGACCTCAGATACGGGTACTCCCCGCTGGCTCAATCACTATCGCAGGGTCATCAAAGCTATATCTAAGCGTTAGCTTCTGTTGAAATGAATTATAACGCTAGAGCAGCCCTAAAATCATAGAACTGGCTTTTTTCTAGCATATTCCGTCTGAAAATGCACGCCTAATTTTAGAAGCGAACGGCGAGAAGGAAATGTTAAGAATTAAAACAGCTAGTAGAACTGACTGAGATAGGCAAGATCTACTTAGGCAATATGCCTCTAAGTCCTATCTCAGCCAGCTACGTCCGGCTAGTGTTAGGAAACAGCTACGGTTGGCTTGGTTTTCTCCGCTTTATAGGCTTCAGCCGCAGGCTGCTGCAGCAGAAAAACAACCAGCGGATATCGCTTTGGCAGCTCTCGCTTGAGAAAACGCCGCAGCTCTCCCTCAATTTTAAACTGCAGTTCTTGCCAGTCCACATTGGGCAACCCATTTTGAGACGGACTGGAAACGGCTGACCAGTTTTCCCGCAGGGCAGTCTTGATCAGTTTGTGAATAGCCTGCCCTAAACGTTCTGGATTTGCTGCATTGGCGACGCCCCGCAGGTGAACGGCGGGTTGGGCCACTAACTCACCGTTCCAGCTAACAGCCGCCGCAACGCTCACCATGCCATCTTCTGCCAATTGCTGCCGCTCTTTGAGCACGTCGCGGGCTACCAGGCCGTTGCGTGAAGAGTCAACTAGCTCAATACCTGAAGGCACCTGACCCACGATTTGAATATGGTCTTGGGCAACTTCAACGATATCGCCGTTATTGATAATCACCATGTTCTCAGCCGGAATGCCCATGCTCTGAGCCGTTTCCGCATGTTTGACCAGCATACGGTGTTCGCCGTGTACGGGCAGGAAGAATTTGGGTCGAGTTAGCGCCAGCATCAGCTTTTGATCTTCCTGCGCGCCGTGACCAGAAACGTGAATGCCCTTATCTTTGCCGTAGACGACTTTGGCCCCCTGCATCATCAGCTTGTCAATGGTATTGACGACGGCAATGGTGTTACCCGGAATGGGGTTGGCCGAGAAAACAACGGTATCTCCCTGTTTGACCTTAATTTGCCGATGGGAGCCATTGGAAATGCGGGTAAGAGCCGCCATTGGTTCCCCTTGCGAGCCAGTTGTCAGAATGAGGACTTTGTGATCGGGCCACTGACTGAGCGCCTTCAGCGGCTGGAATAGATCATCATCACACTTGATGTAGCCGAGGCTGCGGGCATGGGCAATTACGTTAAGCATCGATCGCCCAACTACAAACACAGCCCGGTCGTGCTTCTTGGCCAAGTCAAGAATCATATTGACTCGGTGTACTGAAGAAGCAAAGGTTGTAACCAAGAGCCGCCCATCAGCCTGGGCAAATGTCCGATCTAAGTTGGGATAAACCGATCGCTCAGAGGGGGTGTGTCCAGGAACTTCCGCGTTGGTTGAGTCGCTAATCAGGCACAGCACGCCTCGCTCTCCATGCTCGGCTAGCTTTTGAAAATCAAAGAACTCACCGTCAACAGGGGTGTGATCTACCTTGAAGTCGCCGCTGTGAATGACGACGCCGACGGGCGTATGAATCGCCACCGTAAAACTGTCGGCAATAGAGTGAGTGTTACGGATGTACTCAACAATGAACGATTTGCCAATCCGCACCATTTCGCGGGGGCGTACAGTCCGCAGCTCAGTGCGATCGCTCACACCGGCCTCTTCTAGCTTGCCCTCTAGCAGGGCCATAGCCAGCCGTGGGCCGTAGATCACCGGAATATCAAACTGCTTCAGGTGAAAGGCAATCCCGCCAATATGATCTTCGTGGCCGTGAGTCACAATCATGCCTTTGATTTTGTGGCTGTTCTCACGCAGATAGGTGACATCTGGCAGCACGATATTGACGCCGTGCATACCATCGGTCGGAAAGGCAAGTCCGGCGTCTAGCAGCATGATTTCGTCGTTGGTTTCAAAGACGCAGGTATTTTTACCAATTTCGTGCAGTCCGCCTAGAGGAATCACCTTCAGGGCTTGATTGGTATCAGTTTGTTCTGTAAACATTCAGGGATAGAACTCCTAACAGATAAAAATGTAAGGTTAAAAAATTGGGGTGGGACTAAGACCGGAAAACGACAGGCCGGCGCAAATCTAGAGAGATTGTCGATGGAAAAAGTTTATTCAATTGTTCTAGAGACTTGTGTGGGTTCAGCGATCGCCCCTACCAACCCAGCGCCCAACTTTTCACTGCGGCTCAACAGCCTGCAAAATATCCTGTAGCTCCTGCTTAAGGGCTGGTGGGGCTGCGCATAGGGGTAGACGGAAGTAGTCAACGTCCCAGCCTTGCAGGGCCAGTGCTGTTTTAACAGGGATGGGATTAGTCGTCAGGAAAAGTCCTTTAAATAACGGTAAAAGCTGAATATGAATGGCAGTTGCTTGCTCTACTTGCCCAGTCTTAAATGCCTGAATCATCTGCTGCATCTGCTTGCCCGCTAGATGGCTGGCAACGCTAACAACGCCGATACCGCCGACTGCCAGCAGCGGCAGCGTTAGCGCATCATCACCGGAATAAATGGCAAACTCAGGCGGAGTTAATCGCCGAATCTGGCTGACCTGATCTAAATTACCGCTGGCCTCCTTAATAGCCACAACGTTGGGTATTTTTGCCAGCCGGGCTACTGTCTCTGGTAGGAGGGTTTGCCCAGTCCGCCCAGGTACGTTGTAGAGCATTAAAGGCAAGTCAGGTACGGCTTTAGCGATGCTGCTGAAATGCAGATAAAGCCCTTCCTGCGGCGGTTTGTTGTAGTAGGGCACTACCTGCAACGCCCCCTCTAAACCCAGTTTACTGGCCTTTTGCGTCGCCGAAATCGCCTCTTGGGTAGAGTTAGAGCCGGTTCCAGCAATAATCTTGGCTTTGCCTGAGACGGCCTGCTGCACAACGCGAAAGAGAGTATATTCCTCATCCCAGCTCAGGGTAGGAGACTCCCCAGTTGTACCACAGACAACTAGGGTATCAGTTCCGTTGTCAGCTAAATGGGCAGCAAGCTTTTCTGCTAGAGCGTAGTTGACCGCGCCTTCCCGGTTGAAAGGGGTAATCATAGCAGTCAGGACTTGCCCGAACTCAGTTGTGCCCATTTAAGCTCCTTACGTTCATGAAACTTGGCCTTATCTCTGCATTCTAATCACAAAAGACTTGAAGACAGCTTTTTTCCAGAAACCGCTGACAGAAATGAAACAATCGTCAATTTGTTTCTATGCCCGAAAACCGAGCAGCTGTCAGCTCTCTTGTCTAAGCTAGGGTCGGTACCGCTAACCAGCGCTTAGCCACCAGCAGCTCAGCAATTTGAATCGCGTTCAGGGCAGCTCCCTTGCGAATCTGATCGCCGCTTAACCACAGTTCTAACCCACATGGATGGGATAGGTCTTGCCGAATTCGACCAACTAGCACCTCATCTTGACCGCTAGCTTCAATAGGCATGGGGAAATGGTTTGCCTGCCAGTCCTCTACCAGCCGTACACCAAGGGCATTAGACAGAATTTCTCTGGCCGAGGCAATATCAAAAGGCTGTTCAAATTCTAAGTTAACGGCTTCTGAGTGTGCCCGTAAGACGGGAACCCGAACACAGGTGGCCGTAACTTTGAGCGACTCAGCCCCAAAAATCTTGCGGGTTTCATTGACCATCTTCATCTCCTCCTCGCAGTACCCCGCCTCTGTCAGCTTGGAGTCATGGGGAAAAAGATTAAAGGCTAACGGATAGGGCAAGACTTCGGCGATCGCGGTTTCTCCATTTAGGATTGCCTGCGCCTGTTTTTTCACCTCTTCCATCGCCCGGGCACCAGCTCCACTCGCAGACTGATAGGTCGACACCACAATTCGCTGCACTGGCTGCACCCGATGGAGCGGCCAAACCGCCAGACTCATTAAAATTGTCGTACAGTTGGGATTAGCAATAATACCGCTATGTTGACCTGCCGCCGCCGCATTCACCTCAGGCACCACTAAGGGCACTTGAGGATCCATCCGAAACGCACTGGAATTATCAATGACAACAGCACCTGCCTCAACTGCTTTAGGTGCCCACTGCCGCGAAACGCTGCCACCCGCAGAGGCCAACACCAAATCAACATTATCGAAAGCATGTTCATCTAGCGGCTCAACAGTGAGGTTAGCCCCTTGAAAAGCAATTTTTTTACCCGCTGAGCGCGCAGAAGCCAGTAGCTTTAACTCGGCGATGGGAAACTGACGGCTCTCTAGCAGAGAAAGTAATTCTGTGCCTACAGCACCTGTGGCACCTAAAACGGCAACTCTGTAAGACTGGGACAAGCGAGGTTCCTCCTTAAAGTTTGTTGTACAGGATTTGATTTAGAGATCAAGGCAAGTGAGTAAAACTGTTGAAGATAGTTGGCTTTGGCAGGGGTTTAAATTCTGTTACAGCGCCAAGCGATAAATTTTGGCTGTTCTGGCTAAGGGGAACGTTGAGCTGCGTTGCTGCCGGTGGGCTGTGAGAGTCTCTTAGTGTTCAGAAGTGTCGGACAGAAATTTCTTGACATTGATGGCCTGAGCGCCTGAAGCGGGCTGAGAGGCGTCAAGGCAGATGCCTACACAATATCGCTAAAGCTCACTCCACACTACTGTAGCTAGCAAAATTAAGCCAGCTTTATTGATTTAACTTTGTTAATTTCCACAGTCTTTTTGCCTTAATTGTCTTAACTTTCCGCCGCTTTGATCTCGATAGCCCTGCCACGCCGTCCAGCTTTCCTAGCAAGATTCCTTACGGTAGATACTCGCTGCTGGGAAGAATCCGCTATGATAGCTAACTGCGATTAATTGAAGAAAGGGTCTCGTTTACGGATAGTCCGGAGCTGGATCAGTTGCTAAAAATTTAAGGAATTCGATGAAAGTTACTCAGGAAAAGTTGCCCGATAGCCAGATTGGCTTAGAAATTGAGATCCCCGCAGAGATGTCAAAGCAGGCATACGATCAGGTGCTGCGTAAGTTTATGCGCTCTGCGAATATTCCTGGGTTTCGCAAAGGGAAAGTTCCCCGTCAAGTTCTGTTACAGCGCTTTGGTCAGGCTCAGGTAAAAGCTGCTGCCATTGAGGAGCTGGTTCAAGATGCTGTGGAACAGGCTGTCGAGCAGGAAAAAATTGAGGCGATCGGTAACTATCAGCTCAAAACCTCTTTTGAGGATTTAATCGCTCAGTATCAGCCTGGACAAGTGCTGACTTTCTCGGCAACGGTGGACGTGCCGCCTAGAGTTTCTCTAACGGACTATAAAAATCTTTCGGTTCAGGCAGAAGAGATCAAGTACGAACCCGAAAAAGTAGACTCAGTCTTAGAGGACTACCGTGAGAATCTGGCTACGCTGGTACCCATTGAGAACAGGGCCGCTGAGGCAGGTGATGTCGTGGTCATTGATTTTGTTGGCAAGCGCCTGATTGAGGGTGAAGAACCAGAAGAATTTGAAGGGGGCAGTGCCGAAGACTTTCAGCTAGAGCTGAGCGAAGGTCGGTTTATTGCCGGTTTTGTAGACGGCATTGTGGGTATGCAGCCCGACGAGATTAAGGATATTGAAGTTACCTTCCCGGAAGACTATCCGCAGCAGGAGCTAGCGGGCCAGCCGGCAGTCTTTACAATCACGCTGAAAGAGCTCAAAGAGAAGGAACTGCCTGAGCTAGACGATGACTTTGCGCAAGAGGTGAGTGAGTTTGAGACTCTGGCAGAGCTGCGAGCTTCTTTGGAAGAACGCTACAGCCAGGACGCGGAGAAACAGACCCAGTCGAATAAAGAAAGCGCTCTGCTAGAGGCTTTAGTCAGCCACCTAGAAGCAGAAGTGCCGCAAACCTTAGTCCAGCGCGAAGTGGACTATCTGGTAACGCAGACGGCTATGCAGTTGGGCAATCAAGGGATTGATATTAAAAAGCTGCTAACCAAGGATATTGTGGCCAATATGCGGGAGCGGGCGCGACCTGAAGCGATCGCTCGTTTGAAGCGTACTCTAGCCCTGGGAGAAGTGGCTAAGCAGGAAGATATTGCCGTCGAAGAGTCCGAGATTAAAACCCGCGCTGACGAAATGCTAGCCGAGGTTGAAGATCCTAAAAATATCGACATGGAGCGGCTAAACGAGATTGTGCGGGAAGACTTGCTCAAGGAAAAGATCTTGGCGTGGCTGGAGGAAAACAGCACGGTTGAACTTGTCCCAGAAGGCACCCTATCGCCAGATGAAGCAGATGAAATGGCCGCCGCAGAGACAGAACCTCCGGCCTCTGAAACCGTCGTTGATGTAGAAGCGACTTCGGCTGAAGCCGAGGCGGAATCGGCTGAGACAGCCTCTGAGGCTGCAGAACTTAAATAGAGATGGCTACTCCTCCCAGTCTGAGGCAATTTTGCCCCCGACCGAAGCGCTAGACTCTCTGGGGTATTTGCGTCCAATGTTAACGAATGCTATTTTCTCGAAAGGATTCCATAACACAAGCGCCAATCCAAACAGGGAGTTAAGGCATAATGATGGGAGGAGTCGGATATGAGAGGATTAGGCTAATAAGCTGCAAATCTATCTGACCGCAAACCGTTAATTGAGCAACTAGCCCTATATGGCCTTTTCGAAGACACCAGTTTCTGTTTTAACCAGCATTAGCCCAACCGCTACGGCTACCGCGCAAATTAAGAGCGTTGTGCCCATGGTGGTTGAACAGTCAGGGCGGGGAGAGCGAGCTTTTGATATCTACTCTCGTCTGCTGAGAGAGCGTATTGTCTTTTTAGGCACCCCGGTAGATGATGCGATTGCTGACTCGATTGTGGCTCAGCTTCTTTTTTTAGACGCTGAGGAGCCAGAAAAAGATATCCAGCTCTATATCAATTCGCCAGGTGGCTCAGTCACGGCGGGCATGGCAATTTACGATACAATGCAGCAAATCCGCCCGGATGTAGTGACTATTTGCTATGGTCTAGCGGCTAGTATGGGGGCCTTTCTGCTCAGCGGCGGCGCTAAAGGCAAGCGGATGTCTCTGCCAAGTTCTCGCATTATGATTCACCAACCTCTAGGAGGGGCGCAAGGGCAAGCAGTAGATATCGAAATCCAGGCGCGAGAAATCCTCTACCACAAACAGCGGCTGAATGAGCTAATGGCTCAGCATACAGGCCAGCCTCTAGAACGTATTCAAGAAGATACGGAGCGTGACTTTTTCATGTCAGCTCATGACGCTCAAGCCTACGGTCTGATTGACCAGGTAATTGAGCAGAAAGAACTGTCCTCCAGTTCAAACGTAGCAGCGCTGAAATAAGAGGCAACTATGTCTAAGTACGACTCCCATCTCAAGTGCTCATTTTGCGGTAAGTCTCAGGAACAGGTGCGCAAGCTAATCGCAGGCCCGGGAGTCTATATCTGTGATGAATGCGTCGATCTGTGTAACGAAATTTTAGATGAAGAGCTGTTTGACTCTAGCGCAGCAGTTTCTCAGCCCGTGCAGCGCCGGGAAGCTCCCCCTGAAAGACGGCGCAGTTCGACCAGCCCCATCGCCCTCAACCAAATTCCTAAGCCGCGCGAAATCAAAAAGTATCTTGATGAGCACGTCATTGGTCAGGACGAGGCCAAGAAAGTGCTGTCAGTCGCGGTTTATAACCACTACAAGCGGCTGAGCTACAGCCAAAATCGCAGCGAATCTGAGGAAGTCGTGGAGCTGCAGAAATCCAATATTCTGCTGATTGGCCCTACCGGGTGCGGTAAAACGCTGCTGGCGCAGACCCTGGCTCGCATCTTGGAGGTTCCCTTTGCCGTTGCCGATGCTACCACCCTGACTGAGGCAGGCTACGTTGGCGAAGACGTTGAAAACATTCTGCTGCGGCTGCTGCAGGTGGCGGATCTAGATGTCGAGGAAGCCCAGCGCGGCATCATCTACATTGACGAAATTGACAAGATTGCTCGTAAAAGCGAAAATCCCTCAATTACCCGTGATGTCTCCGGTGAAGGGGTACAGCAGGCGCTTTTGAAGATGCTAGAGGGCACTGTTGCCAACGTGCCCCCCCAAGGGGGACGCAAGCATCCCTATCAGGACTGTATTCAAATTGATACCAGTAATATCCTGTTTATCTGCGGGGGGGCTTTTGTCGGCCTAGAAAAGATGGTTGAGCAGCGCATCGGCAAAAAAACGATGGGCTTTATTCAACCCGGCGACGCTCAGCAGACGCGCGAAAAGCGGGCCTCCGATATTCTGCAAAACCTAGAACCAGAAGATTTGGTGAAGTTTGGCCTGATTCCGGAATTCATTGGTCGTATTCCGGCTATTTCAGTCGTTGATCCGCTAGATGAAGATGCGCTGGTCGAAATTTTAACGGAACCCAAAAACGCGCTGGTGAAGCAGTTCCAGAAGCTGCTGCGCATGGACAACGTTAATTTAGAGTTTAAACCAGACGCGATTCGGGCGATCGCCAGAGAAGCCTACCGGCGTAAAACCGGAGCTAGAGCTTTGCGGGGCATTGTGGAAGAGCTAATGCTGGACGTTATGTATGAGCTGCCTTCACGTAAGGACGTGAAGCGCTGTATGGTGACGCGGGAAATGGTGGAAAAGCGATCGACAGCGGAACTCCTGGTTCATCCCTCCTCGCTGCCCAAGCCCGAATCAGCCTAGCCGTCATGCCCTACGTCAATGTCAAGGGGGTTCCCCACTACTATGAGTGGATTACAGAGTCGTCCTCTTTTGAGGTAGGCGGCAAACCAACTCTGGTATTTTTGCATGGTTGGGCAGGCTCAGCTCGCTACTGGCAGCGTCCGGCGCAGGCTTTCACCCATAAGTTCAACTGCTTGCTGTACGACATGCGAGGATTTGGGCGCTCCCAGATTCCCGCAGACCACCGCCAAGCAACTCTAGATAGAGGTTTTGAGTTAGACACCTTTGCCGCAGACTTAGCCGATCTGCTGGACGCTTTGGGGCTAGAGCAGATTTATCTCAACGCGCACTCGATGGGCGCAACGGTGGCGGTTTACTTTCTGAATCAGCATGGCGATCGCGTGAAGCAGGCGATCTTAACCTGCAATGGCGTATTTGAGTATGACAAGGCTGCTTTTGAAGCCTTTTATCGGTTTGGTGGCTATGTTGTGGCCTTGCGCCCCCAGTGGCTCAGCAAGATTCCGCTGATGCCTACTTTCTTTATGAGCCGTTTTTTGAGCCGTCCTATTCCCGCCGCTGAAAAGCAAGCGTTTTTGGCGGATTTTCTGATGGCGGACTATGAGACGGCCTTAGGAACTATCTTCACCTCGGTGAGTCAGAAAGCCACGGAGGTAATGCCCGATGAATTTAGCCAGATTTCTGTGCCAACGCTGCTGGTTGCAGGCGAGTTTGATAAGATTACCCCGGCCAAGCTAGGGAAAACTGCGGCGGATCTTAACGAAAAAATTGAATACGCTCTGATTCCGCGAACAGGGCATTTCCCCATGCTGGAGGCACCAGAGCAGTATTTACAGGCCGTTAACGGCTTTCTGAACTAACTTTTTAGCCAGATCCGTCACAGCAGCTATTGTTTTTCGTGGACTAATCAAGCCCTAGTTCTCGCTTCAGCAGGGAAATCGATTTTTCACCCACATAGTTATCGCTGCAGATGATTTGGGGTGGGCGAATCAGGTCTTCGCGGACAGCGGCGATCGCCTCTTTGACCAGCGGCAAGCTATGCTGATCAAAGACAAAAATAGTATTAGCACTGCGCACTAAGGCTTTGAGCTTGTAGGCATCATCGGCCTGAGCCGTCGTTACAAGAATGTCATCTCCTCGCAGGCTATAGGCGATGACTTCAGCCGCCCGTAAAATTCCAGAGCTGATACTCACCATGCCCAAAGACGTATCTTTAGGCAACTGCTTGAGGCGGTTGAGTTCAGCCGCGTAGTCATAAATATCAATGGGAATTACCCGTACGGACTTAGGCCCAGCGATCGCCTCCGCCTCGTTCAAAAAGTAATTGCTGGTGACAACCGTACCCGATCGCGCCTGAGCTAAAACATCGTCAAGTTCTTCTAGCGGCACGAGCTGCACTGGAATCTGCAGCGCCTGCTCTAGCTCTCGCACCATCATTTCCCCGGCCCCAATATCCTGCCGGGGCGTTGTTACCAAAACCCGCGCACTGCAGCGCAGTCGCCAGTCAATTTCGGCCAAAAACAGCTCTCTGGCCTGATGCAGCGAGGATCCCTGCCGCAGCAGTTCGTCTAGGCTATGCTCCACCACCTCCCGGGCTTTGGGAAACTGATCCCATAGCGGCGACTGCGGCTTAGCCCCGTCTACTCCCCCCTGAGCGCGAACATAGATACCTGAGCCAGGCTGTGCTTCAACAATTCCGGCTTCTTCTAGCTGGCGGTAAACTTTGCTGATGGTATTGCGATGCAGCCCGGTCTGCATGGCTAGCTGCCGCGTACTGGGCAGGCGATGACCGGGGGGAAACTGACGAGAAGCGATCGCAAACCAGATTTGATCATAAAGCTGGGTGGAAGCCGGAATGTCGCTTTCAGGCTGAATATGAAACTGAACCACAGGTAAAAAACCTCGCGTGGAACACAACTGAGAATCAAATAACGCAATTTGACGCTGGCGATAATGCTAAACCAAGCAAATTGGAGCTACTGAATCAATTTTATGTCTTATTGACGGCAACCGCCTAATCTAGGTAGGTTTCTGGCATATCGTCTCGCTGATTCTGGCGATGAATATCCGCGAGTGTAGACTCTGACGCGCCGGGCCAGTATTGTGCCTGCATCCCTGTAATTAACCGATGCGAGGCGATCGCGCCGCACTGCTGCGCCGTCGTCAGTCCCGCCGCGATCGCGGCCTGCACGTCTGCAACCGGCCCCTGCACCGCAACCGAAATCAGTCCGGCTTCGGCGTTGGCCCACTGAACCAGCTCTACCTGTCCGCTTTTACACATGCTGTCAGCCACTTGAATAGCGGTAGACAAGCCAAAAACTTCAATGATTCCTAGTGTGGTCATTTTTCGAGATACGTCAGCCCTTCTCAGTGTAGCTAGCACGCCTCAAGCTAAGGAAAGCCTCAAGCTAGCAAGCTGTGAAAGCGCCATTAATATAATGAGGCAGACTTGCTAATTACAGGAATAAACCTTTGACTCTGACGGCGATCGCTTTTCCAGCAGCGACTGATCAAACCCCTCAATACCTGCTAGTGGCCCTTCACGGTTGGGGAGCCAATGCCCAAGATTTAGCAGGGCTAGCCCCCTATCTCAAGCTAGAAAATTGGCAAATGCTTTTTCCGAATGGCCCTTTTCCCCATCCCCAGGTTCCGGGTGGACGCATGTGGTACGCCTTTCCCAAAGACTATGGCTTTCGCAATCCGCCCAATTTTGAAGGTCAGGTCGATCTGGCTCAGAGTCGGCAGCAGCTTACCGAATGGCTGCTCTCTTTAGAGGCGGAAACGGGCGTGCCGCTTCATAGAACCGTTCTAGCTGGTTTTTCCCAAGGAGGGGCAATGACTCTAGATGTCGGAACTCAGCTTCCCCTAGCAGGGCTAATGGTACTCAGTGGCTATCTGCACGCGCCGTTGACCTCTCAGCCCACTCCCAGCCCGATACTGATGATTCATGGACGCCACGATCCGGTTGTACCCGTTATTTTGGCGCAGCAGGCTAAGGCGGCTCTCTTGGCACAAAATCTGACAGTTGAGTATCATGAGCGAGACATGGGCCATGAAATTCAGCCTGAGATGATAGTGCAAATGCAGCACTTCTGCGAAATTTTGTGGACTAAGTAAGGCATTTTAGCCACTCCTCGTCCTAGGATGGAAGCGAAGAACACGGATTTGTGGTGTTGAAGATATTCCGAGACTCGTAAATCCTAAAGGGGGAAAAGCTATGACCACGCTCCATCTTTCTCAAAAAGAAGTGTCTGCAATGACCAAAGATTCAGTTGCAGAATTGGCTAAGCGTTTGGAACAAGATGCTTATGAGAATGCCTTTGAAGGTCTTAAAGACTGGCACCTGCTGAGGGCTGTTGCCTTTCAGCGGCCTGAACTGGTCGAATCTTATGTGCATCTGCTCGATATGGAATCTTTTGATGAGGCTTAAATTCTGCCGCGCTGACCCCATGCCCAATGGCAGCGGCAATTGTTTTACCGTCGGATAGGATTTAAGAAATTTTGAACAATAAAGCGGCTCAGCGCATTCTTTTGGGGGTGGGCGGAGGTATTGCTGCCTATAAAATTTGCGAAGTTGCTTCAGCCCTAGCCAAGCAGGGAGTTTCGGTGCAGGCTGTTTTGACTGAAGCGGCTCAGCGCTTTGTCAATCCGCTGACATTTTCAACCCTTTGCCGCCAACCAGCCTACACCGACGCTGACTTTTGGCAAGCCAACCGAGGACGCCCTCTACACATTGAACTGGGCGAATGGGCCGACATTATTTTAGTCGCGCCGCTCACGGCCAATACCCTAGCTAAACTCACCTATGGTTTAGCAGATAACTTACTCACAAATACGCTGTTGGCCTCAACCAGCCCAGTACTACTCGCACCTGCTATGAACACGGATATGTGGCAGCAGGCGACGGTTGCCCGCAACTGGTCTCAGCTTTGTCAAGATCAGCGCTATCACAGTGTCGGGCCAGGGGCGGGAAGACTGGCCTGCGATCGCGTTGGACAGGGGCGCATGGCAGAGCCAGAGGAGATTTTGACCTATTTGCAGTCTTTGCTCTACAGCCGAGGTCGGCGCGATCTCAGCGGCAAAAAGCTTTTGATTAGCACGGGCGGCACCCGTGAATATATAGATTCAGTTCGCTTCATCGGTAATCCGGCAACCGGCAAAATGGGCATTGCGCTGGCTCAGGCCGCCTATCATCGCGGGGCCACAGTCACCCTCGTGCATGGCCCCATCACTCCTGACCTACTGCAAACGCTGCCGCCGCTGCAGACCCACTTCACGCCTAGCGCCGCTGAGATGCGCCAAACTTTGCTCAACGAAGCTTCCCAGGCCGACTGGATAATCATGGCCGCTGCTGTCGCTGATGTCCGTCCGCTAGAAACCGCCGCCGCTAAGCTGCCCAAACAGGCTTTACCACAGCAACTTCCCTTAGAAACCGTCCCCGATATTGCAGCAGAACTCGGACAGACTAAAGCAGCACACCAAAAACTGATTGGCTTTGCGGCCCAAACGGGCGACATCGTCTCTCCGGCTTTACGCAAGCTAAACCAAAAAAGATTAGACGCGATCATTGCCAATCCCATCGATCAGCCAGATAGCGGATTTGGCAGCGATCGCAATCAGGCTATTTTTATCAGTGGTGCGGGCAAACAGCAGCCCATTTTGCCCTGTAGCAAGCTAGAAATGGCCCATCAGATTCTCACTTTGATTCAGCAGTTAGCCCCTTAACAGGCTGAAGACGAATTCTGCAAAGTGCTTTTATTGAACAATTAGCCGCCTCTAAAGTTCCAAGGCTGCCCCCCACCTTCTACGAACTTTACATAAGGCTAATTCTTTTCAAAGTTTAGACAAACCTGGTAGCTTTATCTACCAATCCCTCCCTAGTGTTTTTACTATGTCAGTGACAGGTAAACGTCAGGAGGAGATCTATAGCCAGCCGTGGTCAGCACTTCTCAGATTTCTACTTGCAAAACATCATCTTTAAGTCCAATCTCCTCATCAGCATCTTTGGAAACAGCGTGTTCTCAAGAGATTCAGCTTGCTCAATCCGTCTCGTCTGAGATTGGGATAGAACACAGCTCTGTGAGAAGTTTATTTAAGCGACTGCTGGATATTTCTGGAGCGCTTATAGGGCTGGTCATTACCGCGATTCTGGCCTTGCCCATTATTCTGGCGATTCAAATTGACAATCCTGGCCCAATCTTCTACAGCCAGGTGCGCTGTGGGCATCGCGGCAAAACTTTCCGCATTTGGAAGTTTCGTTCGATGGTCAGAGATGCCGATAAGCTAATGCATCTAGTGAACAATGAGGCCAAAGGGCTGATTTTTAAGAATGCCAATGATCCTCGTATCACCCGCGTTGGTAAGTTTCTGCGCAAAACCAGTATTGACGAGTTTCCTCAGTTTTGGAACGTGCTGATGGGTGATATGAGTCTGGTGGGCACGCGGCCACCCACTGTGAGCGAAGTGATTCAGTACAAGCCGCACCACTGGCGCAGACTTGAGGTAAAGCCTGGTATTACTGGAGAATGGCAGGTATATGGCCGCTCCACAGTCCAAGATTTTGAGGACGTTGTGCAGCTTGATCTGCGCTACCAGGAGCGCTGGTCGGTGCTGTACGACATTAAGCTGATTTTACAAACGGTGGGGGTAGTCGCGCTGCGCAAAGGTGCCTACTAAGGAACGGCCTCCTCAGAAAGTTTCGTATCCGTGACAACAACGCAGTGTGAGGGCCAGTTTGGCCCTCTTTTTTTGCGACATCAATCCGAAGAGAGTGGATCTTTCAGCAATTTTCTTAGAGAATGAACCTCTATGCCACAGCCAGCTTGATAGCGTAATCACAGTTAGATTTCAGCAAGTTGCTGGTGAGGAGTAGCTGTTAGCCCTCATTCTAGATAAACAAGCTCATGGCCGGTGACGAACAAATTAGCCTTTTCAATCTGGCAGAAGCAGAAGCGGCAGTGCCAGCGGATTTTAATCCTGATCTCATTCCTACCAGCGCGGCTGTACCGATTCCGCCGGGAACGTTTGAGTCGATGGCTGATTTAGCGGTGCCCTGCAAGCAGTGCCAGCGCTGTGATTTAGCAGCGGGTAGAACTCATGTCGTGGTGGGGCGGGGGAATCCTCAAGCCCCGATTATGATTGTGGGTGAAGGGCCGGGACAGAATGAGGACGAGCAGGGACTTCCTTTTGTAGGTCGCTCCGGGCAGCTTTTAGAAAAAATCTTGGCTTCTGTGCGCCTTAGCACTGAGCAGCATGTGTATATCTGCAACGTGGTCAAGTGTCGCCCGCCCGGCAACCGGACTCCTACGACCGATGAGGTCAATGCCTGTCGGCCCTATCTGATGGAGCAGATTCGTCTGGTGGATCCTAAAGTGATTTTGCTGACAGGGGCCACTGCTGTTAAGGGACTGACCGGAGATAAACGCGGCATTACTAAAATTCGCGGCCAGTGGATCGAGTGGGAGGGACGTCTCTGTATGCCCATTTTTCATCCAGCCTATTTGCTGCGCAATCCTTCGCGGGAGAAAGGCAAACCCAAATGGCTGATGTGGCAGGATATTCAGGCAGTTCGGGCCAAGCTGGAAGAGATGTCGGCAATCTAGCGATCGCATCTTATAGCTAATTGACCGCACCGCGATCGCCCAATTCGGCCTTTTTGCAGATGGCTGATAGGTTAGAAGAGGTGATTCTAAGCTTGGCTGCACTCAATAAAACCCATGACTTCTTCCATCCGCTTGCCGCTGCATCAGCAAATCTATTCCCTGCAGCATGAGGCGCTGATTAATCTGCTGGCAACGACTGAAAACCTGCTGATTATTCAGGATCTTGACGGCGTCTGTATGGGACTGGTGAAAGATCCCCTACACCGCGAAATTGAGCCTAGCTATGTGGAAGCTACCCAGTCCTTTGACGGACATTTCTTTGTCTTGACCAACGGGGAGCATATTGGGCAGCGGGGGGTAAACGGGATTATCGAGCGGGCCTATCCAGACAGCCCCGCGTCCTATCTGCCCGGTCTGGCCGCAGGCGGCGTGCAGTGGCAAGACCGCAGCGGTGAGGTGCTGCATCCCGGCGTTAGCGATGAAGAACTAAGCTTTCTAGAAGCAGTGCCGGAGCGGATTCAGCAGCGGCTGCGCCAGTTTTTTAGCGATCGCCCTACTGACCTCACCCCAGGGCAGCTCGACTTTTGCATTGAAGCTTCGGCATTGGATAACAAGGCGTCACCCACGGCCAATCTCAACACTTTCTATGAAGCTCTCGGCAACGGCCATGAAATCTACGTGGCGTTGCAACACGAGATGCAGGCGCTGATGGACGACTTGCTAGCAGAAGCCACGCAGCAAGGTTTGGGCGACTCTTTCTTTGTCCATTACGCACCTAATTTAGGTCGTGATGCCAGCGGCAAAGAGATTGTCTGGTTCAGTCAGGGTGATGAATCCGGCACTACAGATTTTCAATTTATGCTGCGGGGGGCCGTGAAAGAAGCGGGCGTGGTGGCGATTCTCAACCGTTATTATTATCAGCGCACTGGCTCCTATCCCCTGGGGCCAGATTTTAACTCCCGCCAGGCTCCCCACGAACATTTGGCCTTAGTCAAGCTAGTCAAAGACAATTTTGATCCGGCTCACATGCCGCTAATTGTCGGTGTGGGCGATACGGTGACTAGCAAAATGGTGGAGGAAGACGGTCAGCTTCAGGCCAAACGAGGCGGCAGCGATCGCAATTTTCTCCAACTGATTCAGGACATCAACGCCTTTTTTGATCAAGGCAATCTGGTGGTTTATATTGACAGCAGCGGCGGCGAACTGAAAAATCGCAAGGCCCTACAGCTCGCAGAGGTTGACGGTGAGCTGAAAGTCATAGAAGGCCCCTGCGATCCGCGCGATACGTCCGATCCGCTCGTGCTCAACGTGGTATTTCCCGGCGGCTACCGCCAGTACTGCGCGGCTTTTAGCACTGCTGCTCAGCGCCGGCAAGCTTCATAGGCAGCAGAATCTCTCTGCGGGCAGGCTGCTGGCTGCCCGGTTTCGCATAAGCTGAGGCCAAAGGTGGTCTTGCGAGAAAATTGCTATGCGTCAACTGCTGATTCAGGTGCCACGCGGTCAGGGGGCGCAGGTGCTAGCGCTGGCCCAGCAGCATCAGGGGGCAAACCTAGCCCAGGTAGAGGCGAAAAGTCCAGAGGCGGCGATTGATTTAGTCGTTGTCCACGTGCCGAATCGTCAGGTGGAAAAGCTGCTGGATGCTCTAGAAACAGTGCCCGAACTTGAGGTCACGCTGATTCCCAGAGGGGTAATGCCGCTGCGACCGCCTGCGGCGGAAGCGCCCCAGCAGGTTACCAATGTGCAGGCCCGCAGTCCGATTGAGATTGTTCTAGCCGGGCTGCAGAGTATTGGTTCCTGGTATAGCTTTCTGGCTTTTGCGGCGATCGCCGGGGTAATTGTCTGGATTGGTCTGTTTACCAACAGCAGCTTCTTGCTGGTGGCGGCTATGCTGATTGCGCCATTTGCAGGCCCGGCGATGAACGTAGCTATTGGTACCGCTAGGGGCGATCGCCTGCTGCTGCGTAAAAGCCTGGTGCGCTACTTCTGCGCCCTCGCCGTCACGATTGCCACTGCTGCTTTACTCAGCCTGGTTTTCCGGCAGCAGACGCCCTCTAGCCTGATGATTTCGGCTAGCCAGGTGTCAGCCGTCGCTGTTTTGCTGCCGCTAACGGCAGGCGCCGCAGGGGCTTTGCAGCTAGTACAGTCAGAGCGCAGCAGCCTCGTTTCGGCGGCGGCGGTGGGGATGCTGGTGGCGGCTTCCTTGGCTCCCCCGGCAGGCGTGGCGGGCATGGCGCTAGCGCTGGGCGAGTGGGGCTTGGTGAAAAATGGCCTCTTTTTGCTCATTTTGCAGCTTGCCGGGATTAACCTGTCAGGGGCAGCGGTGTTTCGCAGCTATGGCCTATCCCCCACCGGGGCGCGCTACCAGCGGGGCGATCGCTTTATTTTTCCGACTGTGCTGGCGATAACGGGCGTTATTTTGGCGGCTCTCCTGACCTGGCAGTTTAGGCAAACACCTGGTTTGCAGCGATCGAGCCGCGCCCAAGCAGCGGTAGAGGTGATCCAGGAGACTATTCAGCAGAATGATACCGCATACCTAGTAGAGGCCAATGTTCGCTTCACCCGCGCTAGCATTCCAGAGCAAAATACGCTACTCGGCGTTATCTACGTGCAGCCACAAACAGAAACTACTCTCAGCGATACCGCCTTGCGCCAGCAGCTTAGCCGCGAAATTCAGCAGGCCCTACTGCAGCAGGGCTTCAACGTCACGCCGCTAATTGACGTGATCGTCCTCAGTCCCCCTTAAGACGACCAGGTATTGAACCAGCCGCTGACCTGATAATTCAAAGCATGGTTATGAAATTTAACCGACTCCGGCATTAACCTGGTTCACAAAATTTGCTATATTAAGGTTTCGCAGCGGCGGCATGGCCAAGTGGTAAGGCAGAGGATTGCAAATCCTTTATCCCCAGTTCGAATCTGGGTGCCGCCTTTAGACGAGTTGTTGCGACCTATTTCCCACGTCGAAGGAAAGGTTGGCATCAAGAGAGATGCCGTAATTTGTAGGTAACTGAACCTGCAGGTAACTGAATCTAAGATCAAGAGGGTGCTTTCACTTTGGCCTTGCGCGATGCCGTCTCCCTTTCGCGGTATAGATCTCTGCGCTTAGCAAGAGCCTCATTGCCTTTACAGGCTATCAGTCCGCTGTAGTTCAGTTGGCAAGGTAACGCGACTGCTAGCGGCAATACAAAGGCTGGCGGCCAGAAAGGCGATGCCGCCTGCGATCGCCATTACGATAGGCGCTAAATTTTCGGTCTGGCTCACCACCACGCCAAACAAACTGGAAGCGACCGCTCCCCCGCTGAAATAGAGGCCCGTGCCCAAGCCCGCCTTGTCAGCCGGAACCAGGGACAGGGCAAAGGGAATTGTGCCGTTGGAGACAAGGCTGAAAGCTGCCCCAAAAGCGATCGCGATCGCTCCGGCCAGCAGCCCGCTGCGCGTTACAGCCACTAGCCCACACAAAACAGCCATTAATACTAAACCCACAACCATGCTGCGGCGATTACCCAGCTTCAGGGTGAGCCTGCCGGCTGGAATAGCCGTCACCGCCAGAGCTACA
This sequence comes from Sphaerothrix gracilis Ecp01, assembly GCF_030405905.1. Lineage (NCBI taxonomy): Bacteria > Bacillati > Cyanobacteriota > Cyanophyceae > Nodosilineales > Nodosilineaceae > Sphaerothrix > Sphaerothrix gracilis. The sequence continues at coordinate 193,623 of NZ_JASATW010000007.1, forward strand.
AAAATGAGGCCCACGATCAGCTTTACCAGCGGCCCTGGAAGCTGAGCCGACAGAATGGTCGGAAAGCTGCTGAGCAGCAGGCGGAAGCCCAGGGTAATACCTACACCAGCTAGGAAAATTAGGCCCAGTCCCGGCAGAGACAAATCCCGCCAGCGGCTCGCTATCGGGGGAGCCACCTTTTCAGGGGCGATCGCTCGATCTGGCCCTACCTGCCGCAGTGCTGCCGCCGCTACCACCAGCACTACAGAACCAACCGTGAAAGCCACCGCTGGCCCCAAACTAAGAATAAAATTACCTGCCAGTGGCCCCATCGCACCGGCTACGCCCCCCACCAGGGTCAAAATGCTGGCGGCTTGGGGAAGCTGGGTCGCAAAGGCATAGCGGCCCAGCAGTGACAGCGCCGGACTGCGAAAAACCGTCATCGCCAGTGCCCAGGCAACTAGCGTAATCGGCAAAAGCCCCCGCAGCCCGGCACCGCCCCAAACAAACACGGCGGGAATGGCCAGAAAGCAGACCGCAGCGAGAATCAGCCCCAAGGCAATCAGCGGAAAGCGGCTGCCAACCCAGTGCTGAGTGCGATCGCTGAGACTGCCCATCAGCGGCTCCATCACCGCCGCCAGCAAATTCTCCAAAATTAGCAAGCCTGCGGCTAGCCCCCTGGGAAAGCCCAATCCTGTGAGCAGGTCGAGCAAATAGAGGTTATAAATCACCCAGGTGAGGGCGATCGCCCCCTGCACAGCCGCCAAGCCCCACACTTGCCGCCATAGGACCGATTGATTAGGGGCTAGCTGCGTCTGCTGCATGGCTTTTATCTGTGGTTCAGCACTGCCAAACTAGCCGAATTTTCTGGTTCAAACCTAGAAACGATTCAAAACGTTAGGTTATTCCGGTGCGGGGGCGGCTGGTAGCAAAGGCTGCGCCGCGATCGCCTCTAGCTCAACAGAGGTTAGAAATTCTGTCCAGCGCTCTGTGACTGTAAGGGAATCCGGATGAGCTTGGCGCAGAGCCACCAAGCGATCGATAGCCTCAAACCAGAGGCCCTCATCAGCATAGAGCGCCGCGTGAACAGCAGCGGGTTCAGTCGCTAACTGGGCAGCCAGATCAGCCGTCGGTTCAACTCGACGAATCCAGCCGTCTATGCGTAAATCCTGTTGACGAGCCTCGGCGTTGCAAATCAGGGCGACTGACCACTGATAGTCTTGGTCAATTTCTAACGGCGGCAGTCCGGCTGACTCCGGTAGCGCTAAACTGGCGATGCCTGCCTCACGGCTGACCGTAAACGTGCTGCGGTAAATGAGCTGCCGTTCAGTCGTTGCAGCTCCTGCCTGGTAGAGGCTGAACTCCATGAGCTGAGCTGAATTTTGCGGCATGAACCAGTAGAAAGTGGGATATGCCTGCGTAGTTAAACCCAGGTTGCTGTCTGGCAGTAGGGCGGTTAACCGGGCCGGATTGCCTGAGGCACAGCCGCCGCGAGTGCCCCCCCCAACGCGGCGGCCGGGGCGACCGAGGTTGGGCGGACTGAAGCGCTCGGAGAAGGCAGGCGGAATCAGCACTGCGAAGCTGACTAAACTAAGACCCAGCGCTAAGCCTAAAGGAAGGAAGCGGTTTTTGTACCAGTCGTTCATAGGGTTTACCTAATTGCCATATCAGCCTAGATGAGGCGAAGGAATCGATTCCAGAAAGGGTACCTGCCGGTGTAGCGGTGCGAGGCGGCAGAAAACTGACAAATTGCAGCAGCCACAGTGGCAGAGAGCGATCGCAGTGGCCTGTCTCTATTATCTCATTCAGATCAACTCCCCCTAGATCCGCACAAGTTGGTGAGGTTGAATAGACAACTGCTCTATACTGGCGAGTCTAGGTTGGTTTAGATTGAGTGGAGAGAGTCTGTGGGAGTGATTTGCAGATGATGTATCGGTACTGGACGACAGGATTGCTGCTGGGGATGACGCTGACGCTGAGCGCAGTCGCTGAGGTCAAAGCCCAGTTTGAGCCGAGGGCCGAATCGCTATTAGCGCAGCTGGCTGAGACTTACGACACTTATACCGAAGCCAATACGTTTGCCATTGACTATCCTGGTGGCTGGCGAGTCGAGCGGCTCGATGACAAATACGTGCGGCTGATGAACTACGATCCGATTGATCCAGTTGCTCCGGCAGGCGATCGCATCAAAACTGAGATTCAGCTCATTGACGAAGCGCCCGCGGTGGTAGTGGCGCAGTCGCTTGATACGTTGCAAGCTGAGAATACTCAGGTCAATCGCTACCGCGTAGTTACTGTGGATCGGCAGTCCGGCATCCGGCTCTGGCTAGGCGGCCTGCCCGGCGAGTTTTCCCACGCCATCCGCACTTATGTCGGCTATGGCGATCGCCAAACCGCCTTAATCATCAGCTATTACGTCAGCCCCGCCGAGGGGCAAGAAGCGATCGCTCTTGAACGAGAAGCGGCTCTGCTGCGCATCCACGACTCATTCCGCAAGCTGATGACGGCAGCAGCTAGCCAGTCTGACGAAAGCGAAGCCGCTAGCCCAGCGCAAACCGACTAATTTTTTCGGAGAACCGTATCGCGGGCAGCGGTTCAGCCCAGACGGCGATTGCTAAAGTGGGGAAGCATGACTAATAAGAGCGATCGCCCAGCAAGCTTGTGAATCAGGTCTTATCTATTGTTCATCAGGAAACCTCCGATCCCGGCCTTGTCGGGCAGATCCTAAAAGCCAAGGGCTACCGCTTGGAAATGCGCTGTCCGGCTCTAGGCGATTCCCTGCCTCAGAACTTGGAAAATTATGCGGCGGTCATCGTTTTTGGCGGTCCTATGAGCGCCAACGATGATCAAACGCTGCCCTTTATTCGCCAGGAACTTAACTGGATTGCCCAGGTGCTAGCAGCGCAGACCCCTTTCCTGGGCATTTGTCTGGGAGCGCAGTTGCTCACCCGCGTGCTGGGCGGGCAGGTACGTCCTCATCCTCAGGGAATCCGCGAGATTGGCTACTATCCCATCGTGCCTGCGGCTACCGGCCAGCCGTACTTTCAGCAGCCCATGCACGTCTATCATTGGCATCAGGAAGGCTTTGACCTGCCTGGCGGAACAACTCTACTAGCTCAGGGACAAACCTTTGCCAATCAGGCATTTCGCTATGGTCAGACAGCCTTTGGCCTGCAGTTTCACCCCGAAATTACGGCAGACCTAATTGAGGCTTGGACAAGTAAAGCCGTCGACCAGCTTGAGCTGCCCGGTGCTCAGGCAAAACCCTTGCATCTGCAGCTTCACACCGACCACAGTGCAGCAGTACAGCACTGGCTCATCCAGTTTTTGACGCAGTGGCTAGGGGAGGAAACCCCAGCCCTACCCCTTTCAGCTTAGACAAGGTCGCCGGGCAAAAACTGGGCGATCGCCCCCGGCTCTCTGTTTACAAATAGTGTTTACAAGTAGTAATAGCGCTAAAGCTAAGCGCGTTGGCGTCCGTAGTAAGAAACTTCCAAATCAGCACACCAGCTCGGCGTAGTGCTTTCATAGAGATAGACCCGCTGCACCTGATAGTAAACGCCATCTCGAAACAAACAGTCCCCCATCCTTGGAATAATTGGATAGGTAGCAAACCAAAGCGCATCTTCTTTGGGACTGTGCTGGCTGGGCACTGAGGATGCCCGGTAAATAACCTGCACCGGAAAGCCAGAAGTTGTCGCTGAACTGGTTTCTTTTGGCGGTACTGCTTTTTTGCCAGATGCTTTTTTCATCGGAATAGACTCTTCAGCCACACCAGCACTCAAACATGATTTTGCGAATTTATACTGAGTATTTATGCTTATCAAAATCCGTGTTTAGGCACCAAAAATGAACCTGCTCGCGGCTAGAACGCTCTAAATTCAGGGGTTTACGTGGGATCAATCACTTTCGGCGGATGCAGGAAATATACACAAACTTAATAATTAAAGGTAAAACGTAACACCTCTCAATCTGGTAAAGTAACTCTATGAACTTTTGCAACTGTTTGCTCTCATAGTTGAGTCTTCTAGTTAATAGGTCTTGCGGTCTTACTAGCCAGTTGACGACATCCAGTTTGAGAGAGTTGCCAATTTGTGAAGTGCTTGAGGCGGTTTATATGCTATCTCCAATTGAGGAACCTGAAGAACGATTACCCCGCTTTTCTGCTTGGGGCCAAGCTATCTTCAAGGTGATCGGCTTTAGGCTGTTATTTAGCATTGTGATAACGCTGATGCTGTTGCTTACGGGCTGGCAGCCAGAGGAACCAGGGGTGAGGACGATTGCTGCGGCTAACTCATCGGTACAAATGATGACGATGTCCCAGTCGCAGCCACGGGCCAAGCAAATGGCGCGATCGCCAGAGCGACCTGCCGCCAAAGCCGCCAGCCAGTTTGATCCAGCAGTCGCTAATCGACTGAGCCATCAGGGATTGAGTCACGCTGTTCTCACTGGCAATCACCTGACCCGGGCTCATTTATTTACAGATTTGCCTCGCTAATTCTTAAGCGTTAAGACCGCGATCGCGATCGCAGTTTGAGCAGATAAAAACTAACGGTTTCACCTAATTTTCAAGGTTTGATGACATGCTAAAGGTAGACTTCGTTTCAGTCTGCCTTAGCCTTGAAATGGCTGCTAGAAGCTGTGAGAAAAAGTCTAGAATAGTGTGTTGAGTTTTCAACCTCAGCACACCTTTGGCGTTTTTAACAGCGTCAACAGCGGCTCTTAGCCATTGGCGCTCAATCCTTACAGGCATGGTTTGCTCTGTGCAGTATGCCTGAGTTTCGTAGGACATCGGGCTAGCGTCCCGGCACGCCTACAGTGGATTGAGCCAGATTCAATTGCTAAAAGCGTAGATAATTTTTGTCCTATCTCAGGTCAGCCCTTAACTGCCGACGATTCCTATGACTGCTCCCATTCGCTTTCTCATGTGTGCGCCCCATCACTATGACGTGGACTACGTCATTAATCCTTGGATGGAGGGCAATATTCATAAGTCTTCCAAGAACACAGCCACAGCACAGTGGCAAGACCTTTACCAGATTATTTCAGAACGGGCTTCGGTTGACCTCGTGAAGCCCCAGCCGGGATGGCCGGATATGGTCTTTACCGCTAATGCCGGACTGGTCTTGGGTCAGACAGTCGTGTTAAGTCGGTTTTTCCATCCAGAGCGCCAGGGAGAAGAACCCCACTTCAAGACGTGGTTTGAGGAGCAGGGGTTCACGGTGCACGAGCTGCCCAAAGATTTGCCCTTTGAAGGGGCGGGGGATGCGCTACTCGATCGCGAAGGTCGAGTGCTCTGGGCCGGATACGGCTTCCGTACTGAGCTAGATGCTCATCCTTACCTCGCCAAATGGCTCGACATTGAAGTGCTGTCACTGCGGCTGATGGACGAGCGCTTTTACCACTTAGACACCTGTTTCTGCCCTCTCACAGACGGCTACCTGCTCTACTATCCGCCAGCCTTCGATGCCTATTCCAATCGCCTGATTGAAATGCGCGTGTCGGCGGAAAAACGCATCGCGATTGAAGAACCCGATGCAGTTAACTTTGCCTGCAACGCGGTTAATATTGATCGCACTGTTGTCTTAAATCAGGCCAGTCAGGCGCTAAAGCAGCGTCTAGAAAAAGCTGACTTTCAGGTCATTGAAACACCGCTGACCGAATTTTTGAAAGCAGGCGGCGCGTCTAAGTGCCTAACCCTGCGGGTGACAGAGCCAGTCCAGGCAGATGTACATGCCGAAGCGGCTGTAGACAGCAGAACCTTGCAGCTAGAGGGACACCTGCTAGATTCTGGGCTGATTAACCGGGCCTTGGATTTGATCGTAGAAGGCGGCGGCAGCTTTCAGGTACTGAAGTTTGATCTGGGGGAACAGCGCCAGAGTACTTCTTCAGCCCAGGTGAAGGTGTCCGCTCCCGATCGCGGCGTCATGGAGAAAATCATGTCGCAGCTCATTGATTTAGGGGCTGTGGCCTTGCCTCAGGAAGTGCGGGACGCCCAGCTAGAAACGGTAGCCCAGTCAGGGGTAGCTCCTTACGATTTCTACAGCACGACTATTTATCCCACTGAAGTGCGGGTGCAGGGAGAATGGGTGCGGGTCCGCAATCAGCGCATGGACGGCGTTGTGGTTGTTTCGCAAACCGCTGCGGGTACGACGGCAGATTGCTGCCTGCTGCGAGACTTAGCCCAGGGGGATCAGGTCGTGGTTAAGACTGACGGCATTCGCATTGTGCGCAAAGCTGATGTCCGCGACTCTCGCAGTACCCAGGAGTTTTCCTTCATGGGAGCGGGGGTATCTAGCGAGCGCCGGGTAGAGCTGGTGGTTGAGCAGGTGAGCTGGGAGCTGCGCAAGATCAAGGATCAGGGCGGGCGCGTCGTAGTGGTGGCTGGCCCAGTGGTGATTCACACCGGCGGCGGTGAGCATTTGTCTCATCTAATTCGCCAGGGCTATATTCAGGCGCTGCTGGGAGGCAACGCGATCGCCGTTCACGATATTGAGCAGGCCCTGATGGGCACTTCGCTAGGGGTAGACATGAACCGGGGCGTCTCTGTTCGGGGTGGTCACCGGCACCATATCAAGGCCATCAACACCATTCGGCGCTGCGGCAGCATTGGAGCAGCGGTGGAGCAGGGCGTCCTGACCCAGGGTATTTTCTACGAGTGCGTCAAGCACAACGTACCGTTTTCCCTGGCCGGATCGATTCGGGATGACGGCCCCCTGCCCGATACCAAAATGGATCTGATTGAGGCTCAGGCAGACTACGCCAAGCTGGCCCAGGGAGCCGACATGATTTTGATGCTGTCCACCATGCTGCACTCAATCGGCGTGGGCAATATGACTCCGGCAGGCGTCAAAATGGTCTGCGTGGATATCAACCCGGCGGTGGTGACGAAGCTGAGCGATCGCGGTTCAGTGGAGTCTGTAGGCGTGGTGACCGATGTGGGGCTATTTCTCAGTCTGCTAGTGCAGCAGCTCGATCGCCTCAACCATCCCTACCTCGTCAGCTAATCGTCAACTACAGCCCATAAACTTAAAGGCCCTATCATGCTGATGGGGTCTTTTTAGTTAAAGCAGTATTTCGCCTGAGACTGCTAGCCTGGGCGAAAACCGCGCTAAAAATTAGAAGGCGGCGATGGCTGTCAATCTCCAAGCGAAGCAGGCGACGGCTGTAGTATCAAAGGGGTAAGTGACGTTGCATTTGACAGGGAATGGCCGAGCTGAAATAGGCTGGAGCTAGAAAGGAGATCAAGACCAATTTGTTTAGGTTTAAAGAAGTGAGGAAGTATTCATTGGCGCTGCTGGTAGCCCTGTGGGGATTAGCCAGCGGCGGGGCAAGCACCCTGGCAGAAACAGAAAACTGCCGTGCTGCGATTGGCACCAACCCGTTTGAGAATACCAACACCCTGCGTCAGGGCGAAGTGATTGTCGTTGGGCGCTTACCTGAGCGGCACTACCTGGTAATTGTGCCCACCGACGATGCAGCCGTCCTAGAGCAGGTGCAGGCTTGCGTACCCGGTGCCTTCATTACGCGATCGCGTCTGGGCCCTTATATTCAGGCGGGCATCTTTGATCGGCGCTTTTTAGCCGAAAATCTGTCGTCACTGCTGCGGGACGAAGGCATCAGAGCTAGGGTAATCTATGTTCGATAAGTTACTTTAGGTAGGAGCTGAAATAGTTGCGCAGACGCATCCGGGTCTTACTGACCACAACAGCGATACTCGTTGCTCTCTCCGCCGCTCAGAGCCTGTTTGCCCAAACCCTGCCGGTACGGGTTAATCGCTGGCTAGAGCTGCGGCAGGCCAACGGTAGCGTTCTCTATGTGCGGGGAGGCCGGACGCAGCCAGCGCGCACTGGCTTCCGGCTTCAGGCTGTCGGGGATGGCTTGCGCACAGGCGCCGGGGCTAGAGCCACCCTCGCCATAGATACTCAAATCGGCTTTGTGCAGGTTTCTGAGAACACCGATCTGCGCATTACGGAGCTGAGAGCTACCCGCAACGGCGGGCGCGTCACCGAAATTACCGTAACGCGAGGCCAGGCCCGCCTGCAGGCTCGCCCGTTTACAATCCCAGATACCGAGCTGAATATTCGGACGCCGGCGGGGGTTAGCGGCGTCCGCGGCACCGTATTTGGCGTCTCAGTGCAGCCGGAAGGCCGCACTGGCGTGGCGACGGAAGAAGGAGCTGTGGTGTCTGCGGCTGAGGGAGAAAGCGTGTCGATTCCAGCAGGCTTTCAGTCAATGATTATTCCAGGGGAGCCTCCCCTACCGCCGGTTCCTTTGACCAATGATCCCAGCCTGAATCTGAGCGTTCTGAGGGCGGATGGAACTGGAACTGTGGAAATTGCGGGTCAGGTCGATCCGCTGAATCTGCTACTAATAGAAGACGATATTCAAACAACCGATCGCAACGGCGAGTTCGATATTCGTTTACCTCTACCCGCCAATGGCCGGATACGGGTTTTAGTCACAACCCCTTTAGGACAGCAACAAGCCTATGAGCTGGTGGCCCCGTAGACCTAGATTGCCGCTGCCTGAGTTGAAGAAGCTCATGCCAGGAGCCATCATTGCTTTAGCGGTGGCCTGCCTGATGCAGCTCAGGATTTTTGATCCGCTGGAGCTGCTGCTGCTGCGAACCCTGACGCTGATGCGAGGCCCGGTGGAGTGGGACGATCGCATTGTGCTGGTAACGGTAGACGATCGCACGCTGGCAGAATTAGGGCGCTTTCCCATTGCCCGCAGCAACTATACTCAGCTTTTGCAACAGATGGCAGCGGCTGAAGTCAGCGTCGTGGCGCTGAATATTCTACTGACAGATCCCCATCCCGCCGACGCTAGCCTAGCAGAGGCAATTTTGCAGCAGGGACAGGTTGTGCTGGTACAAACCTGGGATGCCCAAGATGTTGAGGTCTTACCAACGCCCCTCCTAGCGGATGCTGCTGTCTTGACCGGCCATATCCGAGAGCTGGTTGATTCCGACGGCATCACCCGTCGAGTCGAGCTGCTGTATCAAGGTGTACCGGCTTTTGGGGTTGCGATCGCCCAGGTCTATAGCCTTGTCGCCGAAATAGTCGCCATCCCCGATCGGGCGATGATATGGGTCAACTGGCCGGGGCCAATCTCTGGTCTATCTAACTATTCGCTGGTGGACGTGGTTGAAGGCCGAATTCCCGCTGCCGCTTTTCAGGAAAAAATTGTCATAGTGGGGGCGACCGCAACCGGAGTTGATTCGCTGCTGACGCCGTTTGACTCGCTGTTGCCCGCTAACGGTATTCACTTCCACGCGGCTGTCGTTCACAATCTGCTGCATCAAAGCTGGCTGCGCCGTCCCAGCGCTCTGTGGATGGGTCTGATTTTAGTAGGTTTAGGGCCTTGGCTGAGTTGGGGTCTGAGCGATCGCGCCTTGATCGTCCAGCTAGCAATTTGGCTGGGAAGCAGCCTGGGGGTTTTAATCATCGCCTTGGTGGCGCTGTATCTCAATGTTTGGGTGCCGACGGTAGCTCCCCTCACCTTTCTAGCCTTAGTGAGCGGCAGCACTATTGCAGTAGATCGACTGCGTACCAGCGCTATTCTGCAGGCCCGCAGCGAATTTCTCAGCACTATGAGCCACGAAATCCGCACCCCCATGAACGCGGTGATTGGCATGACGGAGCTACTGCTAGAAACCCAGCTAACCCCGGAACAAAGGGATCTCTCAGAAACAATTTATTACAGTGGTCAAACCCTACTGGCTTTAATCAATGACACCCTCGATCTCTCTAAAATTGAATCAGGCAAGCTAGAGCTAGAGCAGGTTCCTGTCAGCCTGCGTAGCTGTATTGAGCAGAGTTTGGAACTGGTGGGCAGCAAGGCCAATGAAAAGGGAATTGAGCTAGCCTACTTCGTGGAATCCGATGTTCCTGAAGTCATCTTGGGCGACGAGCTGCGAATTCGCCAAATCCTACTCAATCTCTTGAGCAACGCGGTGAAATTTACTGAGAGCGGGGGGGTGACGCTGACAGCCTGGCTGACTTCTACAACCAGCGCTTGGCGGCTGCATCCCCGTCAGCTGCGGACGGTCGCAGCTAAAGCGGGTCATCTCAATGTGCCGTTCACCTCATGCTGCCTGACATTGGCCGTAGAGGATACTGGCATTGGAATTCCGGCAGACCGTTTAGCCAATTTATTTAAGCCGTTCAGCCAGATGAGTCAGTCAACAGCGCGGCAGTACGGGGGGACCGGGCTAGGACTGTCAATTAGCAAGCATCTCACCGAAAAAATGGGGGGAATGCTTTGGGTCAACAGTCAGTCCGGCCAGGGCAGCACCTTTACCTTATCGCTGCCGGTAATAGCTCCCCGGCAGCAGCCCGTTCCAGCTCAGGTGTTTGATTCCCTGGCGGCGCAACAGGTTGTGATTGTGGAGGCTTACGCTGCCCGCCGCAATTTTCTGCAGCAGCAGCTAGAAGGTTGGAGCCTACAGCCGTGTCTATTTGCTTCTATGGAAACGGCGCTGGCTGACCTAACCTCAGCCTCAGCTCCCCAGGCCGCCCTGATCAATGCCTTGACTCTCAAAACTGGCATGGCGATGGCCGAATCGCTGCGTCACGCAGTTCAGCAGCCAGCCTTGCCCGTTATTCTGATGCTGTCCGCCTTTCAGGCGTCGGCTAAAACTTTGCCCCCAGGCATCCTGGTTTTGCGCAAGCCGATCCGCCAAGCACCGCTGCTAGAGGCGCTGCAGCTCAGCCTCACGCCCCTCAAAGCTGCTATAGATCCAGTCCGCTCACCGCTGCCGACTGCTACCGACAAACCGCGATCGCTGCGGATTCTGCTAGCTGAAGACAACAAGGTGAATCAAAAGGTAGCGCTGCGGATGCTAGAGCGCATTGGCTACCGGGCCGACTTAGCCGTCAACGGTCAGGATGCGGTGCGGGCAGTGGCCGAGCAGTCTTATGACGTGGTGCTGATGGATATGCGGATGCCTGAGCTAGACGGCCTAGAAGCGACCCGCCAGATTCGCCGTCACTACGCCAGCGATCGCCCCTGGATTATTGCCATGACGGCTAATGCAATGGAAGAAGATCGGCGGGAATGCCTTGCGGCTGGGATGAATGACTACCTCAGCAAGCCAATTCGGGTGCAAGCGCTGACCCAGGCCCTAGAGCGCTGTCCCTATCCGCCTCAAACAGCTAGCTAATAGCGAATACGCGGATCAATATAGGCATTGAGCACGTCAATCAGGATGCTCATAACCGCAACAATCACCGCAAAGAAAACCATCAGTCCCTGGACCACCGGGTAGTCCCGCTGGGAAATGGCTTCGTAAAGCCGATTCGCCAGTCCCGGCCAGGAAAAAGTCACTTCTGTCAGCACTGCGCCGCCCAGCATTGAGGCAAAGGTCAGCCCCAAAATCGTTACCACCGGAATCAAAGCGTTTTTCAGCGCGTGGGCCACTAAAATTCGGCGCTCAGGAATGCCCCGCGCCCTGGCGGCTTCCACATAGTCAGCTCGCAAAGTCTGCTTCAGATTCACCCGCACCATGCGCTCAAAAATACCGCTGATCAAAATGCCCAGGGTCAGACAGGGCAAAACCAGGTAGTACAGGGCGATAAAGCACTGGACCAAATTGCCCTGCAGCAGACTGTCTAATACATACAGGCCGGTCGGCCCAGCCGGTGGCTCCATACTGAGGGGAAAGCGCGTGCCAATGGGAAACCAGCGGAGCTGCACCGCAAAGATCAGCTGCAAGATCATGCCGAACCAGTACATTGGCACCGCATAGGTCAAAATGCCAAACAGTCGCCCCCCGGCGTCGATGGCCGTATTGGGCCGAGAGGCAGCGATCGCGCCCACCGTCAGCCCTACCACCGCCGCCACCAGCAGGCCACCGATGGTCAGCTCCACCGTGGCCGGAAAGTGCGCCCCGATAATCTGCCACACCGTCTGTCCCTGACTAGAGAGGGACGTGCCCAAATCCAGCCGCAGCAAATCTCCCAGGTAGCGAATGTACTGCAGCCACAGGGGCGCATCCAAACCAAGCTGCGATCGCAGGGCTTCTTTAGCGGCTTCCGGAGCCCGCGACCCCAGCAGGGCATCAATTGGATCCCCCGGCGTGGCCCGCAGCAGCAAAAATACCACTGTCGTAATCGTCCAGATCATCAGCGGCGCTAGCAGCAGCCGGGCCAAGACATAGTTGCGGAGCGAGGCGGAACGAGACATTTACTTATCAATCTGCCAGAACAAGAACTGCTGGGTGGGCTGAATTTCTACGCCGTCCACATTCGCCTGGGCAAACACGTAGTCCTTGTTTTGCCAGAGGGGAACATAGGGCACATCTTCTTGCAGCAGGGTTTGCAGCTCTTTGAAAATCTGCTGACGGGCTTGGCTGTCAGACTCACTGCGCTGCTGGCTCAGGAGGGTATTGGCGCGATCGCTAAAGTAAAAAGAGCCGCTATCCTGACTTTCTCCTTTTACACACAGCTCGGCCTCCGACCCCTCGCCGCAGCTCATAAAGGGCTGAATGAAAGTGTCAGCGTCGTAATAGTCGGGATACCAGTTTGCCAGTACGGTCGGGTAAACGCCCTTCTCCACGTTTTCCCAGAGGGTAGCGGACTCAGCGCTGTTGATTTCGACATTGACCAAACCGGGAAGCCCCTGCTCAATCGATTCTTTCAGCGTCGTTGCCACAATGCTGCGGGTGGTGGAAGAAGAGGGATACCAGAGTTCCAGCGTAAACGGATTAGATTCCGAAAATCCGGCGGCGGTTAAAAGCTCTCTGGCCTGGTCAAAGTTGCCATCGCCGTAGGCTTCCTCAAATACCGGCTCGTAAATATCAAAGCTGGTAGGAATCAGGCTGTAGAGCGGCTCCGCCTGGCCCTGAAACACCCGCTGGTTAATCAGCTCCCGGTCAATCATCGCCGCCACGGCCTGCCGTACTCTCACGTCGTCAAACGGCTCGATCTTCTGGTTTAGGGTCAGGAAATTGGTAACGGTCGTCCCCGCTTCAATGACCGTCCAGTCGTTGCTGTCGGCTTCGCGCTCTAGGCTGGCAATCTGGTCGGGGTCGAGAGTTTGATAGGCCACGTCAACGCTGCCCGTGCGAAAGGTGTTGTACAGGTTGGCGGCGCTGGTGAAAATTTGGATATCTACGCCTTCGTTACTGGGGGCTTCTCCCCAGTAGTCCTGATTCACGTCTAGCTTGATGGCATCGGGACTAAAGGAGGCCAGCTTGTAGGGGCCAGAACCGATGAAGGTATCAGGCTGAAAGCTACCGGCAGCAATCTCATAGGTATCCGGGGGAACTGGGGTAACGCCCCAGAAGGTGAGCAGGGCGGTAAAGGCGGCGAAGGATTCTTGCAGCGTCATGGTTAGCTCGTAGTCGCCAGTGGCCTCCACGGCGGCAATCTTGTCTGCCAGCAAAAAGGCTGGGCGTCCGCCATTCTCCATGAATCGCTCAATGGAAAAGGCCATGACTTCGGCATTGAAGGGGGTACCATCGTGCAGCATCACGTCTTCCCGCAGGGGAATGGTATAGGTGAGACCATCTTCGCTGATTTCGGGCATCTCGGTGGCCAGCTGCGGCACCAGATCAGTCGTCCCCGGTTCATAGGTGTAAAGGCGATCGCCCAGGTTGTAGAGCAAAATGCCGGGAAAAATTTCGTAGGCATCCGCCGGATCGAGGGTTCTTGCCTGCAGGGTAGTACCAACACTGACCCGCCCGCCAGCGGCACTCTCGGCTGGGGCGCTGTCGCTGCTTTGGGGTTCCGGGCTGCAGGCTACAATCAGCCAGAGGCCAAAACTAAACAGGGCGATCGCCTGCAGGGCCGTTCGCCGCGATCGCGAAAACCGAGTCCGCCATTTCTTTCGTAAAGTCGTTATCGCCCGCAGCATAGTTATCTCCCCAAAACAGAACCAATCCCCGCCTAATTTCAAAAAAGGGATCCTGCTAGTTTTACCACTGCCGCTGACTTTGTTCAATTCCCTTAGCTGCCAGCAGACACAGATTCAGCGGCGGCGGCCTCCTCTGGTTGGGGCCAGAATTTCTGGCTCAGGGTTTCGGTGATGAAGTGGCAGAGCAGCCCCAGCGGCCCGGCAAAGAAGCACAGTAGCAGCGAGTGGCGAAACCAAATGTTTAGCTCCAGCGATCGCTGATAGACCCAGCGGCCTACAAACAAGTCCATCACTAAAAAATGCACCCAGCCTGTCGCTGTTACCTTTTCCTGAGCAAAAAGCTGAGCCAGGTCTGCCAGCTTGAGCTGCGGATCAGAGAAGGTTTCAATGGTTTGCGGATCAAGGCTGACGACAAACAGATAGAGATACACCAGCGCCAGCGCCACAAAAGGTAGATAAGAGGACATAATCCGCCGGGTAATGTTCCAACGTGGCACCAGCAGCATCAGCCCCCAAAAGGGCAGCACAAACAGATTGGCACCGCTAAAAATCAGCTCTAAAGACATGGGCGATCGCGCTTATAGTTTCTCACTCTGCTGTGATTCTAATCTCATCGGCCCGGGGACGGCTGCCTGCCTGTTTGTTACTTTGAAGCTCTAAAAACTAAAAACAGACCTAACACCAAGCCCACCAAAGTCGGCAGCCAAGCCGCCATAAAGGGGGAAAGTACCTGCACTTCTCCTAGAGCGTTCGTGATAAAAGACAGCAGATAGTAGCCGAAAATAATTACAACGCTGACGCCGAAGCTGGTTGCTTTGCTGGTGCGCTGCGGTCGCACTCCCAGGGCCGATCCCACCAGACCAAACACAACGCAGACAAAAGGCAGCGCATATTTTTGCTGAATCCGAATCTCTAAGCGGCGAATGCGCTGATCGTTGCCGGTCTGACGTATTAGCTTCAGATACTCGTTTGCCTGCACGATGTTCATCTCGCTGTCATCTGGTTTGCGCGAGGCTAGGTCGAAGGGAGTACGCGGGAGCTGAAGCTGCTGATTATTAAACTTGACAATATTGCGAAAAGAGCCGTCAGGAGAAATGACGTAGATGGTGCCGTCTTTAAATTCCCAGGTATTTTGCTCAAAATCCCAGGTGGCTGACTCCGCACTGACAATTTGCTCTAATCCCTGCTGCGAAAAATCAACAATAGTCAACCCCTGCATATTTTCGCCATCAAACCGACGGGCGTAGAACAGGCGTCGCAGCTCTTTTTCCTCGTCATCATCCGCCGCCTTCTGAAATTCCTGGTAGAAAATATTGCGCTCTTGAAACGGGGGCCGTTCCGATTTAATTGCGCGTTCTAGGGTGATAGCAGCCCGGTAGTTGGCGGCAGGGGTAATTAGCTCGTTGAAGGCAAAGGTGAGGCCCGTCACGATTAGGCTGAGCGCTACTGCTGGGGCAATGATGCGCCGGACGCTGACGCCGCATCCTCGCAGCGCAATCAGTTCGCTGTCGCTAGACAGGCGGCTGTAGGTCATCATGGTGGCCAACAGCACCGAAGCCGGAAAGGAAAAGACAATAAATTCCGGCAGCTTCAGCACAAAAATTTCCATCGCCAGGTACAGGGAAAGCCCTGACTCTGTTACCCGCCGAATCAGGTCAAACAGAGCACCAATGGAAATACCAATGGAGGAAAAAGCTCCCACTCCAAATAGGAATGGCAACACCAGTTCCTGCATGATGTAGCGATCCATGACTGAAACGCGAGGAACAAGCCAGCGCCACAGATAGAAGCCAAGAGAGGGCCTATTTGAAGCTGTTGCCATGACTGTAGGAGATGAAAGAACAGAGCCAAAGACCGTCGGGGATTGGGGTTAAAGCCGGAAGCCTTCACCCAGATAATGCTGTCGCACCAAAGGATTATTGTAGAGATCTTCAGCATTGCCCGCCGCTAAAATTTGACCCTCGCTCATAATGTAGGCCCGGTCGATAATCTGCAGCGTCTCGCGTACGTTGTGATCGGTGATCAAGATACCCATGTGGCGATCGCGGAGCTGGGCAATAATCGTCTGAATTTCGGAAACGGCGATCGGATCTACCCCGGCAAACGGCTCATCGAGGAACAAAAAACGCGGCCCGTCCTGACCTGCCGCCAGCGATCGCGCCAGTTCTGTGCGCCGCCGCTCGCCGCCAGACACCTGAATGCCCAGCGTCTGCGCCACTGACTCTAGGCGAAACTCCTGCAGCAGGTCTTTAATCCGCTGGGGCCGCTCATAGGCAGGCACATGGGTCTGCTCCATGACTAAGCGCAGATTGTCTTCGACACTGAGGTTCCTAAAGATACTGGGTTCCTGAGCCAGATAGCCAATGCCCAAACGGGCCCGTTCGTGCATTGGCAGGGCAGTAATATCAATTTCATTGAGCAGCACTCGGCCCTGATCGGGCTTTTCTAGCCCCGTAGCCATGTAAAAAGTGGTGGTTTTACCAGCGCCGTTAGGGCCGAGGAGTCCCACAATTTCTCCCTGGGCCACCGACAAGCTGACGTGCTTGACGACATCGCGCTTGCCATAGGACTTCTGCACATTCTCTACGACAATTTTGAGGGGGCTAGTCTGCTGCCGGTTGCGAACCGCTGTGAGATCAGAATTGAGCAAGGGAAACTGCCTGACGAATTCAAATTACTTTATAACGTTTACGCAGGGAGGCTCAAGCTCTCAGCATACTCTACTTGATCATTAGACAGGCTTCATCGTCACAGCCCATCGGTGAAGATTAGGCTTATTCATCCAGCGGCGGCAGGGTCAGCTCTGCGGGTGGCGCGGCGGGACTGGGCGTGGGGGAAGACGTCTCAGCCGGTAGAATATAGGTGGTTTCTACCTGTTGGTTTGGCTCAGGCAGGGCCACAAAGCGGCCCTCATCAATTAGATAAGTCACCGTCTCGGCCCGCAGCGTATTGCCCTCTTGGCGTACGAGTACGTCGCCGCTGAGCACCATGCGGTTTTCTCGGCTATAGTACTGGGCCTGGGCTGAGGTGGCATAAATCTGCTGCAGGGGATAGTCAATCTGCACGTTGCCGCGAGCCGTAATGATGCCCGTATTGGAGTTAGCCTCCTGGACGTCCGAGCGCAGGGTGATAGTGCCGCCGCCGGTTTGAGCGCCAGCCTGACTAGAGAGCAGGTAAAAGGTCAGAACGCTGCCGATGAAGTAGGCAGCTTTTGGCAAAATTTTGTATCGAGCAGCGGGCAGAGGGCGCAGGCGAAACATAGCTGGTAACGGCTTGTAAAAATATTGGGTGCTCTATCTTACTAGGATAAGCGGCCTAGTCACAGATAGCCCCTGTTAGGATGACGCTTGCTGAGGTGGCTAAGTTGCCTCACCGGGCGATCGCCCATAGTCCTACCGAGAGATTCAGCCGCAACCAGAGCAGAAAGAGCCAAACTTGCTTATCCTAAAGCTAAGGCAGAAACGATACAAAACGACTTATTTTTATGGACTTGCAAACTATCCGCGATCGCGTTGACTCCATTCGCTCCAAGCGGGAATCTCTGGTGCGCCTGCTAGAGCAGCCTGATTTAGGCACGCTGCGCATTGATGTGAATCAGGCTCTTGAAGAAATGGACGATTTGCTGGAAGAGTTTGAGCGCACCTTTGGAGCTGAAGCTTAGGGCGGCGTCAGGCTCGCAGCTTTGGCCAGGAAGAACGTAAAGTAAAAGAGATATGAGTGTTCAGTGCTGGACGGCTTCCAAGTTAGGATGAATATTCAGCCGTTTTTCCGTTCGTCTAACGCACGATGCCTAAAGCCTATACCGCCGAGATTCTTCATCAGGGACAGACCCACACGATTACGGTGCCTGAAGATCAGACCGTTTTAGCCGCCGCTCAGGCAGCAGGGCTGGATTTACCCTATTCCTGTAGTGCTGGCGTTTGCACCACCTGTGCCGCCAAGCTTTCAGACGGTAGCGTCGATCAAAGTGAAGGCATGGGCCTCAGCCCCGAACTGCAGGCAGAAGGCTATGCGCTGCTCTGCGTTGCCTATCCCCGCGCCGACCTAAAGCTGGAGACAGAGCAGGAAGACATGGTTTACGAGCGTCAGTTTGGTCAGCCGCAGTAAGCCACATTGCCATGCAAACCCGGCTGATTATGCTTGAGATTGAGCTAACTGACTTGGGGGTTGATTTACCACAGGCGATCGCTGCTGCGCTCTCAGTACACGGCGAGCCGCTGCGCTGGGCTATTACTCAGGTGCAGTCGCAGTGGGCCAGCCTTGAGGCAGTAGTCCTAACCGATGATTGATGCGCCTGTGACCGCTGCTAGAGCCTATACAACGGTGCTCATTGTGCCAACGGGCATTGGAGCCAGCATTGGCGGCTATGCCGGAGACGCGCTGCCTATAGCCAGGCTGATAGCGCAAGCTAGCGATCGCCTAATTACCCACCCCAACGTGCTCAATGGGGCACAGCTCTACTGGCCCTTGCCCAACGCTTACTACGTCGAAGGCTATGGCCTCGACTGCTTTGCGGCTGGAACGTGGGGCCTGCGCCCTGTACGTCAAAACCGCATTGGCTTGCTCCTAGACTGTGCCATTGAATCAGAGCTGCGCTGGCGGCATCTGCAAGCGGCCAATGCGGCTAAAGCAACCCTAGGGCTAACCCTGACGGACTACGCCATCACGGATGCGCCCCTACAGGTGGAGCTGCGGACTGCCTCTTCTGGCGCGACTTGGGGCACTTTGGGCAATCCTGACAGCCTGCTGCGGGCGGCCGAAAAGCTAGTACAGCAGGCCAAGGCCGAGGCGATCGCCGTCGTGGCCCGCTTCCCCGATGACTTAGACAGCCCCGAACTGCAGCAGTATCGCCAGGGGCAAGGCGTTGATCCCCTCGCCGGAGCTGAAGCTGTGATTAGCCATCTGGTGGTAAAAACTTTGCGGGTACCCTGCGCCCATGCACCAGCACTGGCCCCTTTGCCGTTAGATCCTACTATCTCTCCCAAGTCCTCGGCTGAAGAAATTGGCTACACCTTTCTACCCTGCGTTTTAGCCGGACTGAGCCAGGCCCCTCAGTTTGTCAGCGCCGCCAGGCCGCAGCCTACTGATATCTGGGCCGATCAGGTTGATGCTGTCATTATTCCGGCTGAGGCGGCTGGGGGTAGCGGCGTTATCAGCCTTGGCCAGCGGGGCATCAAGCTGATCGCCGTAGGGCAAAATCAAACAGCCATGCAGGTGCCGCCCGCTGCGCTGGGCCTAGAGGCTATACAGGTCAATAGCTACTTGGAGGCGGCGGGATTGCTCCTAGCCGATCGGGCCGGCATTGATCCCGCTGCCCTACAGCCCGCGATCGCGCCCATACAGGCGCTCAAAAATTTGGGAGAACAGCGACTGGTTAAAATGTGAGCACACCGTAATCTGACTCTGCTAGCTACCGCTGCATTTTGGGTCAGCTTGATGATATTTAGAGAGCTAACGTGAGTAATCAGCGTCCTCAAGACCCGCAATTTGAACCGCTAAGCCGGGTACAAATCCTAGCCGCGATGGGCGTAACGGCTTTAGTTCTCTTATTGGTGGCTCGATTTTGGCTATTTTTTGACACGGTGGCAATTCTGCCCTTTCGCTGGTTGCCCCAATCGCTGCTGTGGGGCGTGGGCTTAGGTCTGAGCATTACCCTCGCCAGCGCTTTGGTCTATCAAATTTGGCCCGCCTATCGCCGCAGCGCTGACTTTTACTTAGACTTTGTCCTCAAGCCGCTGACTTGGCCAGATTTACTGTGGCTAGGCTTGCTGCCGGGGCTAAGCGAAGAGCTGCTGTTTCGCGGCGTCATGCTGCCAGCCCTGGGACTGAATGCGGGCGGCGTAGTGGTTTCTAGTCTTTGCTTCGGGGTGTTGCACCTCAGCAGCCTGCAGCAGTGGCCCTATGTGCTGTGGGCAACGCTAGTGGGTCTAGCCCTAGGCTATAGCGCCCTAGTCACTGGCAATTTGCTGGTACCTGTGGCCGCTCACATGACGGCCAATTTAGTTTCTAGCCTGATTTGGAAATACCGGCAAAATTAGGCAGGATCGCTGGCTGAAACAGCCTGATAGCCAGCAGCATACCAGTCTGGCAGGCGATTGGCCCTTTTAGGAAAATAGAGCAGGCTTGGCTATACTGAAGGCGACAATCGGCCCAACAGTGCCAGCTTGCCCATGAGCTTGATTAAGCGCCGAGCGATCGCGTACCCATCTTTCGCTGGATGTTTTAAGGTAAGCTTTTGTAAACATAATTGAAGTAGCTGCGCTTAGATTTAACGGCCAAGCGGCCCCATCAGACAGCAGCCCAGAGCGCTCAAGTCCTGCCGATTAATTGTTTAAACGCTGATTCTGACGAGTAAAAAAGCGATTGCAAGTGTTGGTGCGGGCCTAATTGCAGGCGATCGCTCAGCTCTTAAAGGTATAAAAATCAGGAGGTCATTACATGAAATCTTCTCTAGTGATTTTGTATCACCGAGAACCCTATGACGAAGTTAAAGAAAATGGCAAAATTTACTACCGGGAAAAGAAAAGTCCCAACGGCATCGTACCGACGCTGAAAAGCTTTTTTGCTAACGCTGAGAGCAGCACCTGGATTGCCTGGAAGCAGGTAGCCAGTAAGAAACAGGTCAATTTTGAAGAGCGAGTCACGATGGAAGGGGGCAGCGATAGCTGCGTAGTACGTCGGATTCCCCTCACGCCTGAGCAGGTTAAGGACTTTTACTACATCACCTCAAAAGAAGCTTTCTGGCCAATTCTGCACTCTTTTCCAGAACATTTCACCTATGAAAGTTCTGACTGGGAAAACTTCCAGAACATCAATAAGCTGTTTGCCGAGGCCGCCTGTGAAGACGCCGCAGATGATGCCCTTATCTGGATCCACGACTATAACCTGTGGCTGACCCCTTACTACATCCGGCAAAAAATGCCGAATGCCAAAATTGCCTTCTTCCACCACACGCCTTTCCCGGCCGCCGATGTGTTCAATATCCTACATTGGCGCACCGCGATTGTAGACAGCCTGCTCTGCTGCGATCTTTGCGGTTTCCATATCCCTCGCTACGTGGAGAACTTTGTTTCCGCCGCTCGTAGCTGCCGCGAGGTTGAAGTGGTGACTCGCACGCCGGTACCCGACTGCTTCACCTCGGTGGGCACTGCCTTGGCCGAGCCGGAAATGACCACTCAGCTTAAGTACAACGATCGCATTATCAACCTTGATGCCTTTCCGGTGGGCACCAATCCTGACTATATCGTCAGCATGATGAACAAGCCGGAGGTGCAGACCCGGGCCCAGCAGATTCGAGACGACATTGGCGACAACAAGCTAATTGTCTCTGCCGGACGGGTGGACTACGTGAAGGGCACGAAGGAAATGCTGCTTTGCTACGAGCGGCTGCTAGATCGCAGGCCAGAACTGATCGGCAAAGTCAACCTGATTATGACAGCGGTGAAAGCGGCCTCTGGAATGCGGGTTTACCGTACCGCCCAGTCTCAGATTGAGCAGCTTGTCGGTAAGATCAACGGTCGCTTCTCTAAGCTCAACTGGATGCCGATTAAGCTATTCACCGAGCCTGTCCCCTTTGACGACCTGATGGCTTTTTATAAGGCGGCTGATGTGGCCTGGATCTGCCCTCTACGCGATGGTCTTAACCTGGTGGCGAAGGAATATATCTCGGCCCATCAGGGCCAGGACGGCGTTTTAGTTCTGTCAGAATTTACCGGCTCAGCAGTGGAGCTACCTGAGGCGATTCTGACCAATCCTTACTCTGACAAGAGCATGGATGAATGTATTGATCAGGCGCTGGCAATGTCTCCTGAAGAGCAGGCTAAGCGGATGACCCAGCTCAATGATGCGGTCAGACGCTATGACGTGCAGCAGTGGGCTAACCACATGTTCCGAGAAGCGAAAGCGACTGACAAGAGCGATCGCGAACCCGTTCTGGTTTAGCCATCCTCAGGTATATATCCGGTGGGGTGGGCACTGCTTGCCCCACCGGCATCAAAGATTAAAAAACGCTGCTTAATTTACAGAACTTACTCTATAAAAGCGTGTAACTAGCTGTATGAGCGGAGATCCAGCCAGAGAGTGACGCCAGCAAACAGTTTGGAAGGTTACAGTAAAACTGAGCACCGCTAACCATCCTTCCCAGTCGTATTCAACCTAGACCCTATGCGCGATTTTCAAACTATTCAAAATACAGCTTACGATCTTATCATCATTGGCGGCGGTATTAATGGAGCTGCCGTTGCGCGTGATGCCGCTCTCAGGGGCGTAAAGACCATCGTTGTAGACAAAGAGGACTTCGGTGCCGGGACTACTAGCTGGTCTACGCGCTTAGTGCATGGGGGTCTACGCTATTTAGAGTACTTTGAATTCCATCTGGTACGAGAATCCTTGAAAGAGCGGGAAGTGCTGCTTAAGGCAGCGCCTCACCTCGTCAACCCGATTCAGATGACCATTCCGATCTACGGCAGTGGTTCTCGCAGCTATTGGGAAATTTGGGCGGGCATGTTTCTCTATGACGTTCTCAGCTTTGACAAAACCCTGCTGAACCATCGGATGCTCTCCGCCAAGAAGATGCGGCAGCTTTTCCGCTCCGTCAACCCAGAAGACCTCAAAGGGGCAGCCCAGTATTATGACGGTCAGGCAGAATATGCTGAGCGCCTGTGCCTAGAAAATATCATGTCGGCCCAGACGGCTGGAGCTACGACGCTAAATTACGTTGCTGTGGCTGAAATCCAGCGGCAGGACGATCGGATTACGGGCTTAGTTTGTGAAGACCGGCTGACGGGCGATCGCTTCACGATCAAAGGCTCTGATAAAGCCGTTGTGATCAATACTTCCGGCCCTTGGGTCGATCAGGTTTTGGGCCTGGGTCAGCGCGGCGATCGCCCAGCCCCCATCGGCAAAGACAAAAAGATGGGCGGCACCAAAGGCAGCCATATCATCGTTGACAGCTTCCCCGGTGCCCCAGATACAGCCCTGTATGTAGAAGCGGCTTCTGATGGTCGTCCCTACTTCATCGTGCCCTGGCTAGGTATGTACCTGATTGGCACCACCGATCTGCGCTATACGGGCGATTTGGACAAGGTCAAAGCCAATGACGACGAGATTGACTATCTCATCAGCGAAACCAACCGCGTCGTGCCCACCGCTCACCTCAGCCGTAAAGACATCAAGTTCACTTACTCTGGCGTTCGGCCTTTGCCCAATGCGGAAGGCAAAAAGCCGGGCAGCATTACCCGTAAGCATATCCTCTTCGACCACGCCAAAGAGGGCGTAAGCAATCTGATCTCCCTAATCGGCGGCAAGCTCACCACCCACCGGCAAGTGGGTGAGGAAATGGTGGATATGGTCTACCGCAAGTGGCAACAGCCTGCGCCTGAGTGCCTCACCGATAGGCAGCCGCTACCGGGGGCAATCATGCCTGACGATCCGAAGGTGGACGAAATGCTGGAGACTTATGGCGATCGCGTTGCGGCTGATTCGATCCACCACCTGTTTATCGTCTACGGGGCTAAGGCGCCGGAAGTGCTGGCGCTGGTAGATGACGATGCGTCTCTAGGCGAAAAGATTGTAAACTACCTGCCGGATATCGGGGCGCAGGCTGTCTATGCTATTCGCTCTGAGATGGCCTATTCTCTAGCCGATATCTGCCGTCGCCGCACGACCCTATCTATGCAGGCCAACTATGGCTTTGATGCCTTGCCCTCTATTCTGTCAGCTCTGGCTAAGCACTGCGGCTGGAGCGAAGCGGAATGCGATCGCCAAACCCAGGCTTACCGCCAGTTCATGGAAGAAAACTGCATTCCTGATTATCTGATTGGCTCGGCTGAGCTAACACGAGAGCTGCAGCCGGCTTCTTAAGCCCCTGCGTAATTGAGGGGTAAGGGGGCGGCTTTAGTCTAGTTCCCCCTTTACCTGGGAGCCAAGGCGTTACTGCTCTGCGCCACTAACCCTACGGCCACTGGTCGCTTTCACCCTCGGCTAAATGGGCACCGAGTCAGCGCTCGTGCCCATGAACCTTGTTTGACGCCAATAAAATCGGCTCAGTCTGTTATCGTCATAAACGATGCAGAGTTTAAAAACACAAACCGTGAATTTAACCGTATTGGGTGCAGGAGCCTGGGGTTCAGCGCTAGCTGCTCTTGCCGCTCGCAATCAGCACAATGTTAGCGTTTGGTCGCGCCGTAGCGAGCTGTCTCTGGCAGAGGCCGTACAAGGGGCAGAGGTCATTCTTTCCGCGATTTCAATGAAGGGAGTGGCTGAGCTGGCCAATCGGCTTAACACCGAAGTGCAGATTCCCAAGTCTGCCATCATTGCCACTGCCACCAAAGGATTGGATCCAGCGACAACCCGCACGCCCTCGCAAATTTTTACCGAGACTTTTCCTAGCCATGCAATTGTGGTGCTCTCTGGCCCCAACTTGTCTAAGGAAATTGAAAAAGGCTTTCCTGCGGCTACCGTAGCTGCCAGCACCGACGAGACGGCGGCTGAAAAAGTACAGTCGCTTTTTGCCTCCGATGCTTTTCGGGTTTACACCAGCCCAGATCCGCTAGGGGCCGAGCTAGGCGGAACGCTGAAAAACGTAATTGCGATCGCCGTGGGCGTCTGCGATGGCTTGGGCTTAGGAACAAACGCTAAGGCAGCTTTGATTACTCGCGCTGTGCCAGAGGTGATTCGTATTGGTACCCATCTGGGCGGCCAGACTGAAACTTTCTTCGGTCTGTCTGGGCTAGGAGATATGCTGGCTACCTGCACCAGCGTCCTCAGCCGTAACTACCGAGTCGGCTATGGTTTAGCAGAAGGCAAGCCGCTAGAGCAAATTTTAGAAGAGCTGGGCAGCACTGCTGAAGGAGTAAACACGGCCAATGTGCTGATTGAAATCGCCAACCGCGAGGAAATTCCGGTCCCCATTTCTCGGCAGGTCCATCGCCTACTCAACGGCAAGATTACGCCTCAGGAAGCGGTTGAGGCCCTGATGGAGCGAGATCTGAAACCGGAAGTCTGCGATCTGTTCTAGACTGCTGCCATGATTGCCACTCCTCACCCATGACTGCCAAGACTTATCTAGCCTGGAAAGCCCAGTAAGAAGGTTGCTATCAGTCCGTCAACGGTGAAGTCCGGCTCAATTTTGTAGGTCCTACTAAGCCGCTTTATCAGACTGTGGTGCTGCCGTGATTTTAGTTTAATTGGCAGGCAATAGCCGGTGTCCTGTGGTCCAAACTTACCGGAGCGCCGGTAGAACACACGCTAGGATAGCTACAGTTGCCGCTCTGACGTTTTTGCAGAAGTTATGCTTTGCCCCTGTCTTTTTCATCCACCTCCTTACGTCGCCCCCCTCACTCCAGTGACGTATTAATTTAGAGAGGAGAACTGTGAAAAAGGCATTTTTGAGCTTCTGGCAGCTCTGGAATATGAGCTTTGGCTTTTTTGGCATCCAGTTTGGCTGGGGCCTGCAGATGGCCAACACCAGCGCCATCTTTGAACATTTAGGCGCAGATGCTCATCAAATTCCGATTCTGTGGCTAGCCGCGCCGCTCACCGGACTGTTTGTGCAGCCCATCATTGGTAATCTCAGCGACAATACCTGGGGGCCGCTGGGCCGCCGCCGCCCTTACTTTTTGGTCGGCGCGATTTTTAGCTCTTTGGCGCTAATTGCGATGCCCAACGCCTCCAACTTATGGATGGCGGCGGGGTTGCTGTGGATTTTAGATACCTCGGCCAACATCAGCATGGAGCCGTTTCGGGCCTTTGTGGGAGATCTGCTGCCGCCGGAACAGCGCACCAAGGGCTTTGCCATGCAGAGCCTGTTTATCGGCATCGGTTCAGTATTGGCCTCGGCGATGCCCTGGCTGCTGACTCACGGACTGGGGGTAGGGGCGATCGCGCAAAAGCACGCCGTTCCGCCAGCAATTAAGCTATCTTTCTACATTGGCGCGGCGGTGTTCTTGAGCACCGTGCTGTGGACAGTGTTTACCACTGAGGAATATCCCCCCAAGGATATGACCGCTTTCAAAGCCCAGCAGGAACGCCGGCTAGGGATTGGCTCCACCTTTCGCGAAATTGGCACAGCCCTAAAGCAAATGCCCCCCACCATGCGGCAGCTCGCCTGGGTGCAGTGCTTTAGCTGGTTGGGGATGTACTGTATGTTTTTGTACTTTCCCCCGGCGATCGCCCGCAATATTTTGGGCGCAGTGGATGAAGCCTCTCCCCTCTATGCTGAGGGGATTGAGTGGGCGGGCCTGTGCATTGCCATGTACAACGCTGTTTGCTTTGCCTTTTCTCTGGTCTTGCCTAAGATTGCCGCTGCCACCAGCCGCAAAACCACCCATGCCCTATGTCTAGTTTGTGGTGCTGCCGGTCTGATTTCGCTCAACTTTATTCACAACCAGTACCTGGTGCTGCTGTCGATGGTGGGAGTGGGGATTGCCTGGGCCAGTATGCTAGCCATGCCCTATGCCATGCTGGTGGGGGCGCTGCCGCCGAAGAAAAGCGGTATCTACATGGGTATTTTCAACTTTTTCATTGTGCTGCCAGAAATTGTAGCTTCCCTCGTTTTGGGCTGGGTGATGATTCAGTTTCTGCACGACAACCGCCTGACTGCCGTGGTCCTGGGCGGCGTATTCATGCTGATTGCCGCGCTGCTTACCCAGCGAGTCCAGGAAGCGGCTAAGGCTCAGCCCGCCACAGCAGCAGCCCAGCTCTCTACCTCAGAGGCCGCCGCCGTCCCCCTGACGTTGGAAACTCAGATGACGGACTCCTCGGCTCAGGCGGTGCCGGAAACAGAGTCAGTGACTGAAACCCGCTGATTTTGCGCCAAAGCGATCGCCCTACTGAGCCGCCGCTGACTCTACTAGAACAATAAAAACCAGATAGTCCCAGGCTGCTGAACCTTCTGTTGCGGTCAGCGTCCTTTCTAGCCGCTGCCGCAGTGATTGAATATCGGCTTCGTTACTTTCATCTGCTAGCGTCACCTCATGGCCCTGCTGCATCAGCGCCTGGGAAAGCTGCCGGGGCAGGGGATGCTGATGGAGCTGGGTGTGATAGCAAAGCAGCACTCGCTGGGGGGTTAGCGAATCGCTGAGCGATCGCATCACCGCGCTCTTAAGCTGCTTTTTTCTGACCCGTTCCCCCAAAACCTCAGATAGTTTGCGCCACAGTTTGTACCCCACTGATTTTTCGACATAGGGCGGATTGGCCGGGTAGATTTCGCTGTAGGTTTTGTCCTGCCAGGAACCAATAAAGACCTGCCTTTCCAAGTCGTTGAGACGCTTATTGGTATGTTCAAAAACTTGCTGATCGACTATTTGAAAGGCGGTTTCAGCGGCTATTGCCTGAGATTGAGGAAGATGCTGCATTGGCGCTTACTGTCAGCAAAATGCTGACCATCCTAATTTTTTGTCTGTGGTAATTGATGCCCCTGAAAAGAGATGCTTTGCCTTCGATATAGAGAAAAATCTAGATTGAAGGTAACAATTTTGACCCTATAAGTCTTATTCCAGTGACTAATAAAGTCCTATGTCTTCCGTGTTTATACTAATCAACGGGTCAAAAAATAACCTGATCTAGATCACAGCAGGGCATGATCTAGCCCATAGGAAATCATTTTTGCCGTCACATCCGCCAAAACACTGAAGTTTTAGAATATAGCTGAGTCAATTGACCGATGTAAACTTTAATCGGCTGCGGATACCTGAAATCGTCGCTCAGCCAGTATCAAAGCTGGTTGCTCCGCTTTAAATATTGTCGCTAAGGACTGATTAATTCACCGATGAATGAACTCACTAATTAAATAGTTCGTTTTTTGAGCTGTTTTTTGTAGAGAGTAAATCGCTTATTTCCTCAAACTGATCTGTTATTAACAGGTCTGCTTTTTCGTGTCTTTAAGCCAGCTAAAAAGCAAAAACTATCTTTAAAAGTGTGAGTTTTTATGGTTTTAATTTGCTGGGAACTTCCGTACCTTTAAGTGATGCTGGTTGTTTGTGTATTTCGGTTGACTGAAGCAGAGAAATCTGTCTTTTTTGTACAAGGAATGGCCTATGTTTGATCCAACGCAGCTTGCAATTGATGTCTTGGTTTCGCATTTAGAAATTAACTACCAGCGCAGCTACGGCCGTCAGAATCAGGCAGCGATCGCCCTAATAGGTCGCACTGCCCGGCAGGTTTTAAGCATCTTGTCTGAAAGCAGCGCTCCTTATCATACGGTTGAACACACGCTGCTGACGACCTGGACTGGGCAAGCCATTCTCCAGGGTAAACAGGTGCGTGACGGCGATGTCAGCCCCCAAGACTGGCTCAACTTTACAATTGCTCTCCTCTGCCAGGATGTTGGCTATGTGCAGGGCATTTGCCCCGGCGATCGCCTGCCTGCCCGCCGCTGTGTCAAAAATGCAGCGGGCAAAACTGTTTTCCTGCAGCCCGGTTGCACCGATGCTAGCCTAGCGCCTTACCATGTCGATCGCAGCCAAATCTTTGTCAGCGCCCGTTTAGGCACTGAGCTAATTGACCTTGAAGCCGTCAATGCCATCATTGAGCTGACCCGCTTTCCGATTCCGGCGGGCGATCGCTATGCTGATACTCTCAGCTATGGCGGGCTGTGCCGCGCCGCTGATCTGCTGGGACAGATTAGCGATCGCCACTACCTGCAAAAGCTACCGGCCCTATTTCAGGAGCTAGCGGAAACAGGCATGAACCAGCAGCTTGGCTACCAGCATGTCGGTGAGCTGCGAGCCAGCTATCCTCATTTCTTTTGGGATATTGTTTATCCCTACGTGCAGGACAGTATGTTTTACTTGTCGGCGACAAAAGCAGGGCAAAAAGTTATTGCCAGTCTTCATGCCAATCTGTTCGTGCTGCGGCAGGAACAACGACGGCAGGAAAGCCGCGCCAACTTAGCGGTTGAGCCAGCCGAACTGATGACCTGGTCTCACGGAGCGCTGTGGATGTAATAGGTCTTTAAAAACCGGGCTTGGTATAGACGCAGCCCGGTTTCTGTCACATTTTCTAATAGCGCTACCTCTCTATAACGCCAGCGGTTCTGGGGGTTCAGCAGGGACAGAGGCTGTTGGCGTTTCATCTGTAGCAGATACATAGCCATAGGTTCCGCCTACCCCCACAGGCGTATACACCACTAGCATTGATGACTCCCAGTGCTTATGGGCGATCGCCTCTGGTTCCCGGTGCATGATCCACTTGCCCTGGCGCTGACGGCGCCGGGCAGGCAGTACCAGCAGATCATTCTCGCTGAAGCCTTCAGAAACTCGGCGGATAAAGTTACCACGCACTTCTTTGACACTGGCGGTTTCAGGAAAGCGATCGCGCCAGTTGACCTTGGGCTGTCGCGTCTTTGGCCCGCTCCACACCATTAATATTGCCAGCGGCGCTTTGAGTTCTTCTGCGAGCTGCTGCGCCACTACAATTGCCAACTCATTGGCAGCTGAAAGAATGCGAATCGCCGGCATTGCCAGCAGCACCCGCTGCACGTTTTCAATGGGCTTAGGAAACCGAGCGATTAAAACGGGCGTTGTGGCCTGATTGACCACGTTGTCAATCACATCACCAAACAGGCTGTCTCGGTAGGTGGAATAGCCCTTCCAACCGCAGACAATCAGGCTGGCCTGGCGCTCAGCCGCTGTGCGAATAACGCCACGATCAATGCTGTCATCAACGCGGCCAATGGTTTCGACCTCCACCACAGCGCTGTGAGCTACGTTCTCTGCTGTAGCCAGAAGCTGCTGCTGTCTGAGCTGCTCTGCTGTTGAGATTGCACCGTGGCGATCGGAGAGAACATGCAGCGGCAGTAATGTTCCCTTCATCCGCTTCGAGAGCAAAATCGCCAGGTTGAGCAAATTATCCTCAGTGCTGGGGTTAGCCACAGGCACTAAAATCCGCTTGCCCCATTCCACCGCCGCCTCGCTCTCGGTCGTCTTTTGGGGAGCGACCGGCTGCACTTGGGTTCCCCAGCGTTCCGTAATCCAGGGAGAGGCAATGCAGCTTACTAAAATCATGGCAATGATGCCGTTGACCGTCGCTTCATCAACAATTTTTAGGTTGAAAGCCACCGTAATAGCCGCCAGGGTAGAAGCAGCTTGAGCTACCGATAGGCCAAACACCGTCATGCTGCTGGGAAACGTCCAGCCAAACACCTTACCTGACCCCCAAGCCGATAAAAATTTACTCAGCAACTCCGCCACAATAATGACAGAGGCGACTAGCAGCGACTTCGGCTCTCGAAAAAGAATCAACGGGTCTACCAGCATTCCTACCGAGATTAGGAAAAATGGCACGAACAGCGTATTGCCAATAAACTGAATTCGGTTCATCAGCGGGCTAAGCGTCGGAATTTGCTGGGTAATAGCAACGCCTACTAAAAACGCCCCCACAATCGGCTCTACTTCAATCAGTCCGGCGATATAAGACACGACAAACAGCGCCGCTAGCACAAAGACAAATTCAGCCCCCTCATCATGGCCAAATTTACGGAAAAACCATCGGCCTAAACGCGGTACGCCCCATAGCGTGGCAAACGTAAAAATGATGAGCGACGGAATTAAAAACAGCCAAAAGCTCAGGGTCAAATCCCCTTCTTGGGCTTTAACAACCACGGCCAAGACCAGCAGCGCCAGAACGTTGGTAATCAAGGTGCCGCCTAAGGTTGCGGTAATCGCAGGCACGCGCATGATGCCCAGCTTGCTTAGAATTGGCAGAGCCACCAGCGTGTGAGAGGCCAAACAGGAAGCCACTAACACCGCGGCCAAGGCACCATATCCCATCAGCATCAGTGCCCCAGTCCCGATCGCCATCGGCACTAAGAATGTTGCCAGCCCAAAGCCGATTGCAGACTTGGCGTTGCGCTTCAAATCGTCCAGGCTGGTTTCCAAACCGCCTAAAAACATTAGAAACAGCAGCCCAACCGTTCCAAGCAGCACAATAGTCTCGTCGCGCTCTAGCAGGTTGAGGCCGTGGGGGCCGACTACCACACCCGCTAAGATGAGGCCGACGATGCCCGGCAGTCGCAACCGCTCAAAGATCAGCGGTGCCACCAGCATGATCCCAACAATGACTAGAAAAACAGTCACCGGATCTTGAATAGGCTGATTCAAAATTCCCAAGGTGGGAACATGCCAAAATGAGTCCCAAACCCAGCCCCAAGAGAGCATAAGCGCCACAGTAAACCTCTGCTAATAGGAAGTACGTAAACCCACTAACCACGGATGTCAGGAATTATGCGGATATTCGCATATCAGCCTGACTCTGCATCTTAGGAAAAAGCTGGAGTACTCTTCACTCTCCCGGATGATAGATCTGTTTCTTTAACCTATATGAATCAGGGTTAAAGTTTCTTGCATCAGTGCGGGTGGCTCACAACTTTTTGGAAGAATTGGGATAGAACCAGGAGCTAGCGTGGACCACATAACCGGGAGTAAGCTATGAACGCTCGATGCATTGTATTCTCTAGCCTGATCACCTGTCTCGTGGGCGCGATGTTGGGGCTAGGTCTAGCTGAGATCAACCGCGATCGCTACCCGTCTCAGATGCACGGGCAATATGCGATCGCGGGGGCTATGGGCGGTTTACTCATCGGCGCAGCGCAGGAAGCTCTCCGGCAAAAGGCAGAACAAGAGCTAGAGTGAAGCGTTTCAGACGGCTCTAACAATTTATTTTCACCTGCAACCTTGTCTTCATGGCGATCTGAAATAAGTAAAAGGCAGAGTTCCTTTTGCCGCAGTGGCCTATCCCTGGACTGACAGAATTTACTAGATTGAGAGCCGCAGAGAGTCATTTGATGCTGGGATTTTTACCGGCAAGTCCGGCTGAGGACAGATGCCGAAAAAAGGTAGAAGCTCCAAATTTAGAGAAACAAGCCGTAACCCGGCTGCCGAGGGTAATTGTCTTGGGGCTTCATAAGAAAAGTTAGAAGTTACGCCGTTTAAAACTCAAGACAGTCAGAGACATAGGCCAGCCCTCCCCTGCCCCCTTGATAAGGACGGCGACAGCCGGAGGAGCCTGCAGTAAATTAAAACCTCGTCAAGCGCACAAGTTCTGAGAGCCTGAGATGAGCCTCGACGCTCGTTGACAAAGTGAACTCATAACGAGTATGATTTAGAAAGTTGAGAGCAAAGCTGCTGTCTCTACTGAACAGACTGACTGGCACCGCTTTGCGACTATCTGATTGTTATTGACACAGCTATCTACAGGAGAACGCTTCATGGTTGCAACCCCAACCCGCGAATCTAAGACGTCTCGTCGCTTCTATCCCACCCGCATTGATCTACCTGCCGATACCCGCGTTCAGGTCGTCGATCTACTCAATCAGACTTTAGCGGCAACCCTAGATCTCAAAACCCAAACCAAGCAGGCCCATTGGAACGTCAAGGGCATGGACTTCTATCAGCTACACGAGCTATTTGATGAAATGGCAACTGAGCTAGAAGAGTATGTAGACATGGTGGCCGAGCGCGTGACGGCCCTGGGCGGCACGGCTATGGGCACTGCCCGCATGGCGGCTAGCGGCTCAATTCTGCCGGAATATCCGGTTGATGCCATCATGGGCGACGAGCATGTGACGGCTCTGGCCGAGCGCTATGCGGCCTATGCTAAGCACCTGCGTCAGGCTATTGATACAACTGACGAGGCAGGCGACGCGGATACAGCCGATCTCTACACCGAGATTTCTCGTACTGCCGATATGCGCCTGTGGTTCTTAGAGGCTCATTTGGTGAAGAAATCCGATGTGAGTTAGCGACTGAGTCGTGATGGGTGAGTTTAGTCAGGCTTTGCCATAGGCAGACAGATAGGCTCTCCCCGGCCCGTTAGCTCTTTTTTTGACCTCCTTTTTCTGACTTGGGAAAGGAGGTCTTTGAGCTGAATTTGCTATCAGCTACAACTTAGGTTTTGGGGGATGGTCAGGGGTGGAGCGATCCCCGCAGTCTGCGTCAGGGCTGCCGGATCTTTAGTTACTCAGCATTTTTTGTTGAAACTGAAGCCGCCTCATTAGGATAGAATCGCACTCAATTTTCGCAGCGAGAGATGGAAAGCCCTGTTAAGCCCCGGCTGATTTTAGTCATCGAAAATAGCCTTGAACACCAACGGCTGATTGAGGCCGTTTTTCAAGAAAGTACCGTACCGCACAAAATTGTCGCGATCGCCGATGGTGAACAGGCTCTAAATTTTCTTTATCGACAGGGGGAGTACAGAACAGCAGCTCGCCCCGATCTGATTCTATTGGATCTAGATTTGCCTGCCAAAGACGGGCGGGAACTTCTCGCAGAAATCAAAGCAGCGCCACAGCTCAAGCGGATTCCAACCGTGGTCTTGACCCTCTGCGATCGCCCAGAAGACGTGCTAAAAACCTACACCCTGCAGGGAAACTGCTACGTGCTCAAATCAGCCGACTTCGAGCAACTGTTTCAGATTGTTAAACGGATCGAAGAATTTTGGTTGGGAGTTGTAACGCTGCCACTAGAGTAAGACTACTCCTAGAGTTAACTTTTATTTAGGCAGACTGATTTTTGTAAGCAAAAAAGAATATTTAAACGGCGACGAAGTCAGTAAATTTTCAACAATTAGTCTGGCTGATTTTTTAGAATCTTTTAATAAAGCCTGCAAGCGACTTGGCTCTCTTCTCCAGGACGCTTATAAAAACTTCATTGAGACATCTCAGTTGATGCCGCCATCTCTATTGAGAAGTATTAACTAAAAAAGACTTTTGCAATTGATAATTGCGTTCTTTCAAGCTGGTTGCTGAGAGCTAAGCGATCGCTACTCAGGCTCAATTCGGAGACAAAATCTCTGCTCTATAGTGAACGAAGGCAGGTTTTGATCTCGTTATTGCTGTTCCCCTTTAAGCTGAAGCCTTATGTTGCGTTTGATCGTATTTAGCTATTTATTTTGTGAACTCTTCTTTCTGGTCGCTGGAGGCCAATCATGAGCAAACTTCTGGAAAACCAAGCTATTAATCTGACTCGGCTGAAGCGGCCCGAAATTCATACTCTAGGGCAGATACAGCCTCATGGCATTTTGCTGGTTTTGCAAGAGCCTAATCTCAATATCCTGCAGATTAGCCGCAATGCTGCGGCAGCCTTTGGCCGGGATCTCGACGACATCATCGGCCAGACCTTAGAAGATATTTTGGATCCCTTTCAGGTAGATAGCTTCAAAGCGGGACTAGCCTATGACAACTTAGAGCTGATCAATCCCACCAAAGTTTGGGTGCGACGCGGCGGCGATGACTACCGCGTTTTTGACGCCATTTTTCACCGTAGTGCGGATGGTTCTCTGGTTTTAGAACTTGAGCCAGCGCTCACCCAGGAAAATATCCCGTTTCTCAGCTTTTATCACCTCGCGAGAGCCTCGATCAATCAGCTTTCTGCCACCTCTAGCCTGCAAGACTTCTGCCAGGTGATTGTGCGCGAAATCCGCAACGTTACCGGATTTGAGCGCGTCATGCTTTACAAGTTTGACCATGATGGTCATGGCGAAGTGATTGCTGAAGATCGCCATGCTGAAATGGAGTCTTATCTGGGTCTGCACTATCCTGAATCCGATATTCCCCAGCCGGCTCGGCAGATGTTCCTGTCGAACTGGATTCGGATCATTCCTGACGCCGCTGCAGAACCTACAGAACTTTATCCGCTGCAAAATCCGCTGACCCAGCAGCCTACGGATCTAACCCTTTCCATTCTGCGCAGCGCCTATTCCTGTCACCTAGAATACCTGCACAACATG
The DNA here is from genome assembly GCF_030405905.1 of Sphaerothrix gracilis Ecp01. Taxonomy (NCBI): domain Bacteria; kingdom Bacillati; phylum Cyanobacteriota; class Cyanophyceae; order Nodosilineales; family Nodosilineaceae; genus Sphaerothrix; species Sphaerothrix gracilis. Next base: position 228,186 of record NZ_JASATW010000007.1, read on the forward strand.
AAGGTGGGCGCTTCGCTGACCATTTCTCTGATGAAGGAAGGTCAGCTTTGGGGTCTGATTGCCTGCCACCACCGCACCCCCAAGCAGGTACCCTACGAGCTGCGCAAAGCCTGTGAATTTTTGGGCCGCGTCATCTTTGCTGAAATTTCTACCCGGGAAGAAGAAGCTGACTATGCCTATCAGATGAAGCTGGCTCAGGTGCAGTCCACGCTAGTGGAGCGCATGTCGGAAGATGAAAACTTTATTCGCGCCCTGGTACACTATCAGCCCAACCTGCTGGATCTAGCCGATGCCAAAGGAGCCGCCGTTTGCTTCAACGGCCAGTGGACCACTCTGGGCCGCACCCCGCCCGAAGAGGAACTAAATTATCTAGCCCAGTGGTTAGCGAAGACCGTCGATGAAGAGGTGTTTTATACCGATTCCCTGCCGCTGGTCTACTCGGATGCTGAGCGCTTCAAGGATGTGGCGAGCGGTCTGCTAGCGATTCCCATTTCCAAGCGCAGCTATGTGCTGTGGTTCCGGCCAGAGGTGCTGCAGACCGTCAACTGGGGCGGGGATCCTAACAATGCCTATGAGCTGAAAGATGATGAGGGCAAATTACGGCTCTGTCCGCGCCAGTCATTTGAGCTATGGAAAGAGACGGTGCGGCTGAAGTCGCTGCCCTGGAAGCCGATTGAAATCAAGGCCACGCTGGAGCTGCGTAAGGCCATTGTCAACATTGTTTTGCGGCAGGCCGAAGAGCTGGCGCTGCTGACCCAAGATCTAGAGCGCTCGAATGCTGAGCTGAAAAAGTTTGCCTATGTCGCTTCTCATGACCTACAGGAGCCGCTGAACCAAGTCGCCAACTTTGTGCAACTGCTAGAAATGCGCTACGACGCGGCCCTTGATCAAGACGCTAAGGAGTTCATTGGGTTTGCGGTAGAAGGGGTAAGCCTAATGCAGACCCTAATTGATGACGTACTGGTTTACTCCAAAGTCGATCTCAAAGGGGTTGAGTGGCAGTTGACTAACGTTGAGGAGCCGCTGCAGCAGGCGCTCAATAATCTGCGAGGACGCATAGCAGAAACTGGCGCTGAGATTACGGCAGATGCGATGCCCACAATTGTGGCTGATAGTACCCAACTGATGCAGATGTTCCAAAACCTGTTGGGCAACGCTATTAAGTTTAGACAACCCGATCAGCCGCCGCGCATTCATATTAAGGCACAGCGACAGGAGGAAGACTGGCTGTTTACCGTTCAAGATAACGGCATCGGCCTTGATCCACAGTTTGCCGATCGCATCTTTGTGATTTTCCAGCGCTTGCATACGCGCGACGAATATCCCGGTTCCGGTATGGGTTTGGCAATTTGTAAGAAGATTGCTGAGTGCCATCGCGGTCAGATCTGGGTTGATTCAGCTCTGGGACAAGGCGCCACCTTCTCTTTCACTATTCCTGTAGGAGGCCGCGATCGCCATCATGGCAATGGACGTCAGCAAACCAACTATCTTTTTAGTCGAAGATAATCGGGGCGATATTCGCCTAATTCAGGAAGCGCTCAAAAGTACGGCTCTGCAGTGTCAGGTTGTGGTAGCGCGCGACGGAATTGAGGCAATGGAATACCTGCGGCAAGATGGGAGCCATCAGGGCGCGGTGCGCCCTGACCTCATCCTGCTAGATCTCAACCTGCCGCGCAAAGATGGGCGAGAAGTTTTAGCTGAGATCAAGGCCGATCCGACCCTGAAGCACATTCCCATCATTGTGTTGACGACCTCGCGCAATGAGGAGGACATCTTCAAGAGCTACGACCTACACGTGAACTGCTATATCTCAAAGTCACGTAACCTGGCACAGTTATTCAAAATTGTTCGGGGGATTGAGGAATTTTGGTTGGAGACTGCCATACTACCGCCCGACATTTAGAGCTGCAATCTGCCGTTAATTTGCTGCTGGTAGAGGATAACTTGGCAGAAGCGCGGCTGCTGCAGGAACTATTGAAAGGCTCCCTGTTCAGTCGCTTTCAGCTCATCCACGTTAAACGGCTGTCAGAGGCGATCGCGCAGCTACAGGCCACCTCTTTTGGCGGCATTCTGCTCGATCTGACTCTGCCAGACAGCGCTGGGCTAGCTTCCCTAGAGGCATTGGTGCGGCAGGCTCCTAACCTACCCATCGTGGTGCTGACCAACACTAACGACAACGAACTGGCTGTAGAAGCAGTGCGGCGGGGGGCGCAGGACTATTTGTTTAAGCGCCAGATGAATCAAGATAGTCTGGTGCGATCGCTGCGCTATGCTATCGAGCGCAAACAGGCAGCTCAAGCGCTGCAGGCGGCTAACGAAATTTTAGAACTGCGGGTACAGGAGCGCACCGCTGAGCTAAAAGCCGCTAATGAACAGCTCCAGCGCGAGGTGGAGCAGCGCCAACAAATTCAAGAACGCCTCGTCTTAGCCCAGCAGGCTGCCAAAATTGGCACATTTGAGTGGCATATTCGCTCCAATGCCGTTACCTGGAGCGCTGAGCTAGAAGAAGTCTATGGCCTTTGCGCCCAGCATTACGATGACTGGATGGCTGCCCTGCACCCGGACGATCGCCCGATGGTAGAGCAGGCCATCTGGCAGGCCGTGAGTCAGGGGCACAGCCTAGACATTGAGTTTCGCATTTGCTCTGTGCCTGGCGAAATTCGCTGGATTACGGTCAAAAGCAGCCTGCTCTGCGATAGCTGCAATCTGCCCCAGCGACTGATCGGCATCCACATGGATATTACCGAGAAAAAGCAGCTAGAGACTCAGTTTTTGCGGACGCAGCGCTTGGAGAGTTTGGGCACGCTGGCAGGCGGTATTGCCCACGACCTCAACAACATTTTGACGCCGATTTTGGGGGTCGTAAAACTGCTGCCGCTCAAGATTGCTAACCTAGATCAGCAGTCGCAAGATCTGTTAAAAACCCTAGAAAATAGCGCTCAGCGTGGGGCCGACCTAGTCAAACAGATTTTGTCGTTTGCCAGAGGGGTGGAGGGTAAACGAGGCTATTTGCAGCTCAAGCACTTACTGCTGGAGGTAAAGCGCATCATCCAGCAGACGGTGCCCAAGTCAATAGAGGTCTGTCTGGATTTACCTAGCCATCTTTGGGCCGTTTCGGCAGATGCAACCCAGCTCCATCAGGTGTTTATCAATCTCTGCGTCAATGCCCGTGATGCCATGCCCGATGGCGGCCAGTTGCTCATTCAGGCAGAGAATCGGCTAATCGATCAGGCCGAAGCCAGACTTTTTTTAGAGGCTAAGCCGGGCGCTTACGTCGTTGTTAGCGTCAGCGATACAGGCACCGGCATGTCGGCTGAGATCAGCCAGCGGATTTTTGACCCCTTTTTTACCACCAAGGCGATTGGTCAGGGTACGGGGCTGGGACTGTCAGCAGTGCTAGGCATCGTTAAAAGCCACGGCGGCTTTCTTGACGTGCAGAGTCAGGTAAACCAAGGCAGCCAATTTCAAATCTTTTTGCCTGCCAGTCAGTCAGCGATCGCCCTGACGCCTGATCCCACCGTGCAGCTCCCCACCGGGCAGCAGCAGCTTATTTTAGTGGTTGATGACGAGTCGGCCATTTGTGAAATTAGCAAAGCTACGCTGGAAACCTATCAGTACCAGGTGCTGACGGCTAAGGACGGTATGGAAGCGATCGCCCTGTTTGCCGACTACAAAGACGAAATTACCGTGGTGCTGATGGATCTGATGATGCCCGTGATGGATGGCCTAGCGGCTATAACGGTGATGCGGCAGCTCCAGCCAAATGTGCAGGCGATCGCCATGAGCGGACTGACCTCTAAAGAAGCGATCGCCAGAGCTAAAACCCTGGGCTTTCAGCATTTTTTACCCAAACCCTTTACCACTGAGGACCTGCTGCAGGCTCTGCACGAGCAAATCAGCTTGGTTTAAGACGAACGACCTTTGCCCACTCTCGCTGCTAAACATCGCCCTCCGTAGCCGACTCTCTTTCTTTAGAGGCAGGTTGTCGCTGGCAGAGGGGCATAGCCTAGAAAGAAGACGCGATATTCCCTAGTTTACAAAGCGTTCCAGTTCTTCCAGGATAAAGGCAGTTCCAGCAGCGCATGGCTCATCATCAGGCTTCTCAGATTCAGCAGGTCGCCCGCAAAACGTTTGGCTATGAGGATTTGCGTCCCGGTCAGGCAGAAGTAATTCAGTCAGTTTTAGACGGTGACGATACCCTGGCGGTGATGCCGACAGGTTCTGGCAAGTCGGCTATTTATCAGATTGCGGCGCTGCTGATTCCGGGGGCAACGGTGGTCATTTCGCCCCTGATTGCTCTGCAGCAAGATCAGCTAGAAGCGATCGAAGAGCAGGACATTGCCGGGGCGGCTGTGGTCAACTCTACCCTCTCAGCAGCGGAGCGAGAGGCGGCCTTTACCGACCTAGAAAATCAAGACCTCGAATTTATCTTTCTGGCCCCAGAGCAGTTTAATAATGCCGAAACCCTGGCGCAGCTTCAGGCCGCTAAACCGTCGCTGTTTGTAGTAGATGAAGCCCACTGCATCAGCGAGTGGGGCCACGATTTCCGGCCAGCCTATCTGCGACTGGGCACTGCGATCGCCGCCCTCGATCATCCCACCGTATTGGCCCTAACGGCCACGGCCTCGCCTCTAGTGCGAGATGAAATTGTGGAGCGGTTAGGCATGAAAAAACCGCGCGTTGTCGTGCGGGGGTTTGATCGACCCAATATAGAGCTGACTGTTCACCCGTTCCACCAGGTTGAAGAGAAGCGCCCGGTTTTAATCAAGCAGGTCAAAGCCGTTGCCAAACCCGGCATCATCTACGCCGCAACGCGCAGCCACACTGAGGAAGTGGCTCAGTGGCTCCGGGAAGCCGGTATCAAAGCGGCTCATTACCACGCCGGGCTAAAAGCGGCTGAGCGGGAACAGGTGCAGGCCGATTTTATGGCCGATGAAATTGAGGTGATCGTGGCGACGACTGCCTTTGGCATGGGGGTCGATAAAGCCAATGTTCGCTTTGTGTTTCACTACGACATCAGCGATTCTGTAGATTCTTACTATCAGGAAATTGGCCGGGCCGGGCGCGATGGTGAACCGGCTACCGCCGTCTTGTTTTACTGCCCAGAAGACTTGAAGCTGCGCCGATTTTTTGCGAGCAGCGGCAAGCTAGAGGTAGATCAGGTACTGCCCGTGGTTAAAACCATGCAGGCAGCGGCTACCCCGGTTGAACTGGCCACGCTTAAAGAGACGCTGAACTTACCGGACACTAAGCTGACGAAGGTTGTGCACCGTTTAGCAGAAGCCGAGGCGATCGCCATTTTGCCTACAGGGGAAGTCGCGCTGACAGACCCAGAGGCAGATCCCCAGGAAATCGCCGCCGCGGCCACCCTAGCCCAAGAACGCCGCCAAACCTATGAGCGATCGCTGTTGGAAATGATGCGGGGCTATGCCGAAGTGCGCGACTGTCGCCGCCAGTACCTGCTCAACTATTTTGGCGAGCCGTTTCAAGATCCCTGCCATGCCTGTGACAACTGCAAGGCCGGCATTGTGGTGCAAGAAGAAGGCGATCGCCCCTTTCCTCTCACCAGCGAGGTGATTCACACCAGCTTTGGCAAAGGGCAAGTCATGCGCTACGAGGGAGACAAGATCGTCATCCTGTTTGACACGGTGGGCTATAAAACCTTCGTCACTGCTCTAATTGAGCAGAAGCTGCGGCAGGTTAGCTAAGTCCCATCAAGCTGACAGCCACACTGAGACCGAGCCGCCATTGCAGCGAAACTCAGCCCAGCCCCACTCGTTGGTATAGACCGGTTCCTGGATGTGCTCAGTCATGTCTACAAATTTCGTATTGGGCTGGCCCACCTCCATCCATTTAGAACCGCTAGGCCCATCGCTCATCAACACCGCCATCGGCTTGGGATGCTCGTCATCGCCTAACCGCGTCCAGCCAATCGTGTTCCAATGATCAAAATAGTCATATTGATCGCCGTAGGCATAGTGCTGACGGGCATAGAGAAACTTGTCTAGCAGCCAGCGGTGGGAGGGCATCCAGATTTCGTGGTCGTTGCCGTCCTTGCCTTTGTCTACATAGTGAGCGCCGTAGTAGTCGGCATAGAAGACGCAGGGATAGCCCTCGCGCCGCAGCAAAATCAGGGCATAGGCCAGGGGCTTGAACCAAGGCTCTACAACAGATTCCAGCATTTGTAGCGGTTGAGAGTCGTGATTTTCTACAAAGGTAACCGCCTTGCTGGGCTGCTGCTGCATCAGCGTCCCGTCTAAAATCCGCCGCATGTCGTAGTTGCCACCGGCATTGCTGGCTTCGTAGAAGTTATAGTGCAGCGGCACGTCAAACAGGGACATGCGACCGCCGGTAATGCCGATGAACCAGTGCAGCGCTTCAATGTCGTCTAGCCAATATTCGCCCACGGCAAACAGCTCTTTGCCGGACTTGTGCCGCACGTGATCCAGCCACTCATTAAAGAAAAAGGCGCGGATATGCTTCACCGCATCCAGCCGAAAGCCATCAACCCCAGTAGCCTCTAGAAACCACTCGCCCCAGTAGTTCATTTCGCCTCGCACCTGATCGACGCCCATATCCAAATCGCAGGCCATCAGGAAGTCATAGTTGCCCTCTCGCAAATCCACTTCGGTATCAAACTGCTTATCTTTGAGGCGATAGATCGAAAAGTCGTAGGGATCATCGGCGTTGTGATTAACGGCGTCGAAGTGCCACCAGTGCCACTTCATGCTGGAATACTGGTTGCCGCGACCGGGAAAGGTAAAGTTGCTCCAGATGCGGATGTTGCGCGGCGGGCCAGTCTCATGGTTGCGATCGTTCCAGGCTACGGGTACGGCTTCAACCACTTCGGTCTCGTCTGCGCCGTTGCGGTGATTAAAGACGCCGTCGGCATAAATTTGCAGTCCAGCAGTCTGGGCGGTTTTAATTGCAGAGACTAATTCTTCGCGGGTGCCGTATTTAGTGGCAACTGTGTCTCTTTGCGGAAATTCGCCTAGATCAAACAGGTCATAGACGCCGTAGCCGACGTCATAACCGCCACCGCTGGCTTTGTAGGGCGGGGGTAGCCACAGCGCTGTAAACCCCGCCTCGGCTATCTCCTGGGCCTTCTCCTGAAGCTGTTTCCAGTGGGTACCGCCGGGCGGAACATACCAGTGGAAGTATTGCATCATCGTGCCGTTGATTGCAGCCATCAATCAGTTCTCCCTAGTAGATTGGGCAGTAGATGTATCAGACGGAGCCTTGCTGAATTCTTGGCCTGATATCCAAACTGGCAGGCATCAGACCGATAAAATTCTTTTTGTATCCTCAAAAGCCTGGGCCGTTTTTCCCGATAGTCAAAGAAAATGGCGACTTCACGCTAGCTCAGATGGTTAGATTCGGCAGAACTTCTCAGAAAAATTTAAAAATGTCCTGACTTCGTGCAATTTGGCTGCCATAGCTAATAAGTTGCTGAGGAAAAATTAGGGATGAGCGATCTAGCTTTATTAGCGGCCCAGCTGTTCGCAGAGCAAAATTTGCAACAGGCCAATCAGGCTATTCTGACAGCTGAAATTGCGCCGATTGCAGAGGCCGCGATCGCTCCTCAGCCCCAACCCCTTGCCAGTGCGATCGCGCCTACTACGGCTTCTCGGCCTCACTTCAGCTTGCCGCTGCTAGCTGTTCAGCTCTATCAGTCGTTTTCCCCCTTAGGGCGAAGCGGGTTGGGAACCAGAAACGCGATCGCTCAGGTTAATTCGCCGTTTCCGGCTCAGCCACCAGAGCTAACGCCGCCCACCCTAGAGCAGTTACTTCAAGGCATTGCGGGCGATCGCCCTGCGCCATCGCCTGCCGAAGTCACGCCGCCGCGCCGCCAGCCGATTCAGACGGCTCCTCAGCTTAGCCGCCTGCAGACATTGCAAACCCCTGTAGAGATGCTACCTCGGTTTGTCGGGCCACGGCCCCAGTCAGGCAGCCAGCTTTTTCAGCAGCGCCACGCTGCCCTGCAGCAGGGCAAGCTCTATACGCGCCTAACGCCCAACGAGTTTCAGGCCCAGTGGGCCAATGCTACCTGGCAGCCCGCCTATGACCACTGGAAACAGCTCCTAGCTCAGGAAGCGCGGGCAATGGCGACGGGGCAGGGGCAGAATCGCCTCACCGTCGTGGTGGGGGACTCCCTCAGCCTGTGGCTGCCGCCGGAATGGCTGCCCACCGACCAGTTCTGGCTCAACCAGGGAATCTCTGGCGATACGACAGCGGGAATTCTGCAGCGGCTTTCAGCCTTCGACCAGACCCGACCGACTACGATTCACCTCATGGCAGGCATCAACGATCTGAAAAACGGGGCCAGCGATGCTGAGGTCCTGAACAACCTGCGGCAAATCGTGCAGCGCCTGCGGCAAAGCCATCCCCAAGCTCGCATCGTCGTCCACTCTATTTTGCCGACGCGCTTAGCCAGCCTGCCCAGCAATCGCATTGCCGCACTCAACCAGCACATTGCGGCTATGACCACGCAGGAAAACGCGGCTTTTCTCGACCTCCAGCCCAGCTTCAAGGACGAGCAGGGCATTCTCCGCCGCGAACTTACCACCGACGGCCTCCATCTCAGCCCCCAAGGCTACCGGGTCTGGCAGGTAGCCCTAGCGGCTCTCTAATAGCCGCAAGCTAATAACCGCAATCTACCGGACAGGCAGTAAGTTTGAGCCTATGGGATCGCGGATTGGGAACTAAGTTTTGCAATTAAGGCTTCTACCCGTTCCTGGATCTCGTCGCGTACACGCGGGAAAATTTCGGGCTGTTCTGCCGGATCATCTAGCTGCCAGTCGTCAAAGTAGTCACGGGTCAGCCACGCTGGCGGCAAATTGACGCCGCAGCCACAGAGCGAGACGACTGCGTCAAAATCATCTGGCTGGAATTCACTCAAAGCATTAGAGGTCTGATCGCTGATGTCGATGCCGATTTCTTGCATGGTGGCGATCGCTTCGGGGCGTACCTGACTGGCTTCCAAACCAGAGCTAGTCACCTCAATTTTGCCTGCCCCCAAGGTTTTTGCAAAGCCCTCGGCCATTTGGGAACGAGACGAATTCTTTTTACACACAAACATGACGCGCTTCATGGCAAATAAGATCTCCTGGCTAAAGAAAGTAAGTTCACAGTTGCCGATTTTCACAAGCGCTAGCCCCAGGGTCGAGCGCAGCGCGGATCGCTGAGGGTGGCTTTTTCTGGCTCGCGGGGAAACCAAAAGGCAGTGCGCTTACACACTTCCACCAGCATCAGCATCAGCGGCACTTCAATCAGCACCCCAACTACGGTAGCTAGGGCGGCTCCGGAGTTGAGGCCAAATAGGGTGACAGCAGTGGCGATCGCCACCTCAAAGTGATTACTAGCACCAATCAGAGCGGCGGGCGCGGCGTCTTCGTAAAACAGGCCCAGCTTCTGCGCCGCGACGTAGGTAATTAGAAAAATGAAGTTGGTCTGAATGAATAGCGGTACCGCAATCAGCAAAATATGCAGCGGATGACGCACAATCAGATCGCCTTTGAAGGCAAATAGCAGCACCAGGGTAATGAGCAAAGCAGCGATCGAAACCGGGCTGAGATATTTCAAAAACACGGTTTCAAACCAGGCTTTACCCTTATGGCGCAAAATCCAGGTGCGGGAAACGGCCCCCGCCAGCAGCGGCAGACCGACATAGACCAGCACCGACAGCACAATTGTCTCCCAGGGGACTGCCAGATTGTTGGCTGACAGCAGCCAGCGGCCCAGCGGCGCATAGAGAAACAGCATGGCTAAGGAGTTGATGGCCACCATGACCAGCGTGTGGCCCTGATTGCTAAAAGACAGATAGCCCCACATCAGCACCATCGCCGTACAGGGGGCAATCCCTAGTAAAATGGCTCCGGCAATATAGGAATCTGCGAGAAAAATCTCCACCCCACGAATAATTTCGGTCCCAGCCAGCAGCGGGCGAAACAGCCAGCCCAAAAAGAACTGGGCAAACAGCACCATCGTAAAAGGCTTAATCAGCCAGTTCACCACCAGGGTCAACAGGACGGGCTTAGGCGTTTGGGCCGCCTTCTTCGCCTGACCAAAATCAATTTTCACCATGATGGGATACATCATGAAGAACAGGCAGACTGCGATCGGGATAGACACCTGATAGAGGCTCAGCGCGTCTAAGGCGATCGCAATTCCGGGAAACAATCGCCCCAGCAGAATGCCGACCACAATGCACAGCGCCACCCAAACCGTGAGATAGCGCTCAAAGAAGCTGAGCGTCCCCCCCGCCTGCACCGCTTTAAGATTCACGTTGGCTTGGTGCGTACTCATTCCATTCTCTGACATCTTGCAAAATCACTCCGCTAAAAGCCCTCCCGCAGCGGCCCAGCCGTCCTCGTCGTGACTGCTCTTAAATGCCAATCTGCATCACTTTTATCATTTCAAAAAAACTTGATTTGTCAAGCAAAAAAGTTTGGCTGAGCCAAGTTTGACACCTGCTAAGCCTCTGGCGGGCAGGCTCTAGCGGGCAAAATTGGACTGAAGCGGCGAAACTCAGCCAAATACTGTTCCAGCAGCACGAGCTGAGGCAGGTTGAGGCTGTAGTATATCCAGCGACCTTCCTGGCGGGCGCGAATCAGCTTTGCTTCCTTCAGGCTCTTGAGGTGAAAGGAAAGCTTAGACTGGGCCACATTAAGGCGATCGCACAAATCGCAGACGCACATCTCTTGTGTTCTCAGCAGTTCAATCACCTGCAATCGCAGCGGATCGGCCAGCGCCTTGAAGCCGGAAATAACTTCTGTCGATGCAATTTGGAGCGTCTCTGCCATCAAGTTTATTTGAAATATTTTTTGGATTGCACTGGATGACAACAGTGTAGCAAGAGCGGCAAAATTCTCAGACAGCCCAGAATTTTCACTCTGCCGTTGGCTCTTTCCAGCACAAAACCACGCTATTCAGACCTCAGAGGACTAAAATTGGATGACTCACCCTTTGACTGAAGCGATTTTCACCCATGAGGTCTTATCTAGCCGCTGCCCTGCAGTTGACGAGCCTACCTGACTTAGAACACAACCTGGCTCAGGCCGAAGAACTAATCGATCTGGCGGTGCGGCAGGGGGCAGAGCTGATTGCCCTGCCGGAAAATTTTTCATTTTTGGGGGACGAAGCTCTGAAGCTAGAGCGAGCCGCCGTCATTCATCAGCTCAGCGAAAAGTTTCTAAAGACGATGGCGCAGCGCTATCAGGTGACAATTCTGGGGGGAGGCTACCCGGTGCCAGCCAGCGACGGCAAAGTCTACAATACGGCTCTGCTGATAGATCCCAACGGGGAAGAACTGGCTCGCTATGAAAAAGTACACCTGTTTGATGTCAACCTGCCGGATGGCAATACTTACCGCGAATCTAACACGGTGATTTCCGGGCAGCAGCTACCAACGGTTTATTCCTCTAAACACTTCGGGCATTTGGGTCTTTCGGTTTGCTACGACGTGCGCTTTCCTGAACTGTATCGCCACCTTTCCCAAGTCGGGGCTGAGGTGCTATTTGTGCCAGCCGCCTTCACTGCTTTTACGGGTAAAGACCACTGGCAGGTGTTGCTGCAGGCGCGGGCGATCGAGAATACCTGCTACGTGATTGCTCCGGCCCAAACCGGACGCCACAATCAGCTCCGGCAGTCCCACGGCCATGCGCTGATTGTGGATCCCTGGGGCGTGATCTTGGCGGATGCAGGGGAAGAACCGGGCATGGCGATCGCTGAAATTAAGCCTGCGCGACTAGAGCAGGTACGGCGGCAAATGCCGTCTTTGCAGCACCGAATTTTTCTCTAGAGGGGCTATCCTTCTCACGATGGACTGTCTCTAGTTTGTAAACTCAGGTAAAGTAGACAGGATGAGTTTCTAAGGCTCGAATGCTTGACCTGATCGACTCGGTAGCTAATCTAAGCCCAGTTTTTAACTTTTTTTCATCCTCTCCTCTCGTCTTAGCGGAGGCTTCAGAAGCGGAAATCGGCCCGCTCGTCCTGGCTGGCGTCCTGGCCAGCCTAATTGCTATTTACTTCGCAGCTAAGCTAGGCGGCGAGCTTTGTGCCCGCATTAACCTGCCACCGGTGCTGGGAGAGCTGGTAGGCGGCGTAGTGGTAGGCGTTTCAGCGCTAAACCTGATTGTTTTTCCGGAAAGCGCTGAAGGGACCGGCTCGCTGATTACCGATTTTCTTCAAACTACTGCCGGACTGCAGCCAGAACTGGTATCGGCTGTTTTCTCAGCTCAGAGCGAAGTCATCTCTGTGCTAGCAGAGCTAGGCGTAGTAATCCTGCTGTTTGAAATTGGCTTAGAGTCTGATCTAAAGGAGCTAATTCGAGTCGGGCCGCAGGCGGCGATCGTAGCCATCATCGGCGTGGTGCTGCCTTTTGCCGCAGGTACTGCCGGGTTAATTGCTTTCTTCGGCATTAGTACTATCCCTGCCGTTTTTGCCGGGGCGGCTCTGACCGCCACCAGTATTGGTATTACCGCCAAGGTGCTGGCCGAGCTGCAGCAGCTCAGTTCTAAGGAAGGCCAAATCATCATCGGCGCGGCGGTTTTAGACGACGTGCTTGGCATCATTGTCCTAGCCGTAGTGGCCAGTCTGGCTAAAACCGGAGAAATTGAAATTCTCAACGTGGTCTATCTGATTGTTGGCGCGGCGGTGTTCTTGGTGGGTGCTATTTTGGTGGGGCGGTTGCTCAGCCCCTACTTCGTGGCTCTGGTAGATGAGCTGCGAACCAGAGGCCAGCTCATTATTAGCTCGCTTATCTTCGCCTTTGTGCTGTCCTATATTGCCGCCGCGATTCAGCTAGAGGCGATTTTAGGAGCTTTTGCGGCAGGTCTGATTTTGGCGGAAACCACCAAGCGCAAGGAGCTAGAGGAGAAAATTACGCCGATCGCCGATATGCTAGTGCCCGTGTTTTTTGTCACGGTTGGCGCTAGAACCGATCTGAGCGTGCTAAATCCGGCAGTGCCCAGCAATCGAGAGGGGTTGATTATCGCGTCTTTTCTAATTGTGATTGCCATCATCGGCAAGGTTGTCACCGGATTTGCCATCTTTGGTCAGCCAGGCATCAATCGGCTGGCTATCGGCATTGGCATGGTGCCTAGGGGTGAAGTAGGGCTTGTCTTTGCTGGAGTAGGTTCAGCCAGCGGTGTGCTATCAGAGTCTTTGGAAGCGGCTATCATCGTCATGGTAATTCTCACGACGTTTCTAGCGCCGCCGCTGCTGCGATTGGTGTTTAAAGACACTGATGAGGCCCTCGTCTCAGAAACCGTGAAGGGTGGAGAACTGGAAGAAGCGGAATCGGCTACGGAAACAACTTAGGTCGCGATTGTCTACCCTAGGGTATAGCTACTAGGCAGCAGCGTTTTGCCCACGGTTAGACGATTTTCTGAATCAGCCTCGCTAAAACAGACCTGTGATCACGTCTTAGCGAGGAATTGTCATGCTGAGCTTTGCCAATCAGTCGCAAACACAGCTAGCTTTCGCCAGCCGCCTATCTATCGGGTTGACTGTCGGCAGCGTCTGTTTGAGCCAGGGAATAGCTGCCTGGGGGCAGACCTACAGTGATTTGAATGGTCACTGGGCTGCAAGCTGTATCAACCAGCTTAGCCAGCAGCAGATTGTTAGCGGCTATCCGGATGGTAGCTTTCGCCCGGATGCAGTGATTAACCGGGCAGAATACGCGGCGCTGATTAACCAAGCCTTTCCGGAGGCTGCGCCTGCCAGAGACGCCATTAATTTTACAGATGTCCCGGCCGGATACTGGGGACAAGCTGCAATTCAAACCGCCTATCAGCGCGGCTTCTTGTCTGGGTTTCCCAATCAAACTTTTCGTCCATCTGAGCCGATCAGCCGGGCTGAAAGCTTTGTCGCTTTGGTCAGCGGCTTAGACTATGACATTCCCAGTTCGCCCCGGCAGCTTCTTAGCTCTACCTTTACAGATGCTGAGCAAGCTCCAGACTACGCTGTGGGACAGCTAGCCGCCGCTACCCAGCAGGGCTTCCTAATTGCACCGCCAGCAGCGATCGCTGGCCCGCGCCTGAATCCAGACGGTCCGGCGACGCGATCGCAGGTAGCCGCCGCCCTTTGTCAGATTAAGCTAGACACCTCCGGTATTCCGGCAGAGTATGTGGCTCTGCCAGCAGAGCAGCCTGTCCCCCGTCCTGACATTGCGCTAACGCAGACTTGCACTAACGAGACTGCGGGGTATCGGGTGCGCTATCCTGCCGATTGGCAAACCAATCAAGGGGAAGTCACTCGGTTTTGCCGCGCCTTTGACCCCAGTGAAATCACGCTGCCAGATCGGGCCGAGAGCTTTGATGAGGCGGTCTTGATCCGGGTGGACAATATTCCTTTTGATCGGATTGCTGACGATGAGAACATCACAGAGCGGATGCTCTCACAGCGAATAGTTACCATCGATGGCCGTCAGACAATTGTGACTGAGGGCGAATCAAATGGCAGGGGACTGCTGCCAGAAGGCGTACGGACGTATCGCTATGTAGTGGATCTAGGCGATCGCATTTTGGTGGGTTCTACCTATGATGTCGCCACCGCTCAGTATGAGCGCAACAAACAGGTCTTGGCCGCCATGATGGAGAGCCTAGAACTGCTGCCGTAGCGGCCTACTGGAGCTGACGCCAGCGCTGCTGAATTTCGGCAATGGTGAAGACGGCCTCAAACCCTAATCCTTTCTCCTGGTACAGCTCAGCGCCTCCCTGCTGGCGATCTACCAGAGAAATAACCTGCTCTACCTGATAGCCTGCCTGTCGCAGGCGATCGACGGCCTTTAGGGCCGACTGTCCGGTGGTGACAACATCTTCTAGTACCACAACGGGGGTGCCCTGGGGCAAAGTCAGCCCTTCTATATAAGCCTGGGTGCCGTGGCCTTTGGCTTCCTTGCGGACGATGAGAGGGGCGATCGCCTTTCTCTCGTACGCCCCAACGATGCTAACGGCTGTCACAATCGGATCGGCCCCCAAGGTGAGTCCGGCTACTGCCTCAGTCTGCGCTGGCAGCATAGATAAAAGCAGGCGTCCCCCCATCAGGCTCCCTTCCGGGTGCAGCGTTACCTGCTTGCCGTTGATATAGTAAGTGCTGCGCTGACCGGACGACAGGACAAAGTCCCCCTCACGGTAAGCATTTTGGCAGAACAGATCGAGGAGCTGCTGCCGCACCAGCGAAAGGCTAGCCGTGGCGATCGCCGCGAGTGAGTCAGACTGAGACGAGAAAATTGCCATAGACTGATACCAACCGTAAGAAAATGAGCTATAAAGGACTCGCAGGTTGCAAATCGCTGATTTTTAAGCGCGATCGCCCAGACTGCGGCTGCTCAATCTTAAAATTTGCCTGCAGTCCCTGCAAACTATATCGAATTCCCCGCCTACAGGATAGCCAGGATGGGGTACTATAAACGGCAAAATCGAGGAGTAAGTGCTATGGGTATTCGTGTTAAATCTTTGATCGGTGCTGCCGTAGCGGCAGTGAGCAGCTCTGCCGTAATGGCCACAACCGCGATCGCCCAGGAAGTCGTTGTAGACGTTACTGCGCCTCGCACTGAGTCAGCCGCTGTTTCCGAAGCCATCAACGAAGTCTTCTATGCCAACTCCGGCACTTACTTTCAGAACCGCACTTTCTGGCGACAATTCTCCTCTATTTTTGGCCCTGGTACGTTTGGCAATGCGGCCTATCCGGAACTCGAAATTGAGCGCGATGCCGAAGCGATTCATCAAATTTATGAGTATCTGATGGCTCAGCAGTCTCGCAGCGACCTGTACCTGAGAACGCCGGATCTGCGCAATCCCTACAACACATCCATCTTGCTGCTACCAGTGTCGCAGCAGGACAGCCGCGTGGTCGGCAGCGAGTTTATCTTTGAGCGTCTACCTATGCCCTAGGGGTCAAAGGTCAACGGGGGCCTTTCGCGCTGCGCCCCTATGCCAATTCATCTCTGATCAGAGTCAGGAGCTATGGGGGATCACTCAGCCTCCAATGGCTCCTGGCTTTTCAAAATTTATCGCCGCTGTTAGAAAATAATCCAGGGTGCAGGAGTTGAACCTGCCTAACGCGAATTATGAGTTCGCTGCCTCAACCGCTCGGCCAACCCTGGCTGTTTCCCTATTCTATATTGACTCTTAAAGCTTAACGAGGCAAACCGCTCAATTTCCCAACTTTTTCGTATACTGGCAAGAATAGAAGCGATGCAGCAGACTGATGAGTCTAGAAAGAATTGACGGCTACGAAAAATATTCTAAAGTTAATTAGTCTGCTATGTTTTGGAAGTCAAAGAGGCGCTTGTTCTGAAGTGGCGCAAGTATGAGAATCAATCCGGCTATTGTTTTTACGCTAATTCTGTTATCGCTCATGTTTGGAGCGGGTATTGTCAGTGCTTCTTGGGGATATGCGCTAGGGCGTACGGCGCTTACCGGGATTCGTCAGCCTGATTCCCGCCCCTTCAGTGACTTACCGACTCAGCGCAGTGGGCAGCACAACAGCCTGGTCATCTTGCAGGAAGAGGACATTCTCGAAGACGTTAAGGCTCGCATTGAAGGCGACCTACAGTAGATGGCACCAGTGCTGGGCTACGTTAAAACCCCTTTGAATAGGATAATGCGTCCCTCTCTATGAGCCGCACTTGGGTCTAGCTTTTGCAGATGAACCCTCTAAGCGCCATCTTGCTAGCTGCATCTGCTTCGCCTTTCTTTAGTTTGACTAGGGCAGATATTTTGACTCGTCTATTAGCAGTCTTACTGTTAATCAGTATTAATGCATTTTTTGTGGCCGCTGAGTTTGCCATTGTCTCTGTGCGGCGATCGCGTATTAGTCAACTCGTGGCTGTCGGTGACGCTCAGGCCAAAACGGTACAAAGTCTGCAGCGCAGCCTCGATCGCCTGCTATCAACCACTCAGCTAGGTATCACTCTCTCTAGCTTGGCCCTGGGGTGGATTGGTGAAAGCACAATGGCGGTGCTAATTTCCTACTGGCTCAGCCAACTGCCGCTGCCCTCCACCCGCCTGCCGCTAATCACCCATTCCCTGGCAATTCCGCTGGCCTTTTTGCTGATTGCCTACCTGCAGATTGTGCTGGGAGAACTGTGTCCTAAATCCCTAGCGCTGCTCTATCCGGAGCAGCTAGCCCGCTTTCTGGGGCCGCCCAGCCTGACAATTGCTCGCTTTTTTAATCCCTTCATCTGGATCTTGAATCAGTCTACGCGCTGGCTGCTGCGGCTTTTGGGCATTCAGTATACCGGGCAGGGCTGGTATACCCGGCTGACGCCAGAGGAGCTGCAGCTGATTATCAGCACTTCAACAGAACTGCCGGGTTTAGAAGCCGAGGAGCGCGAGCTGCTCAACAACATCTTTGAGTTTCGGGAGGTGACAGCGGGCGAAGTCATGGTGCCTCGCACCAGTATTGCCGCTCTGCCCAAACAGGCGGTTTTTCAAGACCTGCTAGACGAAATTGCCGCCTCCGGCCATTCTCGCTACCCGGTGATGGGAGATTCTCTAGACGATATCTGCGGCATTATCTATTTCAAAGAGTTGGCTGCTCCCTTGGCTGCCGGCTCGCTCCCCGTAGACGCTTCTATTCAATCCTGGATTCGTCCGGCTCGTTTTGTGCCAGAGTACATGCCACTGCACGAACTGCTGCAGCTGATGCAGCGATCCGGGCAGGCTATGGTCATGGTGGTCGATGAGTTTGGCG
This sequence comes from Sphaerothrix gracilis Ecp01, assembly GCF_030405905.1. Classification (NCBI taxonomy): domain Bacteria; kingdom Bacillati; phylum Cyanobacteriota; class Cyanophyceae; order Nodosilineales; family Nodosilineaceae; genus Sphaerothrix; species Sphaerothrix gracilis. The sequence goes on from NZ_JASATW010000007.1 coordinate 245,886, forward strand.
GGACGGCGGGGCTAGTAACACTGAAAGACTTAACGGCTGAGATTATTGGTGAAGCCAATGAAGTCGAAGACGATGACAACCTAATCGTCAAGATGATAGATGAGCATACTTTTCTGGTGCGGGCCCAGACAGATATTGAAGAAGTTAATGAGCTGCTGGACATCAATTTGCCGCTGACGGAAGACTATCAGACCCTGGGCGGTTTTTTGATCTATCGAATGCAAAAAATTCCCACTCAGGGCGAAAGCCTACGCTATCAGGATCTAAATATGACGCTGATGGCTGCAGACGGGCCCCGTCTGCAGGAGATTATGGTGCATCGTCTCAGTCAGCCCGGCGACGCCGCTTTGACCTCAAGCGCCTCTTCTACCGCCCTGTCCTCGGAGTCTCTAGACTCAGAGCGCTGAGGCTTTTACTACGGTTCTCCTCTGCCTATATTCAAAGCGGATAGCCCACAGACGCTTCAAAAAGTGACACATGAATTTACTTTCCCGGATCCGGTTCCGCTCAAACTGGAAAGCAGTTGCAAAGCTGCCATCTAGAGTCTTATCGCCTCTGCTCAGCGCTTTTGAATTCTTTACAAAGAGAGGCGCTGTGGTAATATCTGGGTGACTTTGCGTAGCTGAAACAGCTCCGAAGAGGCTGCTCTGGGTCGTTCTCTTAGGCAAGGAGAAACAGGTGTGCAGGACAAGTTGATGAGTTTGGAGCTTGACATTGTGCAATCAGGCCGCAATCCCTCAGATCCCATTCGCGTAGGCGTCATCGGTGTGGGCAACATGGGACAGCACCATACCCGCGTACTGAGTCGCCTCAAAGACGTTGAGTTAGTGGGCATCTCAGATGTCAACGTGGAACGGGGACTCGATACGGCCAGTAAGTATCGGGTTCGTTTTTTTGAAGACTATCACGATCTATTGAGTCATGTGGATGCGGTCTGCGTAGCGGTGCCGACCCGGCTGCACCACGCTGTTGGCATGGCGTGTTTAACGGCGGGTATTCACGTCCTGATTGAAAAGCCGATTGCTGCCAGCATTGCCGAAGCCGAATCGTTAGTTAACGCGGCAGCAGCTTCCAACTGTATTCTGCAGGTCGGCCACATTGAGCGCTTCAATCCGGCTTTTCAAGAGCTGCATAAAGTGCTTAAAACCGAAGAACTCCTGGCCCTAGAAGCGCGGCGCATGAGTCCCTATTCTCAGCGAGCCAATGATGTGTCTGTCGTCCTAGATCTGATGATCCACGACATTGATTTGCTCCTAGAGCTGGCCAGCGCTTCGGTATCAAAACTGACGGCCAGCGGCAGTCGAGCGGCAGACTCCGGCTATCTTGACTATGTGACGGCGACTTTGGGTTTCAGTAACGGCATCGTGGCCACCCTGACGGCGAGCAAAGTTACCCATCGCAAGATTCGCACCATCATGGCTCACTGCGAAAATTCGCTGACGGAAGCGGATTTTCTCAACAACGAGATTCTGATTCACCGACAGACGACGGTTGACTGCACCAGTGACTACGGGCAGGTACTTTATCGCCAGGACGGCCTGATTGAGAAAGTCTACACCAGCAATATTGAGCCGCTGCACGCCGAGCTAGAGCACTTTGTCAACTGCGTTCGTGGGGGTGAGCAGCCTTCGGTGGGTGGGGAGCAGGCGCTCAAGGCACTGCGCCTAGCCAGCCTGATTGAGCAGATGGCGCTGGAGGGGCAGAGCTGGCAGCCTGCCTCTGAGGAAAAGCCGCTGGGCTTAGAAGCGGCTGCCGTTAGCCTGTAGCCAACATTCCGCAGGTTGCCAAAAGATTAGGTAGGTGCATAGTAAGGCTCAACATGAGCCCCCAAGAATCGGATGATTGTGCGCCGCTCATCAGTCAGGTTACTAATCTGCTTGAGGTGTCCGAACTGCACAAAATGAATGCCCTGAAACTTCTGAATGACCCACCGAAAGGTAGGGTTGA